>DASVSS010000352.1:0-12736 GCA_036387945.1 Tepidisphaeraceae bacterium | reverse complement strand
CGCGGTTAAAGCCGGCGAGCAGTTGAGCGGCGCCACTGCTCGCGAATGCCTGCGCTTTGGCGGTCTTACCTGGCGGATTGAGCATGATCTTCCGCGCCCGCGCGGAGGCTTCGCGCAGCAGCCGGATCATCTCGCGGGTTTGGGCGTCGAGGGGGAATGGAGGGTCGCCGGCGGTCATGAGTCGTCGGCACCCTCGTTCGCGCCAATAGTGGAATCATTGAAGTCGCTAACTGACATGTCGCCGCTGGCGAGTTGAAGGATCACACTAGAGCCGTCGCGTTTTCCGTCCCGGTATGACGCGTCACACGCCTGCTGGATGGAGAAAAACAGCGACTGAAAGGCTTTAGTGAACCCTTTGGGTACTACCCGTACATACTGATTCTCCATGTTGTTTCCGTCCCGGCGCTCAAGGAGGTGTGGTACGTCGTACTCATCGATCAAATGCGGTGACGGGCGGCTAGCAACCAAGGCGAGTTGTAAGACGGCTTTTTGAAGGTGATCGCGTTTTGGCGTTTTGATGTATGGAATTGAGTAGTAGGACCACGGCAGACGAACCTGCTCGCCGTCAGTCGTGAGCGACGCAGAAACCTGCTCTCGGAATCGCCTGCCATCTTCCAGTAGCCTCTTGCACTCGCCGCACACTTCGGCGGCTGGGCGAAAGTGGCAGACTTCACCACACGCTGGACAGGGACTTCTCGTTCGTCGAGTTGCTGCTCTCATTGGCCTATACCTCGCGTAAAAGCGCCTTCGAACGTCTGTCGAGCAGCGGCCAAAGGCGCTTCGGTGCGACGTCGAAGATGACCGGGTCGCGCTCTTCCTCGGTCACTGGTCAGGGGCAGGCGGCGTGCTGCGAACACCCGCCTGCTCCGCTTTATTTTGCGCTGATCGCGCCGCGCTTCAGCGCGTCGAGCAACACCCTCTTTCCTTGGATGCGGTGGTCTGTCGCCGCACACTCTGCTTCCGCTCCACGCATAATCTTGACCTTCGATTCCTCCATCTTCTTGATCCCGCGTTCGCGAGAAGCGATCGCTCGATCGAGTTGCGATTTCTCAGGTTTCCTAGCCACTGTGGACCTCCTTTGTTTCAGACTTCAATCGCTGGATGCGCTCGATCTCTGCTACGACGAAGGCGCCCGCCACCGTTAACTGTGCGATCCGACTGTCGGCCAGTTCCGCAATGAGCTTGTCGACCCACTTGCAGTCCGGCGGCGTGAGCGAGTACTCAACGAACGCGTCTTTTGCGTCATGCGAGAGCAGCGCGCACGCCACCTTCCACAAGGTGCCGTCGATGTGGCCGTCGTCATGCGCGGCGTCGAACCCTTTCATGATTTGCCGCTCACGTTCGTGTTCGAGCAGTTCGAGGCCGGGGTGGGGGCGCCGAATGAAACACCCGAAAATCGTTTCGAACCGACAGTCGTCGCACATCCGATCGAACCCCGTCTCGTTGCGACGTACACAGCGGATGCAGGGCTTGTGCACGAAGGAATTGTTGTTCACGCTACCTCCCGTGATTGCCGTTCGATGACGGCCTTGAGCATCTCGATGACGTTGTGCGCTTCCTTCGGGCGCAGCTTCGCGACGTGCGACGTGCGGCGATTGCTCCATACGCGGCAGAGCCCTTCGAGGCCGTCGGCGTATTTCGTCTGCGCAACGAGCTCTCGGATGAGCGCGACTTCGCGGCGGCTGGCGAATACGTTTTGCATTGCCGCCGCGTCGCGCCAGTACGTCGCTGCGCGCGTGCGGTCCTGCTGCGCCGGGTCGCGGAAGCCCATGCCCTCGAACGCCGCCATCACGCGCTCGAAGCCGGCGTTGTCGAGCTTCGTGCTGGAATCGACCCCGCCGGCGATTTTGAGCGTCTGGCGGTACCAGCCCTCGTCGAGCCCGCACGTGTCCTGCAGCATGCGCTTGGCCTGCTGGATGAAGATGATCTGTTTGCGGGTCATTGGCGCCTCACTGTTTGAAGAACGTGTCGATCACCGACTGCAGAGCCGACGCGACAGTGGCGTCGTCGGCGGTGATCTCGACGAAGAGGATGCGGGCCCTGCACCGGGACATGTCCTTTGGCCCGGCAGCGGCCCGCGCCGGCACGCTGTCGCGTTCGTGCGTCTTGGGGGGGGGGGGTGGCGCCTCTGGTGTCGCCGGCGGGCCGCTAGCGGCCGGCGCGGGCACGTTGGCGCGACGGAAGGTAAGACCCTTGGCGGTCTTGCCTTTGCCCGCGAGGATCTGGGAGACCGCGCCGGGCGAAAGATTGTTTGCGCGTTCGGCCGCGGACGCGGACTCGAACGTCTTGCCGGTCTCGACGCAGACGACGGGTACTTTTTTGCAATTGCGCCGCTTGGCCGCTTCGTCGGGCATGGCTGTCTCCGTTGGGGGTCGTGTGGGGAAAGTGGTGATCGACGCACCGTCGATCGTGAGGACGTCCGATCGCGCGATCCCGTCGGCGTCCGAACACGGCTCGTCGGCATCGCCTGGCGACTCACCTGCCCGTCGGTCGCTGCTGGCCTCGGACAACGACTCCGGGAGTTGGCCCCCGGTGCACGCGACGATGCCGGCGATGCGGGCGAGCTCGCGAGCGCGATGCGCTTCGGGCGTGAGATCGGGGATGTCGTCAAGGTCGATCATCAGTCGGGTATCCCGTAGGTGGGGCCGGCATCGAAGAGCTTGCCCTGGTCGACGCCGACGTGGCAGGTGCCGAGGTCGAACCCGCACGCCCGGCAGTGCCGCCGCCGCGGGTGGACCTGCGCGCCGCACTCTGGGCACGGCTGCGCGTCGCTCTGCGTCGTCGCACACGTGACGGGCTTGGGGACGGCGGCGCTGAGGCGGAAGGTCGAGGCACCGAGCTTGTCCATCGCCGCCCCTACCAACTGCTCGTACCGGCTGCCGACCCGGTGATAGAGCTGCAGGCGCATCGCCTCCGGCAGGCGAAAATAATCGCGGCCGCAGAACGTGTGCCTCTGACGCTTGGGCCCGCCGCACGCGGGACAGACGCACGAATGCAGGCTCGTGACCAGGTCACGTTGAGGGATCGTCACGCGCGACCTCCTTTGGCTTGGAAGGACTGCTCGACCAGCGCCCAGGCCGCCAGCAGCATCTGCCACTGATCCGGGGTGCCGCCGGCGTCGGGGTGCAGTTTGCTCGCAGCGGCGCGGTAGCAGCCTCTGGCCGTCTCGTAGTCGCTGATGACGGCCGTCGAGTTCGTCCCTGCGTACTTGGCGATTAGCATCACGGCGGCGTCGAACGACTGGACCGATGCGTGCTCGGGCGCGGGGAGGGCCTTCCAGCCCTTGTACTGCTGGCCCGAGTTAGCGACGTTGTAGAGGCCGACCAGACGCAATCGTTCGAGCGTCAAGGCGATCGCGTGCAAGTTGTGTTGCCACCGTTGGCAGACATCGCAGCGGTAGCTGAGCGAGCCGATCTTGTTGCTGGTGAAGAACAGGCCGACGCCGGGGAACTGCGGTTGCCGGGCGTCGGCACGCGGCGTTCCGTCGAGCTTGATGTCCCGTTCGAAGAAGTCCGCCTGGATGATCACCGGCCCGCGTGGGTCGAGTGCGCCGACTTCACGGCGCAGCAGCTTGAGCGTGTACGCGTAACCGGACTTGAAAACGGATTCCGATCGGCGTCGTTCGGCCGGCGTCTTCTCCGCAGGCCACTGCCCGTTGAGCGCGGCTATGCGAAATTCGATTTGTGATGGATGCATGGCTCACCCTGCCTTTCGCGCACGGACTTCGATCTGCTTCCGCACCACGCCGGCGGCGCGGGCGCCGAGCCTGCTTTGCTGCAGGTCGTCGAACAACTGCCGCGTGAGCGGCTTGTCGCCATACTTGGCGACCGCGATGCGGCAGAGCCTCACGACGGTGCGAAGCCCGCCCATTTGCGGCTCGTTGGCGATCTCGTGCAGGTAGTCGATGCCGTCGCCGGCGACCTTCCATTGGTGCGCGCCGACGACGGCGCGGATGTCGTCGAGCGTGTGTAGCCCCGGCCCGCCGTCCTGGCGGCTGGCGGCGTAGGTGAGGTCGAGCGACCAGGTGACGCGGCCGTAGAGCTGCTCGACGGCCTGTTTGGTGTAGCGGCCCGTCTCGATGTACGTGGCGATGTCGGCAGTGCCGAGCCAGAGCATTGGGCAGTCCGTCTGGTCCTGCAGGTGGCGCAGCACGTGCAGGCCCTGGTCCTTGCCCTTGACGGCCAGCTCGTGGATCTCGTCGACGACGATCAGGCGATTGGTGTCAGCGAGTTCGTCGACGAGGGCGTTCTCGATCTGCGCCGGCGCGAGCTTGTGCAGGGCCGGCGGGAGAACCTCCTTGGCCAGCAGCGCGTAGATCGCGGCGATGCCGCACCGCGCGGCGGTCACGCGGATCGGGATCGACCCGGGCGTGTCGCGGGCGATGTACTCGGCGACTAGCGACTTGCCGATGCCGCTGGGGCCATGCACGACGGCGATGCCGCCAATCTTCTCGATCATCTTGGCGGCGCCGATGATCTCCAGCGCGGTGCTCGTCCTGGCGAACGCCGCCTGCTGCGGCGCGGTCGCCCGCGCGTGCTGAATCTCGACCCATCGGTCGATCTTCCGCAGGTGGACTTCGGTGTCGGCGGCGTACGTGCCGCTGAGCACCTGGCTGAGGACGGTCGGCGACATCGCCAGCGACCGAGCGGCCCACTTCTCGGATTTTTTGAGCCTCGCCATGACGGCGCGGAAGTTGCGGACGATCGACTCGCCCAGGTCAGGGGTCAGGCGTTGGTCGTCGCGCAGCATACGGGTCACTCCTAGCAATCGGGCTTCCTGCGTCAGGTGGTCGGGGCGGTTTACGATGTCGTCGTTGCTCATTGGATCGTCCTTGTCTGTCACTCAGTCGTCCGCGGCGAACATCGCCAGCGTCGAATCCACCGCGCGCGTCATGTGCTCGGCCCCCGCGGCCTTGGCCAGCACGGGTTGCTCGGCGATCGACGCCGCGTCGATGCCGGTCTGGATCATGCTGATGCGCGGCGCGGGTCGCCCGGGCGGCGGCGACTTCGCGTCGTCGGCGCGCTTGCGGGCGATCGCGTCGTCACGCAGGATTTCGATCGGGCTTTCGATCATCCGCAGCCCACGCTTGCTCGCTCGCTTGATGTCGTTGTTGTGCCGCGTCTGGATGGCCAGGCCCTCGCGGTAAGCGGCGTCACTTGTGACGTCCAGGACAGCCAGCTCGTTGCACGAGACGACGCAGAGGCGCTGCTTGCCGTCGGTCGTCCACACCTGAGCGGTGCGTACGTCCTCGGGGTCGATGCGGAGCTGCACTTCGCGGCCGAGCAGGTTGCGCAGCGCGGGGTCGCAGCGGCCGTAGGTGCGCTTGTTGACGGTAACGCCGTTACGTCCGACCTTGATCGGACGCGTGATGATCTGCAGGCAGCAGTCGAGGTTCTCCAGCGTGGTGACGCGGCGGGTGTGCAGGTTGGCGTTGTAGACGTCGATCGGCCGCTGACCGTCCAGCCCCTGCCCGGTGTGCGTGTTGTTGGGATACACGTCGTCGATCCACGCCGTGGCCCGGGCCACGAAGTCCGCGTAGTCGGGAGCGAGGCCGCGGGCGAGGCGGTCGGCGAGGCGCTCGGGCTTTACCATTGGGTTGCGGCCGCAGTACGTCGGCTCGAACACACCGACCTGGCGCTCGAAGGTGCCGAAGAACCGCTCGACCGGCTTGGCCTTGGCGTTGTAGGGCTTGGCGCGCAGGTGCCCGATCTGCAGCTGCTGGTACACGCCGCCAAAGCGGTCCTGGTCGTGCGTGACGCGCAGGCGGCGGTCCCGCTTGGTCTGCCCATCCCACATCCAGGCGTCGAAGTCCTTGCCGTTGTCGGTGTAGGCCCACAGCGGCACGAGCAGTTCGTTGCGGAGGATGGCGTCGCGCAGCGAGAGCAGCACGGTCGAGGAGTTCGGGTCGCGTGGGCTGAACCACCGGCCGACGACGCGGCGGCTGCGCCCGTCCTGCCAGGCGGTGAGCCACGGGCGGATCAGCTTGCCTTCGTATTTCACGATCACGTCGCACGGGTGGTGGTCGGCGATCCATATGTCGTTGGTCTCCATCGGCCGCGTGACGGGCCGCGCCTGATCGCCATAGCCCTCGGTGACGCGGATCGTCGTCCAGTCGCGGGCGCAGAACGCCGCGCATTTATCGTCGAACGCCTTGGGGCCCTGGCGGTGGTAGACCATTTCGCCGAGCGGGATCGTGGCCGCGAAGTTGCGGGCCTGGCGATCGGTCGGGATGGCGAAGTCGATCTTCTGCGTGCGGATCTTGGCGCACACGAGCTTGTAGACGGTCGTCGGCGCGGCCTGGCCGAACTCAAGAAGGGTCGCGCGGAACATTGCGTAGAAATCGGCGTAGTCGCTCGTGCGCGACGGCGCGGCCACGCGGTGGTCGAGCAAGCCGTAGGGCACGCCGAGCTCGATGAAACGCCGCTGCAGGCGATGAAGGCTGCGGACGGAAAGGTCCAGGTGCCGGGACCGCAGGAACGATTCCGCGACCGCGTCGATCGTCGTCCCCTTTGGGGCCGACTCGCGGGCGAGCTTCCAGTCCTTGAGCAGGCCGAGCCGCCACAGGGCGATCGTGCGGGGCTTCTCGGGGATGGTGTTCCAGTCGAACTCGGCCGCCCGCCGCTCGGCGCTTTTGTCGCGGACAAACCGCGCGTCGGCGCCCTCGTCGATGAGCCAGCCCTGCTGCCCGCTCGGCAGCTTGGCCCACCGCGCTAGGCCCGTGTGCTGCCAGTCATCGCCGGCGAGGCGGTTGACGTGACCGACGGACAGCCCGGAGCGCTCCGACGCCTGCTTGGCGGTGATCCACCGCCCGGTGCGGTCGGGCGACGGCGCGGTCGTCGCCTCGGCGCCGGCGATCTTGAGCGCGGGAGTATCAGTCACGGACGTTTCCCTTCTCCCGATCCCGGCGGCGCCGGCGGGCGTCGATCAGGTCGCCTAGCGCCTGCGTGGCGGCCATCGCCGGTCGCCCGGCGTCGGCCGCCTGGGCGGCCATCCACTCGTCGAGCCGGCGCCGCGCCGCCGGCGGCAACGCCACGTTGCGGCCGGCCATCGCGAGCAACTCCGGGCCGCTCATGCGGGCGACGATCTCCAGGCTGTCGCGGCACAGGTGCGTCACGGCTTGACCTCCGCGCCCGCCGTACCCGCCGCGGGTTCCGGCAGTGCCTTGATGTTGGGGCGGCCGAACTGGGCGATGTCTTCGGGCTTGATCTTCGGCTGAGCCGCGTCGCGGTTCTCGCGTTTGATCGCCTCGTAGACTTCCTTGCGGTGGACGCTGATCTCCTTCGGGGCGCTGATGCCCAAGCGGACCTTGTCGCCGCGGATGTCCACGACGGTGACCTCGATGTCGTCGCCGATCTTGATGACCTCGTCGCGCTGGCGGGATAGCACTAGCATTGCAAAGCTCCTTCTTTGTTGAGCGGTTTCGGGGTTCGGGGGCGACCACGCGTCACGCGGACTGCCGCTGCGCGTCGCCGTGATGCCGCTCGACCGGCTTCGAACGCGCCGGCGTCGGCGCCAGCGATTCGAGCGTCCACACCCCGCCGGAGAGGTAGTACACGCCGCTGTAACGACTCCCGCAGTGCGGGCAGTCGGTGTGGATCGACATGCGCTCCGTGTGCAGCCGCGGGTGCGTGTCGTGCTTGCGCACGTACTCGGTCGGTCGCAGGCGTGCGTCGCACGACGGGCACTCGACTTGTTCGACCGTGCGGATCGGGCCGACGGTGCGCGTGTTAGTTGGTGAGCTGGACATCTTCGATCTCCTGTAAAGGGTCTCGCTCGCGTGGCAGCGGCACGATGCGGCTGTAGACCACGTCCGCGGTTTGCTCCATAAGGTGCTCGCGCAGCCGCTCGGCGTACGCGATGCAGACAAAGTCCCGGGTGCGGATCGTGTGCGTGCAGAGGGAGTCGGCGCATTCGCCGGGCCCGCGGCACCACAGCTCGATGCGAACCGCATTGGTGTCGAACACGAGAGGCGTCATCGTTGCGCCTCACCTTCCCGGGCGGCGGGCGTGAGCTGGCGCCGCATCTCGGCGACGCCTTTGTCGCTGATGACGTACGAGTCGCCGGCGTAGCGCACGTAGCCACGATCGATCAGGACCATGACGTCCGCCTCGTCGACCCGGGTGCCCTCCATCAGCTTGCCGCCGGGCGCGGCCAGGAAGTAGCGAAAGCTGATGCCGCCCGTCCGCCGCGGTACGGACTTGAAGCCGATGCGGCGCCCGCCGAGCAGGTGCGCCAAAAGGTTGCGTTGTTTTCCGGTCATCGTTTGCCCTTCTACCCGTTGCACAGGGCGCACCACTGCGCCTTGTCCAGGGCGGCGTACTCGGCGGCGGCGGCCTTGCGGCTCGCGAACGTCTTGATCGTCAACAAGTTCGCCGTGTACTCCCGGCAGAGCGTATTGCCCTGCTCGTCTAGGCGGTGCCAGATCGTGCAGTCGGTGCGACCCTTGCGGCAGATGGCGACTTTGATGGGCTTGCTCACGCCACGTCCCTCCGCTTGAGCTTGCTCAGCTTGCGACCGGCAAACGCCGCCCGACCGATCTCATTCAGCTCGGCGATGACGCCGCCGGGTTCGACCGTGGAAAAAGGGCAGGCGGCAATCCACCGCCGAAGGAGTTTGGCTTGGTTACGTGTGACTCGGCTGGCACGAATGCCCACTTCGATATGCATCTCCAGCGCGTCGATCGGGCGAGAGTGCAGCTTGTCGACCGTCGTGCTGCGGTACTGCTCGATCAGCACGTCGCTGATGAGGTCGAAGATGGCGTCGCGGTTCCTGATCTCATTGTTACGCGGCATGGGAATCCCCCTTGCTGATCGCCAGCAGTTCGCGGCGGATGATGGCGGCGTACTTCCGTGAGCGTTCGATCGTCACGCACTTGCGCCCGCAGCGCAGGGCCGCGCGGGCCGTCGTGCCGGTGCCCCCGAACGGGTCGAGCACGACGTCGCCGATCTCGGTGAAGCACCGCACCGCGCGGGTGACCAGGTCGACCGGCAGCTGCGTCGGGATGCCCTCGTCGGGGATGCGCTCGGCGAACGTGCCGGCGACGCGCGAGAAGTCCCAGAGGGCGTCGGGGACCTTGCCGTCGGGCATGGCGCGGGGGTCGTTGTAGACGCTCGACCGCTTGGACTCGACGAGGATCGAGCCCGCGTCGAACACGAAGTCCGTCTTGCTCTTTGTCGCGTACCAGATGAACCGGCAAGTGCGGCCGAAATTGCTCTTGCCGTTCTGGCCGAATGACTCGTGCCACACGATCAGGCGGCGCATGTGCAAACCGACCTCGCGGATCGTCCCGCCGGCGTCGATCACCCACTCCTCGGGGATCATCCAGCACAGCGCGCCGTCTGGCGTGAGCAGCTCCGCGGCCTCCTTGATCCAGGCGTGCGTGAGGTGGCAGTACTTGATCGGCGGGAGCGCGTCCTTCGTCGGGTCGGCGTCGTAGGTGAAGCCGAGGTTGTAAGGCGGGTCGGCGAAGACCAGGCGGAACTTGCCGCGCGGCAGCTTCTCCATCTCGCGGAGGGCGTCGCCGACGAGGATCGTGCAGTCGTCGGGGGAGACGAGCCGGCCGCTGCGTGCCGCCGCCTTCGCGGCGCTGGCGCGGGACCGGCGGTGCAGCTGCAGCTTGGCGCGGTTGACCGTCTCGCGGCCCTCGAAGACCGCGCGGAACAACTCGGGGTCGGCGTCGCGGACCTTGCGTGCCTCGGCGACGTACCGACCGCTCACGCCGAACAGCCCGCCTGCGGCGTCGCGAGACTTCCCCGTGTCGGCCGGCTGCTCCGGGCCGAACATCCGCTCGATGATCCGATCGACCATGTCGCCGTTGACTAGTCCCCACATGTCGCCGGAGAGCCATCCGACGTGTAGCGCGTACCGTCGTTCCAACTCCTTGCGGCCGGTCTGGTTCAGCTTCGCCCGCCACTGCGCACGGGTTTTGCCACTGACGAGCTTGATGCCGGTCGCGGCCGCTTCGTCGGTGGTGGAAGATTTTCCACCACGCCGGCGGGCCTCGTCCTGGCGTTGCTTGGCCTCGGCCTCGAAGTGCGGGAGGAAGTTCACCGCGGCGGCCGCCTTCTGGCTGTCGCCCATGTTGCGGTGCACGGCCTTGCTGTAGACGTAGCGGAGGGCGTCGGCCTCGGTGCCTTTGAACTCGATCGTCGGGAGCTTGATACCCGTCTCGTCCGACACGCGCTGGCGGTTGCGCCCGTCGAGCCGCATGCCCTTGTAGTTCACCGCCGGATCGTTGAACCGCCCGTTGGCGATCACGTCGGCCTTGAGGGCGGCGTAGTCCGCCTCGCTCATCATCGGGAGCAGTTCGGCGAACGGGTGCGGCTTGAGTACACTCTTGCTCATGAGTGACCCCCGGCTGGCTCGGATCGAAGAGCTAACGGATTCGTTTTTTCCGCCACAGTTGAGGGCGGCGTTGACGCTGCTGCTGCGTCACGACTTAGTCCGCACGGATCGGAAGCTGGGGCCGTTTCTCCGTGCCGCGATGCACGCGAACCCACACCCGACGAACCTGTACGAGGCGTTCGAGGATCGCGTGCCGCTGACAGAAGCGGCGAGTCTGCTGTTGGCGTTTCGATGCCTGGAAGAACGAGTCCGCTTAAGCGTCGCCGGGTCGCACCCGGACTTAGACCGCGTGCTGTCATCGCGCGACGTTCACGCCACCGTTGAAGCCGCGTTCGAAGAGCTTGCAAAAGCTGACTGATCACTCGGCGATCCCTTTCAATGCCTCGGCGTGGCCTTTCGGTCGCGCCAAGGTTCACACCTACAAAAGGCCCACACGGTGGGCGACGCGGTTGGAGCCGCGCCGCCCGGCCCGTGCGGACTGCGTCAGACTCCACGCTTCACGCGTTTCCGCGTGCAGGCAGAAGAACACTTCCGATGCGGGTAGTCCGCCACGTCGGACAAACAGCCAAGCGTCACCAGATTCACATCGCTGCACGTCGCGGTGACGAGAAAGTGGCACATGGGGGCTTGCCCGAGGTCGGCACGGTGGGCATCGTGCCAAGTGACAGTTGAGAGCAACGACGTCATGCCGCCCTCCCCAGCGATAGTGCGATGTTGGCAATGGCGTCGATCAGTTCGTGCCGCGATGAGCCGTAAGTCACCATCAAATCTTCAAGGCGAGAGAGTTTCGGAATCCGCTCTCCGCGCTCCCACGACTCGACCGTGCTGGGTTGCACGCCGACCTGCAGGGCAACCTCGGCTAGCGATAATCGCAGTTCGAGCCGTCGGCTTCGGAACCACGTACCGCGATGAAGTGGTCTACCTGATGCCATCACGAAAGTCATCATGATGCCATCACAAAAGAATGTCAACCGAAAGATGGAAAAATGTCCGAACTAAGCCAAACTCCCCTCATGAAAGGTGGCCCAACCATCACGATCAGATCAGACAGACTTCGCGAGCTTCGTCGCGCAGTTGGGGCAAGCCAACGCGGGATGGCACTTTGGATGGGCGTGGGCGAGGCAACGATCAGCCGGGCGGAACGGGCGGGAACCTATGCGTTTCGGCATGTGAAGATGGTCGCTGCGGCGAGATTGCTAGGTATTGCGTTCGAAGAATTGCGCGACCTGCTTTCGGGCGACGACGCGATCGACGAGAAGTTTTTGGCAAGCCGGCCTTGGTTCGTGGCGGCGAAGGATGCCATCTTCAAATTCAACGACACGGTTTTTGAGATCCCCCCCGGCACGGCCCGCATCGCACTGCGTCGGATCCCCTACTTCGACCTTGCGATGTGCGCCGGGGGTTGGAGCGAGAGTAGTGATGCACGAACCGCAGACGACGCCGACGGCTTTATCGAAGTGCCATCAGACGCGCCACGTGACTCGTTCGCTTTCCGCATCCGCGGGAATTGCATGGAGCCCAAATTCCCCGATGGCGCGATCGTCATATGCGTGCTCGTGCACCCGGGCGACAATGGAGAGAAGTTCGTGCCGGGCAAAGCGTATTACTTCCAGCACGTTGAGAACAAATGCACGTTCAAACTTGTCTACTGGGAACCGCAACACGACCGTTGGCGGCTGGAACCGATCAACAAAAAGCACAAGCCGATCTTCGTGCCCGCTCAGCAGATGGCACGGATGAGCCGGGCGGTGAGAATCGTCATTGACGTGTGAAGGGGCGAAGCGATGGAACAATGCGGCAACTGCGGGCGGGCGATCGGCAACTTCGAGCAGGCCCACTTCTTCAAGGAATCGATCATCTGCGATGAGTGCAATGCTAGGCTTCGCAAGCCGACGATGGAATACGCCAGCGGCGTAGCGCCAATACCCGCTGCCTCACCGGTCGCGGTGGAACCCGCACAGTACGTCGAGACGCTTAGGTCCCCGCGCTCGGCGATACACATAGTCTGCCTCGTGTTGTTCTGGGGGTGGAACCTACTGATGCTCTTCTTTGTTTGCGGGGGCGTGTTCAACGTCGCGAGCGGCCCGAGACCCCAAACAGAAGCCGAGGAAACTGGGCGCGCGGTCGGCACCATGATCGGAATCGGAATCCTCTTGTTTTTCTGGGTCGGCGGCGCAGTCATTACAGGGCTGTTCGCGATGCTCACGCGCCCGAAGAGATAATAAAGTTGACACAACCGTCACAATTGATCTAATCCCCCGCAGCGATCGGTTAAGGACTGCGTCAGAAACGGTTTGACCCGGTCGCTGCGGTCGGGATGTTGTTCCCGCCCGACAAATTGAAGGATTCAAGGCCCACGCGGACCCGTGCGTACATCGCCGGTCGAACGTGG
>DASVSS010000351.1:0-1789 GCA_036387945.1 Tepidisphaeraceae bacterium | reverse complement strand
CCAGCCAGAACTAAGCACCTCACCGTCGCGGCGGCCTAACCGCTGCCGCGACGGCTTTTGTTCAGTCGCCCGCCGCACGGGCCGATGGAGTGCGGCCAGGACGTTCCGATGATGCCAGCGAACTTTTCCATCCTCCCCGCCCGCCGGCCACGCCGGCCCGCCGTAGGCGGGTTCACGCTGGTCGAGATTCTGATCGTCGTCGTCATCCTCGGCATTCTCGCGGCCATCGTGCTGCCGCAGTTCTCCAACGCGTCGCAGCTCGCCCGCGAGAACACGCTCAAAGACGATTTGCGTTACCTGCGCACGCAGATCGGGGTGTTCAAGGCCCAGCACGAGGACGTGCCACCCGGCTACCCCGACGGCGTCCTCGCGGCGACGCCCGACGGCGAGACGTTCGTCAAGCACCTCACCGGGCACACCAGCGCCCGTTGCGAGTACAGCGCCACCCCCGACAGCAATCACCCGTTCGGCCCGTACCTTGCGAGCATGCCCCACAACCCCGTCACCGGGAAAATCGGCGTGCACGTCGTGCTAGGCACCGATGAAATGCCCGCGCCCGATCTGAGCGCATACCCGGAGGCCGGCTGGTTCTACAACCCGCGCACGCAGCAGATCACGAGCAACACGCCGGGCATCGACATGAACGGGGCGGCGTATGCCAGCTACTAAGCGGCAGCGCGGGTTCACGTTGATCGAATCACTCGTCGCGTCCATGGTCCTGGCCATGTGCGTCGTGGGCGTGAGCGGGCTGCTGGTCTCGGTCAGCGACAACTCGCGCGTGAGCGACGCCAGCCTGCTGGCGGCGAGCCGATCGCAGACCAATCTCGAAGCCGTCGCCGCCAAGGCGCTGAGCGATTACACCTCCGTCAGCGGCACCAGCACCAACGAAACCATCGGCACGTCGCATTTCACCGTCGCCAACGACACCAGCGCCACGACCGTCGGCCACGTCAGCTACGTCACCCGTGCGCCGCTGCAGCCTTCGCGGGACGTCGCGGTCGTGAGCATAAAAACGACGACCCCCGGCGGCGGGAACGTCACCCTCTACCGCCTCGTGACGTGCGCAGAGATGATCAAGTGAGACGCCGCGCCTTCACCATGATCGAGCTGTGCCTCGGCATGCTGATGACGGCGATGATCGCCGGAGGCGTGGCGGCGATCGCCGACGTCACCGCCCGGCAATGGAACGACAACCGCCAGCGCCAACTGCTTGGCGTGACGGTGCAGCAGCACCGCCATTCCGTGGGATCGATCGTACGCGCCGCGCGGTCGCTCGGCGGCGTGGTGACGAAGTACAAGACCGGCGTCTTCTTCTGGCAGGCGGACACCTACGGCGGCACGCCCGACGGCGTGGCGCAGTACGCCGAGATGGCGCTGATCGAATACGACCCGGCCACGAAGTCGATCCTGTACTACCAGGCCGACGCCGCGTCGCTAAGCGCCGCGTCTGCGTACGCGTCGTCGACCGTGGCAGGCAGTTACATGGCCGACCCTGACGTGGCGAACTACTTCAAGCAGATGACCTGGGTGAAGTCCGCCCGCAGCCTGCTCGGCCCGGGCAGGACCATCGACGATGACATGGAAACCGCCCGCGTCACCTCCGCGGCGTTCGTCGTCACAAAGGCGTCGAATTTGCAAACCCTGCAATTGAATGTGACGGTCGGACGCGGCACGCTCACACAGACCTTCACCGACGTCTACGGCCTGCGTGCCCCGGCCACGACGAACTGAACTTATGCCCCAGCACCGACCCCGTCCCACCGCCCGCCGAGGCATCGCGATGATGCTT
>DASVSS010000350.1:0-36109 GCA_036387945.1 Tepidisphaeraceae bacterium | reverse complement strand
AGTTCGACCGCCCCCTGCACGCAGCCGTCGATGTCGGCGGCGGTGGGGTTCGTCAGGGTCAGCCGCAACGGGGTCCACCGACCGGGCGTGTAAGTCGGTGAGCCGTTGGCGAAAACGACGTTCAACTGCGGGGCGTCCTGTGCCGCCGCCCCGCCCGTCGTCCAGGCGAGCAGCAGGAGGAAAAACCCCGGCGAGAACAGTCTGCTGAGACGAACCTTCACGGCACGGGAAGGTACGGCGGCCGAAACGATCGAGCAAACCCCGCCATACTCCACGCCGTGATTTCTCGGCGTCGATGCGTGCGCCGCTACCACGGGCCAAGCCCGGCAACTATTGAATGAGGACAGGATCGCCAAGTTCCCGGCGGCGAACAGGATCGCCGACACATGACGACCGGGTTCGTTCACTCGGCTGGGATGATATAGTCAAGCGAATGATGTCCCTCCCGCAGGTTGGCCTGATTCTCATGACGATGCTCACTCTGTTCCATGCGCAGGCCCTGGCGCTGACGCCCGGCTCTCTTCGGTGCGAATACCGAGACAATCCGTCCGGCGTGGACGTGGCCCGGCCGCGCTTGAGTTGGATTCTTGCGTCCGAGCAGCGCGGCGCGAGTCAGAAGGCGTATCGCATTCTCGTGGCGTCCTCGCCGGAAAAGCTGGCCAGAGATACCGGCGATCTTTGGGATTCCGGCGACACCGCCTCGGCCGACATGAGCCAGATCGCTTACGCCGGGAAGGAATTGGCTTCGAACCAGATCGTCTACTGGAAAGTGCGCGCGACCGATCAGACCGGCAAGGCATTTGCGTGGAGCGAGCCCGCCACCTGGACAATGGGCATAATGAACGAGGCCGACTGGCGGAACGCCAAGTGGATCGGCGCGCCCGACGCCAACGAGCCCTTCGATCCCAAAGGGGCAAAGGGGCCGAAGGCGAAATACGAGAGCGTGCTTCTGCGACGCGCCCTGGAAGTGAAGCCGGGTCTGAAAAGGGCGGTCGTCAACGTCTGCGGACTGGCCCAGTACGAGATGACGCTCAATGGCGAGAAGGTCGGCGACGCGTATCTCACGCCCGGCTGGACGGCGTACGACAAAACCTGCCTCTACGACAGTTACGACGTCACCGCCTCGCTGAAGCCCGGCGTCAATGCCGTCGGCCTGATGCTCGGCAACGGCTTTTACAACACCCACCACGGGCGTTACACGAAGGTGCGGGGTTCGTACGGCCCGCTGCAGGCCATCGGTCTCATTCGTCTCGAATATTCAGACGGCTCAATCGAACACGTCGTGACCGACGCCTCCTGGAAAACCAGCTCAGGTCCGGTCGTGTTCTCTTCGATTTTCGGCGGTGAGGATTTCGACGCGCGCCTGGTGCAGGAAGGGTGGGATCACCCCGGTTTCGACGACGCGCAATGGGAAACGCCGGCGATCACCAAGGGCCCCGGCGGCGTTCTTAAGGGCCTCACCGCCGCCGCGCCGCCGATTCGCGTGATGGCGGTGCTCAAGCCCGTCGGCAGGAAGCAGCTTTCGCCGAACGTGGCGGTGTATGACCTGGGCCAGAACGCTTCGGTGGTGGCGCTGATTCAGGTCAAGGGGCCGGCGGGGAGCACCGTCAAGGTCACGCCCTCGGAACTGGTTCACGCCAACGGCGACATCAACGAGCGGATGACGAACAACAACTCCCACTGCACCTACACGCTCAGCGGCCGGGGCGAGGAAACGTACCAATGGAAGTTCTACTACCGCGGGGGGCAGTTCCTGCGGGTCGAGACGAAGGAAGGCCCCGGCGGCGGCGGCTTGCCGGAAGTCACGCGCGTCGAAGGCCACGTCATCCGCGCCGACGCGCCGCAGGCCGGCGAGTTCTCCGCCTCCAACGACAAGCTCAACAAGATTCACAGCCTCATCCGCTGGGCGCAGATGAGCAACATGATGAGCGTGATGACCGACTGCCCGCACCGCGAGAAGCTCGGCTGGCTGGAGCAGATCCAGCTCAATGGTCCGGCGCTTCGGTACAACTTCGACATGTCCGGCGTCTTCCAGAAGATGGTCAACGACATGTACGACGCGCAGCGCGCCAACGGCCTCGTGCCGTCGCTCGTGCCGAACTATTACAAGTGGGACGAAGGCAAGTTCACCACGCCCATCCAGTGGGGCAGCGCCTGCATCCTCGTGCCGTGGCAGCAGTACCAGTTCGCCGGCGACACGCGCGTGCTGGAAAGCAACTACGAAGGCATGAAGCGCTACGTCGGCTACATCGAGAAGCGTGCCAAGGACCACATCGTCGGCTTCGGCCTGGGCGACTGGTACGACAACCTCGGTGAAGGCGATCCGACGCTCACGCCCGTGGCCCTGACCGACACGGCGTTCCACTACCAGAATTACCGGATCATGGCACGCGTCGCCGCGGTGTTGAACAAGCCCGAAGAAGCCGCCGCCTTCGAGAGCAGGGCCGAGGAAGTCCGCAACGCCTTCAACACCCGGTTTTACGACGCCGCGACCGGCAACTACGCCAAAGGCTCGCAGGGCGCCAACTGCCTGCCGCTCTCGATGAACATCGCCGAGCCGGCGAATCGACCGGCGATCCTGAAGAACCTTATCGCCGATTTGCAGGCCAAGCAGACGACGACCGGCGAGGTCAGCTTCGGCTACATGCTGCGCGCCCTCGCCGACAGCGGGCGATCCGACCTGATCTACACGACCTACACCAGCGACACCAACGGCTACGGGCTACAGGTCAAGCTCGGCAAAACGACCCTCACCGAAGCCTGGAACGGCGGCAACTCCTCGCAGAACCACTTCATGTTCGGACAAATCAATGAGTGGTACTACCGTGACCTGGCGGGCATTCAGAACGCAAAGGACGACGTGGGCTTCAGGCAGATCGTCATCAAGCCGTCGCCCGTCGGGGACCTGACGTGGGTGAAGGCGTCCTACCAGTCCGCGCGCGGCAGGATCGCCAGCGACTGGATGAACGACGCCACGGGGCTGACGATGCGCGTCACCATCCCGGTGGGCGCGACCGCGACGGTGCACGTCCCCGCCGCATCTGCGGAGCTCGTCAAGGAGGGCGGCGCGGCGGCCGCGTCCGCGCCGGGGGTGAAGTTCGTCCGCATGGAGGACGGGGCCGCCGTCTACGCCGTGGGCTCGGGCACGTACAGCTTTTCGTCGAGGATCGCGGCCGTCACGCCGGCCCGGCTGACGGCGGTAGCGCAGAGCGGCAAGGTCGGCCTCACCTGGGAACCGTCCGCCAACGCCGCGCACTACACGGTCCGGCGCACGACTGTCCTGGACGGCTCCACGACCACGCTCGCACAAAATGTCACTGACATGACTTTCACGGACGCGACGGTGAGCAACGGCACGACGTATCTCTACGGCGTCACGGCATCCAACGAGCTTGGCGCGGGCGGCCCGGCCGAGGCGATCGCCACGCCGACGCTGATCGATAATGCCGGATTCGAGCTGCCTTTGATCTCAGGCTTCGTGAGCAATCCCAATGAGGCCGGTTGGACTTTTGCCGAAGCGAACAATCGCAACGGCTCGGGCCTCACCCGAAACGGCAGCGCCTACACCAACAGGAACCGCGACAAAATTCTCGAGGGACAACAGGCCGCCTACCTGCAGGGAACGGGGAGCATCAGTCAGCGGGTGGACGGCCTGCAGGCCGGCGCTACCTACGAGCTGACGTTCGCCGCCGCCCAGCGGGTCAGTACGAATCAGGGCGGGCAGACCTGGGACGTTCAACTTGATGGCAAAACGATCGGCGCCTTTTCGCCCGAGCAGACGGCGGTGAGCTACACCGACTACACCGTCACCTTCAAGGCGTCTGCCGGATCGCACGTTCTGTCGTTCGTCGGAACCAACACCCGAGGGGGAGACAACACGGTCTTCCTCGACAACGTCCGGATTGCCAGGAAATGAGACCGGCGCGTGTCCGCTTACAAGTGCCAGCGGCTCAAGGATAGCG
The DNA here is from genome assembly GCA_036387945.1 of Tepidisphaeraceae bacterium. Lineage (GTDB taxonomy): Bacteria > Planctomycetota > Phycisphaerae > Tepidisphaerales > Tepidisphaeraceae > DASVSS01. The sequence continues at coordinate 32,147 of DASVSS010000350.1, read as the reverse complement.
CAAAAGAGAAGACACCGGGTATTAGCCACGGTGTCTTCCGGAGGGGAGAAAATGCGCCGACGCGCTAAGCTTCGAAATTACCCAGATTAGCCTAGTCTCGTGACCGGCAAAGTCAATTCAACCTGCCGTTCACGTCAGACAGCTGTCTGGACCACTTTCCTGACCGCTGTCATTGAATGAATCGACCGCCAGCGCGGTTTTTCTTGAATGATTTACCGTAAACGTCATTTTCTCGCCCCAATCCGGGTTTCGGCCGGAAGTGCGGACTGAATGGCATCCCGCATGGCCTGCGTTGCCGCCGCTAGGGTCGCCGGGCTGCGGTCGCAGGGCGGCGCCAGCGGCGGGGCGAAATGGAGCCGAACGGATTGCGGCCGCGTGAACACCCCTGCCATCGTCCCGCCGCGGGGGGTGCCCTCGATGCGCACGGGATGGACGCGGGCATTGCCGCGGCTGGCGATCAAGGCGGCCCCGGTTTCGAAGGGGTTGAGCGCGCGGGTTTTGGCGATCTTCCCTTCCGGGAAGATGCCCAGCACCCGGCCGTTGTCCAAGGTCCGAAGGGCGGCACGAAGGGCCGAGGCGTCCTTGCCGTCGCGGGCGACCGGGATCACTTCCAGGATTCTGAAGATCGGCCCGAGCAGCGGCAGGTCGTAGTACTCGCGGGCCATCATCCACACGACAGGGCGGGCGAGCGTCGACTGGATCAGCACCGGATCGAGCGATGAAATATGGTTCGACACGATCACCGCCGGCCCGGTGCGCGGGACGTGCTGCTGGCCGCTGACGTCGATTTGATGAAAACAACGGCTGTACAAACGATCGACCGCGTGCAGGGCGCGGATCGTGCAGGAAGGCGGCGGGGGGCTCACGCGCCGGCGAGTGTACGCAAAAAGGCGGCGGCTTTCGACGACGCGGCCGATCGGATACCTTCGCGGTCATGCCCACGTACGCCGCCCAGGGAAAGGTCACCGCCGTCGAAGCCGAGACGATCATCTTCCGACCGACCGGCACGGTCTACGCCCTGGAACTCGTCGCCCCCGACGGCTACGCCGGCCCGATCGATGCGCCGGTGCAGCTTGTCATCAAAGCCACCGCCCGCAAGGCGTACACCGTGCCCTCGGGGGGCTTGTTCGTCACGCCGATCGTCGGAACGCCGCGGGTCGTGCAGGGGCGCGTGAAGCACATCGCCGACGGCACGCTCACGCTCAACTGCGGCATGATGGTCACCGTGTCGCTGCCGCCCGAATCGCACGCGATCGACCTCGCGCGCGGTGAAATCGCCGTCGGCTCGCTCGTGAACGCCGTCCTGCAGCCCGGCGCGAGTTACGAAGTCAAAGCCTAAGCCGCGACCGGAAATGACAAGATGACGGCAGGGTACGGTGGGCGGCACCCTGCGGCTCGTCGTCTCGATTCAATCCACGCCGATGAGCTCTTCGCGGTGCTGGCAGAGCCACGCCACGCCCAGCGCCAGTCCGGCGGCCATGACGACGTAAGTGCTCGAGGCCGTCCAGTGATGGCTCAGGGCCTCGAAGAAGGCCGTGTACATCAACATCACCGCGCAGCAGGCGGCGGCGAAGATGACGGCGCCGAGGAACAGGCGCCAGGCGTTTTCGATGGTGCGGTCTTGTGTGCGGTCGTGTCGGTGGGTCATCGGTGATTGCTCCGTGTACAGGGTGTGCTTCGTTCATCGGTTATCGGGCGTGCTGGCCGTGAATCGCTCGACAGGGCTGCGATGGCGCGCTATCTTGCGGGCCTGATGACAGTCGGTGAATACTTCCGCGACATCTCCGACACCATCCGCAGCGTCGCGGTCGGGATGCGCATCACCCTGCACTACCTGTTCGTGAAGCCGGTGACCGTGAACTACCCGGAAAAGCGGATCAGCTTCGCTCCGCGGTACCGCGGCATCCACGAGTTCGAACTCAACAAGTGCATCGCCTGCGATTTGTGCGCCAAGGCCTGCCCAGTCGATTGCATCTACATCGAAAAGACCGGCCCGCGCCGCATCGACAAGACCACCGGATTAGTCGACGAAAGCGACCCGAAGAACGGCAAGCTCACGCGGTTCGCGATCGACTACAGCAAATGCCTGTTCTGCGCCCTCTGCACCGAGCCGTGCCCGACCGACTGCATCCACATGGGCAAGCTGCACGACCTCAGCGGCTACAGCCGCGCCGAGGCGGTGGTCGAATTTCACGAGCTCGACAAGGAAGGGCTCCGCACGCCGATCCCGCTGTGGATGCAGCGGAACAAGAACAAGATCGGTTGGGTGAACGACGAGTTCGAGCGCGTCACCAGCGGCAAAGTGAGCACGACCGAGGCGGACATTCCCAAGACGGTGTGAACGCAGAACCGGACGCTGAAAGCGTCCAAAGCGTCCACATCGCCGCTACACGCTGTGCAAGCCGCCCGCGGCACCTGGAGCCGAAAAGCAGGCTTCCCTTTCTAAGAATCTACAGGGCTGTAGCCTGCGGGCCCGAATCCGGGGAGCGGAGTTCCGATAACGCCCGGGGGCGGGAAAATCGGGAAAAACAGTTGCCCCGGCCCCGGATCAATCCGATCTGTTGAGTGCAACCCGAAAGTCCTGCCAAGGGATGACGGGCGCGACAGGCCGTGTGGTCTGACGACGGCGAGGAAATCGCTTGCTCCTGAGAGGCCGGGCGTGCCCGGACTGAACACGGGTCATCCGGCTCGGGAACAATTTCTCGCCAACACGAAGGAGTCTCTCATGACGAAGGCGAAAAAGCTGCTGGTTGGTTTGGTCAAGGACGAGCAGGGCGGCGAAGTTCTCGAGTACGCCCTCATCGCCGGTCTCATCGTCGTCGCCGCCATCGCCATCATCGGCGCGGTCGGTACGAAGGTGCTGGCCAAGTGGACCTCGCTCAACAGCGGAATGTAATTCCTCGGCCGCCTTACGCGGCTTCGAAGAAACAAGGGGCCCGTGAGCTGGCCGTGCGCCGCCCGCGGGCCCCTGTCCGTTGTCTCGAGCGATTGGCCCAACCGAGGTCGTCATGCGCTTTGCCATGCAACACCTGAAACGACTCCGCGGCGACGACGCCGGCGGTGAAGTCATCGAGTACGCGCTCGTCATCGGCGTGGTCGTGATCGCGGCCGTCGCAACGATCGGCATCTTCGGCACGAAGGTGCTCGCGCGGTGGACGTCGGTCAATAGCCTGCTCCCCTGACACGCTGCCACGCCGCTTATCGGCGCTGTCGTGCGCAAAACCCTCAAGTCCGCGGCCAATCACGGACGACGCTCCTGCCATGCCCTACGCGATCGTTCTTGTCCCCGCGCTGCTGCTCACGACGCTTGCCGCCGTCATCGACTGGCGCAGCAGGCGGATCCCCAACTGGCTCAACCTGTTGCTGCTCGTCGCCGGCCTGGTGCAATCCCTGCAGGCGGGGGGGAGCGTTTCGTTCTCGATGAGCCTGCTGGGAGCGGTGATCGGATTCATCCTTCTATTGCCGGCCTTCGCGCTGCGCGCGATGGGCGGTGGGGACGTCAAGCTCTTGTGCGCCATTGGCGCCTGGACGGGCCCGGTCGGCGTCGTGGCGGTGCTGCTGATCGCCACCGTGGTCGGCGGCGTGATCGCCATTGCCCAGGCGGCGCAGTCGGGAAAGCTTGCCGCGCTTTTTCGTAATTCACTGGTTTTGTCGGCGAATCTGGTTCATGCCCGCCGCTGCGGTGCCGATCATATCCGACAGACAGCAGAGTCCTTTGCCAGCATCGACCGGCCGTTGCCGTACGCGGTGCCGCTGCTGGCGGGGCTGCTCGGTTGGGTGGCGATCCTCGCCGCCCGCTAGGAAAGACGCGCCATGAAACACGCCCCATCCCGCCACCGCCGCGGCAGCTCGATGGTCGAGGCCGCGATCATCTTCCCGGTCCTGCTGTACATGGTCTTCGGCTGCGTGGATTTCGGTCAGTTCCTTTACATCAAACACACGATGCAGGGCGCCGCCCGTGAAGGTGCCCGCGCCGGCTCCACGCCCAACACCACCAACGCCGATGTGACCACCGCGGTAGGCAACTCCATGCGCGCCGCCGGCTACCTGCCGGCGAAGTACACCGTCAAGATCCGCAACGCCGCCGACACCGCTGACATCAGCGTCGCACAAAGCGCCGGCACGCCGATCCTCGTGCGTGTCGAATCGACCTGGAGCACCGTCGGCGTCGGCACCTGCCGCGTGCTGGGCCTGCCGCTGATCAGTCCGACGAAGGTCGTGTTCGGCGCGACCACGATGCGCAAAGAAGGATGACCCGCCCGGTTCGCCGCAGGCGCTGCCCGGCGATTCAATCGCAAAAATCGATCGTGCACGAGCCCGCCACCCCCGGCGGGCTCGCTTCATTTCAGGGCCGCGGGCCGAGCGAATCCGCGTCCGACCGCGTCCGATTAACCCAAATTCATGCTTTTTCCCTTGACACCCTAAACCGATCGACCGGCACGGACGACGTTGATGGCAGATTCGGAACGTCTTGGAGAACAAAATGAACTGGAAAGCCTGGACACCTCTCGCCGTCGCTCTCGTGCTCGGCCTGCTCGCGGCCCGCATGGCCATGAACCTGCAGCCGTCTGAAGCCGCGGCGGGGCCGGTGAACAACCTTACGTCTGTCATCGTCGCCGCCCGCGACATCGAGCCGGGCACGACGCTGACTGAACTCGATCTCGCCGAAGGCCGCGTCGATCCGGCGACCGTGCCGGCGGGGGCCTTTCACAACAAGGCCGAGCTGGTCAACCGGGCCAACCGCATCGCCCTAGGCAAAGGCCAGGCGATCGTCCCCACGCTGCTGGCCGACGACGGTGCCGGCAGCGGCATCGCGGCCACGCTGCCCAAGGGCATGCGGATGTTCACCGTCGCCATCGACGCCACCAGCGGCGTCGCCGGCATGATCCAGCCGACGTGCCGGGTCGACGTGATGACCACCACCAGTGCCGACGGCGCGCCCAAGGCCAAGACGATCCTGGAGAACGTGCTCGTTCTCACCGTCGGCCAGCGCCAGAACCCCAACGCGCCCGCCGCCGAGCCGGCGAGCACCGTGACGCTCCTGGTGTCGCCGGCCGACGCCGAGAAACTCGAACTCGCCACCAGCACCGGCCGAGTGCGCCTGCTGCTGCGCAACGGCACGGACGCGGTCGTCCGCGGGCCGGAACCGACGACGCAGCCGGCCCCCGTGGCCAAAGGCTTGGAGATCCCGAAGGGCATGCGGGCGTATTCAATGGAGATCGGCGACGTCAGCGGCGTGGCCGGCTTTATCCAACCCGGCAGCCGCGTGGACATCGTCACCACCGAAACCGCGGCCGAGAAGAAGAAGGCCAGGACGCTGCTCTCCAACGTCCGCGTCCTCGCCGTCGGCGCCCGCACCGTCGCCGGTCCCAACGCCGCCGAGGCCGCCCGCACCGTCACGCTTCTGCTCAAGCCCAGCGACGTGGAGAAAGTCGAACTCGCCGTCGCCTCGGCACCGTTGCGGTTGGCGCTGCGCAACCGTGACGACGACGCCGCCCCGGTCGTCGACAACGCGGACGCCCCGGCCGAAGGCGGCAAAGAGTGGGTCGTCGAATCCATCAAGGGCGGGGCGTCATCCAAAGTGACTTTCGAGCTCCCGCGCAAGAAATAACCAACGACCCAGACCCTGACGCACGATCCCGCACCCGATCCCGGGACGGGGAACCCGACCCGGAACCCGATCCCGAACGCGAGCATCCCATGAACACCAAACACACCTCGATCAAACTCGCCGCCGGCCTCGCCGCGGCCCTGCTGACCGCCTCCGTCGCCGTCGGCCAACCGGCCGTCAATCCTGCCGGCCAGGACGTTGCCGTGGCCAATACCGCGGTGCCCGCGGTCACCTCGCTCGTCGACGGCGGCCTCGACGCCACCGGCCGGCTCGACATGGCGATGAACAAGACCGCCGTTGTGACGACCAAGACCAAGTACAAACGCTTCAGCGTCGGCCAGCCGGACGTCGCCGACGTCACCGCCGTCGGCCCGACGACCCTGCTGGTGACGGCCAAAAAGGCCGGCAGCACGCAGATCATCGTCTGGGACGAAAGCGAGCAGTCGCAGGTGATCGACGTCAACGTCACGTTCGACGTGGCGATGATCCGCGATGAGTTCAAGCGGCAGTTCCCCGACGCCCCGATCACGGTCGATCTGCTCAACGGGCAGATCGCCCTTAAGGGCCGCGTCGGCAGCCTAAAGGTCGCCGAGCAGGCCGAGCGCGTGGCCAAGAGCTTCACGCCGGGCGTGATGAACTTCCTGGAAGTCGGCGGCGGACAGCAGATCGTCCTGCGCGTGCAGTTCATCGAGATGAGCCGCTCGGCGAGCAACGAACTGGGCTTCCGCTCGTTCTTCACGGACGGTCAATCGCAGTTCGGCACGATCAACGGTCCCGGCGGCGCGCCCATCGGCGGCGTCGCGGTCGGCCCGGAAGCCACCATCGGCAGCGGCATCACGCTGTTCGGCGGCGGCACGATCGGCGGGACGGCGTTCGAGGCGTTCCTGTCCGCATTGCGGACCAACAGCCTTGCCCGCACCCTTGCGGAACCGAACCTCGTCGCCGTCAGCGGCGAAGACGCCGACTTCCTGGCCGGTGGCGAATACCCGTATCCCGTGCCCCAGGCGGGCGTGGGCGGCGGCAGCACGATCACGATCCAGTACAAAGAGTTCGGCGTTCGCCTTCGCTACAACGCAGTCGTTCTCGGCGACGGCCGCATCCGCATGAAGATCATGCCGGAAGTCTCCGATCTGGATTACGGCGCGTCCACCAGCATCGACGGAATCCAGGTGCCCGGTTTGCGGACCCGGAAGGTGAACACGACCGTCGAGATGGCCGAAGGCCAGACCCTGGCTCTGGCCGGTTTGCTGCAGCGCCGCGTCGACACCAGCCGCAGCGGCACGCCGCTGTTGGGCGATCTGCCGATCGTCGGCGCGCTGTTCAACACGACGCGCTACACCCGCACGGAGACGGAGCTGGTGGTGCTCGTCACCCCGACGCTCGCCAGCGCCCTCAACCCCGATCAACTGCCTGACGCCCCCGGCGAGAATTATCGCTACCCGAACGAGCTGAAGCTCTACGGCCTGGGCGACATGGGCGGCGACCGCGGCCCCGACAGCGAGGGCAAGGCCAGCGTCAATGCCGCCCCGCCCCGTTTTGTCGGTCCTGCCGGGTTTAACGAAGGCGCCGTTCAGCCCGCGGTGGCGACGGTCGATAGGGATTAGGGGAGTTGGGAATTGGTGATTAGGAATTGGACGAAGCGGCGACTGCCGATCTTTCCACCAACTCCCAACTCCCAACCACCAATTCCCGTTTCAAAGCGGAATCAACGAAGAGATCGAGGTCCACCCCCATGCACGTCCAACTGAATTGCATCATCGTCGACAGCGACGAAACCAATCGCAACGAGATGGCGGGCTTCATGACCACGTTCGGTCTGAACGTCCTGGCCGCGCTGCCGGACACGGGCCAGCTCGAGAAGCTGCTGGCACGCCCGGACGCGCCGCAGATGGTCATCGTGAACCTTGACCCCGGGGCGCTGGAGAACCTGCGCCGCATCGGGCACCTGCCGCGGCAGTTCCACAACGTCAGCTTCTTTGTGCTGAGCCAGGTGATGGACCCGAACCTGCTCATGGAAGCGATGCAGCTGGGCGTCCGTGAGTTCGTGCCGTTGCCGATCAACGAGCAGAAGTTCACCCAGGCGCTGGAGCGTCTCGCCAGTGTGCACGGTGCGGGCAAGCGGGCGCGGCTGGTCAACGTCATCCCGACCATCGGCGGCTGCGGCAGCACGACGGTGGCCTGCAACCTCGCCGCCAGCCTTGCGCAGTCGCGCCGCACGGCGCTGATCGACATGGACCTGGTCCGCGGCGGGGTGGCCGGCTACTTCGACGCCCGCCCGCGATACACCATCGCCGACGTGATGCAAAGCGCCGAGCGCGTCGACCGCCAGCTTCTGGACAATGCCCTCACCCTGCACAAGAAGACCAACGTCGCGATCCTCTCGCGGCCGGACCTGCCGGAAGACACGCTGCGCGTGAACCAGCCCGGCTGCGTGCGGCTGTTCAATATCCTTGGCCGGATGTTCGATTGCATCGTGGTGGATTCGCCGATGAGCGTCGACCCGATGCACGCCACGACCCTGCAAGGGGCCGACGTGAACGTGATCGTGATGCAGCTCAACGTCCCGTCGGCCAAGAACGCCGAGCGGTTCGTCGGCGCGATGCGCCGCATGGGCCTCGAAGGCAGCAAGATCCGCATCGTCGTCAACCGCTTCGTGAAGAAGGGGTGGGACATCGACCCCGCCGAAGTGGAGCGCGCCCTGGGCCTGAAGATCAGCTGGCTGATCCCCAACGATTTCAAGACCGCCATCAGCGCGATCAACTACGGCGAGCCGTTCGTCGTCAGCAACCCGCGGTCGGAAATCAGCCAGAGCATCATCGAGTTCGGCCAGACGCTCATGACGCGGTCGATGTCGCAAGCGGCGTAAATCTGCCGTGGCGGGGCGTGCCGCCCACGTTCGGCACGAAGCGGTGAGAAGGATGCCGGCTTTGCCGGGACGTGGGCGAGACGCGCACGCCACATAAAAGGAGTTTGCCATGGGATTGTTCAACCGCTCGACCGCCGCCCCGGCTGCCACCACCGTGGAAGAAGCCCCGTTGCCGATGGCGTTGCCGCCGGGCGTGGGCATGTTCTCCAAGCCCGGCACGCTGCAGGCTCCGGCGCCCGCCTCGGCCGAAGCCCTCAAGCCCGCGGTCGCGGCGCCGTCGCGCCCCGCGATGATCGCGCCCCTGGCGCCGACCGAGCGGCAGGTTTACATGGGCCAGCTCAAGGTCCGCATCCACCAGCAGCTCGTCGAACGGCTGGACATGCAGGGCCTCAAGGGCATGACGCCCGACGTCATCCGCCAGCAAGTGCGATCGCTGATCAAAGAGCTTTGCCAGAACGAAAAAGGTTTGCTCAGCAGCACCGAGCAGGAACGCCTCATGGACGAGGTGATGGACGAGACTTTTGGTCTCGGCCCGCTGGAGAACCTGCTCAAGGACCCGGGCGTGAGCGACATTCTCGTCAACCGCTGGGACCGCATCTACATCGAGCGCCGCGGCCGCATCGAGCTCTCGGACATTCGCTTTCGTGATAACCAGCACTTACGGCAGATCATCGACCGCATCGTCGGCGCGGTCGGCCGGCGCATCGACGAGACGCAGCCGATGTGCGACGCGCGCCTCGCCGACGGCAGCCGCGTGAACGCGATCATCCCGCCACTGGCCTTGGACGGCCCGGCGATGAGCATTCGCCGCTTCGGCTCCAAGCCGATGCAGCTCGAAGACCTGATCCGCCAGGGCGCGTTCCCGTCGGCGGTCATGGACTTCCTCGCCGCCGCCGTGCAGGCGCGGTGCAACATCATCATCAGCGGCGGCACGGGCTCGGGCAAAACGACCCTGCTCAACTGCCTGTCGCGTTACATCCCCGCCGACGAGCGCGTCATCACCATTGAAGACGCGGCGGAACTGCAGCTGCAGCAGCCGCACGTCGTGCGACTCGAGACGCGCCCCATGAACACCGAAGGCCGCGGCGAGATCAACGCCCGCGACCTGGTCAAGAACTGCCTGCGCATGCGGCCCGACCGCGTCATCATCGGCGAGTGCCGCGGCGCCGAAACGCTCGACATGCTCCAGGCGATGAACACCGGCCACGACGGCAGCATGACCACGATCCACGCCAACAACCCGCGTGACGCGATGAGCCGGCTGGAAGTGATGATCGCAATGGCCGGCTACGACATCCCGCAGCGGGCGCTTCGGCAGCAGGTCAGCAGCGCGGTGAACATCATCATCCAGGCCAACCGCCTTGTCGGCGGCAAACGGCGGGTGACGCGGGTGACGGAAATCACCGGCATGGAAGGCGACAACGTGCAGATGCACGACCTGTTCACCTTCGAGCAGAAAGGCGTCGACGGCGACGGCAACGCGGTCGGGCATTTCCTCAGCAACGGCATCCGCCCCAAGTGCGCCGACCGCATCGAACACCGCGGCATCCGACTGCCGACGGACTTGTTCGCCCGCCGCGTGATCGAGACCACGAACGGGTGACGCCGGGCGGCGAAACGGCCGCCCCTGATTGAGAGTGAGTTATGGCAATCGCATTCCCCATCGTCGTCGCAACGTCCGTGCTGCTGGGCATCCTCGGCATGTGGCGCGTTCTGGCCGGCATGGCCTCGGGTGACGGCCGGCGACTCAAGGAGCGCCTGGCGCGCTCGACCGAAACCGCCGCGCAGACCGAGATCGCCAAGAGCATCCGCCGCCGCACCGGCCTGGACGAAGTACACGGCTTGCTGGGCAATTACGAGCTTTTTCACAACATCAACCGCACGCTGCTGCAATCGGCGCCAAACGTCACGCTCAAGAAGTTCCTGTGGATCGTCGTGGGCACGGGCGTGGGGGCGATGTTCTTCGTGTTCCTCGTCACCGGCGGGCTCATCGTGTCGCTCGTGGCCTCGGCCCTGGGTGGCAGCGTGCCGTTTCTTGTGCTGATGAACAAGCGCAACCGCCGGCAGAAGATGATCAGCGATCAACTTCCCGACGCGCTGGATTTCATGGGCCGGGCGCTGCGGGCCGGACACTCGATGTCGACGGCGTTCCAGATGATGAGCGAAGAGCTGCCCGAGCCCATCAGCGGCGAATTCCGCCGCGTGTTCGAGCAGCACTCGCTCGGCGCCAGCATTGAGGACGCCCTGCGCGCCGCGGTGGCCCGCGTGGAATCGACGGACTTCGCGTTCTTCGTCACCAGCGCCCTCATCCAGCGCCAGACCGGCGGCGACCTGAGCGAGGTGCTGAGCAACATCACCGGAATGATCCGGGCGCGCGTGCGCCTCCAGCAGCACGTTAAATCCAAGACCGCCGAGGGCCGATTCACGGGGTACATCCTGGCGGCGTTCCCGGCGCTGATGTTCGTGCTCAGCTACTGCCTGAACAAGGAATACGCCGGCCGCCTGCTCGAAGAGACGGTCGGCATGATCATGCTCGGGGCGGCGTTCTCGCTGCAGTTGCTCGGGCTGCTGGTCATTCGAAAAATCACGACGGTACGGGTGTAGCGGCTGGCACGGTCGCAAGCGGCACGGCCGCTTCAGTGACCATGCCACACACGGCGCGGGAGATAAGCGGTTTGAGATTGGACAACGTCATGCGAGTCGAACAAGCGTTTCTCATCCTCTTCGTCGCCGGCGCCGTCGGCGCCGTCGGTTACTTCGTGGCGGGGCTTTTGTTCCACAATCGCGACAACCGGCTCTCGCAGCGGCTGCGCACGGAGCGCGCGGCCGACGAATCCGACACGCCCAAAGGCGTGCCGGTCGCCAGCGTCCGCGCCCTTGCGGCGCGCCTCGGCCAGGCGGCGGCGTCGCCGTTCATGCCCAAGGACCGCGAAAAAATGACGGGCATGCGCAAGCAGCTCGCCATGGCCGGCATCTACTCGCCGCCAGCGATCAAGGCCGTACAGGGATTCAAGTTCATCCTGCTCATCGGCGGGGTGAGCGTCGGCATCGTCGTCGGGATGATGACCCAGTACACGCTCCTGGGCCTGGCGATCGGCGGGCTGGTGGGATACCTGATGCCCACGATGTGGCTCAAGGGCAAGATCGCCACGAATCAGAAGTTCCTGCAGCTTGGTTTGCCCGACGCGCTGGACTTGCTGGTCGTGTGCGTGGAGGCGGGGCTGACGGTCGATGCGTCGATGCAGCGTGTGGGCGAAGAGCTCGCCCTGGCGCACCCCGCGGTCAGCCGCGAGTTCGGCATCGCCCACATGGAAACGCGCATCGGCATCCCGCGCGCCGAGGCGATGAAGAACATGGGCCTGCGCACCGGCAACGCCGCCATTCAACAGTTCGTCGCCATGCTCGTGCAGGCCGAGCGGTTCGGCACGAGCATTGCCGACGCACTGCGGATCCAGAGCGAGACGCTGCGCATCAAGCGGCAGCACGTCGCCGAGGAGATGGCCGCCAAGGCGAGCGTGAAGATGAGCTTCCCGCTCGTGCTGTTCATCTTCCCGGCCACGTTCATCGTTCTCGCCGGGCCGACGGTGATCGGGCTGTTTAAGAGTGAGTTGTTCAAGTAGCCGCGATCTTGCCTTTTTCGCCGACGCCTAACTCCGAATCACCAACTTCTCTTTCAATCGATTCCGTCATCAAGCTGTCCCCAGAAGCGACCGAAGGAAACAACAACCATGAACGTCTTCCAAGCCCGCATCCAGATCAGTGTGTTCGCCGTGACGATCGCGATCCTCGCCGGCTGCCGCGGCGGGGAGGACGGTCCGAAGCTCTCGGCCAACGACCACTTCCGCCCCGACGACGAGCCGCGCGCCGTGCACAACATTTTCAGTGCCCAGGCCGCCGTTGCCAGCCGTGAGGACGGGCAGCTCTTCGCCCATCACTTCACGGGCACGGCCCTGAACTCGCTCGGCCGCCAGAAGCTCGGCGCCATCATCGGCGGGCGCGAGGTGCCGAGGATCGAGATTTACATGAACGTGCCCAAGGACGGCGACTACAGCGGCCGCCAGACCGCGGTCATGGCGTTCATGGACGATCGCGGCATCGCCAGGGAAGCGTTCGTCGTCAACGACGGCGCGAACCCCAAGCTCGGCTCGCCGGCGGCGCAGGGCCTTAACGGCCTGTCGAAGCAGAGCGGCGGCGGCGACGCCGCAGCGGCTGCCCCGGCTGCCCCGGCGAAGTAAGTACACAAACTTCCGGAGCGGAGTTTTAACCCTTTAAGCCTGCGCCTTCACCGGCGCGGGCTTAGGGCGTTTTGGGCGCTCGAAGCCGACGCCGTTCAATTGACGATCCCCTTCGTCAATCGCAGGAACACGTCTTCGAGCTTGATCTGGTGCGGCGTGACGCTGTCGAGCTTGATCTGCCCGCCGACGAGCAGGTCGATAAGGAAGTGGTGGTGCACGCCGGGGTCGCTGAGGGTGACGTGCAGTTCGCCGCCGCGCACTTCGACGTCGCTCACACGGGCGTCGCCTTGCATCAGCACGCGGGCGGCGTTGGCGTCGCCCAGCACTTTGACCACGATCGCCGGGTGGGCATGGGCCTGGCGCATAAGGTCGTCGATCGTGCCGAACACCAGCAGCTTCCCGCGCTCGATGATGCCGAGCTTGTTACAAAACTCGCCGAGCTCGCTGAGGATGTGGCTGCTGACGATGATCGTTTTGCCCATCGCCTGCAGGGCCTTGATGAGTTCGCGGATCTCGATGCGCGCCCGCGGGTCGAGGCCGCTGGCGGGTTCGTCGAGCAGCAGGGCGGGCGGGTCGTGCACGAGCACGCGCGCCAGGCTCAGCCGCTGGGTCATGCCGCGGCTGAGGCTGTCGACGAGGGCGTCGCGCTTGTACGAAAGCTCGGTCAGTTCCAGAACGTCGTCGACGACGGTCTTGCGCCGCCGGCGCGGGATGCCGTAGGCGCTGGCAAAAAATTCCAGGTATTCGACGACGGTCAGGTCTTCGTACACGCCGAGGAAATCGGGCATGTACCCGACATTGCGGCGCACGAAATCGCCGTTGCCGCGCACGTCGCGGCCGAGCACCCGCGCGGCGCCCGAGGTCTGCTGCAGCAGGCCGGCGACGATCTTCATCGTCGTGCTCTTGCCCGCGCCGTTGGGCCCGATGAAGCCGAACACGTCGCCGGGGAACAACTCGATCGAAAGTTGATCAAGGGCGATGAGGCCTTTGAAGGTTTTCGTGAGGTTTTCGGTCTGGATGACAGGAACGTCGCTCATTCGCTCGCGTTCACTTTCTTGTCTCCTCTCCCGGGGCTTCGGGAGAGGAGACTGGCTCGATGATCGCACGGACGTAAGACTGGTGCTGCACGATCGCGCCCGGCTGGTCGATCGTGATGTCCGATGCCGGATCGACCTGCTCCGCGTAGAACACGGCGGCGCCGCGCGCGAGGGCATTGCGGACGCCGCTGGTCTTGCCGGCGTCGATGTCGAAGACGTTCGTGTACGACGTGAACGTGCGGCCGGACTGGTGGTCGTAGTTCCTGAACGACGGGGAGGCTTCTGCGGCTTCGGGCGAAGCGTTCTTGGGCTTCAGCGCACTGTCGAACGGCAGCGACTGGCCGGCGAGCAATTCGAAAGATGTAGTGCCGACGGCGTCGTTGGTTTCGATCTGAATATTCCGCAGCGTCTTGCCGCTGAGGTTGGTGACCGTGCCGCGCAGGCGCCTGCCGGCGACCTTGAACGTCGCGCCCAGCACGGGAGGGGCGACGCGTACGCGCTTGCCTTGCAGGAATCGCCAACTCCACACGTCGATCCACATGCGCTCGGGCAGGTTGCCTTGCGCTGATTGATAGGTGTCCAGCGGCAGGGTGACGTTGGTGGAGCTGTAGCGATTGCCCGTCGGCACCGGCTGCCACCACCAGCCGTCGGCGGCGGTCACGCTGTAGGTGCTGCTGCGCGGGGCGTAGACCAGCGCCAAGGCGCTCTCGCTCGCGACGTCGCCCGCCTGTTCTACGAGCCGCAGCGTGCGGAAGTGCAGATCGCCGCTGCGCAGCAGGTGGCCGGCGTAAATGGCGGCGATCGTGATGAGCCCGATCCAGCCGAGCGTCGTGCCCCACGTCCACGGCTGGTGGCCGATCTTGCGCAGCACAAAATAGTCGATCGGGCCGACGAGCAGCATCATCGCCGCGATGAGCACCGCGACGTAAGTGAACCCAAACGCCCCGGTGTTGGGGATGTCGCCGATGCGATCAAGGCCGGCGGCGGCGGCCTGCATGTCAGGGGGGTTGTAATAGTTGTTCTGCTGCGGGGTGTCGATCGGCAGGAGGCGGTCAAAGACGGCGTCCCAGAACCGGTTCTGGCGTCCGGTGTCGCCAAACTGCAGTGTGCTGATGTCGATCGGCACGACACCGACCTGACCGAACCCGATCTTGCCGACGATCATCTCGACGGCTTTGTCCGAGGCTTCGCCCGAGGCTGATCCTTCGGCCGAGGGGTTGAAAAGATCGACCGTCGCCGCGCCCGGCTTGGCGGTGAGCGTGCGCCGCGTGAGGCTCCCGAATCGGCGGCTGAGGCCGGCTTTTTGCAGGGTCGCTGGCGGCAACTGCAATGTCGAAGGCTCACCGAGGGTGGCGGGCAGGATCTCAGCTATCGGCGCGTCGGGCGGCAGCGGGTCGCTGCCCGGCCACAGCAGCAGCGTGCCGCCGGCGCGCACCCAGCCCACGACGGCGCGTTGCTGCTCGGGACTGATCTGCGACCAGTCGGGATCGAGCACCAGCAGCACGTCGGCGGCGTCGAGGCCGATCGGCGTATTGGGCAGGCGCGGCGGGCGGATGTGATCGACGAGCGTCGCGCCCGCCGCCCCGGTCCGCCGGTAGCCCTGCAGGCCCGGCGTGCGGCCGGTGGTGAACAGAGCGAAATTCACCTGCTCGCCCGCCAGGCCCAGACGCGCATTGAAGTTACCGGTTTCCGGCGGCCACTCGGCGAGCACTTTGTTCGTGGCGGCGTCGAACAATGTGGCCGTCAGCGGGTCGGTCTGCAACGCCAGCGGGGCGTAGAGCACGTACGACTGCGGCGCCGTGCCCACGCCGATCTGCTGGCGGATCGTCATCGTGCTGCTCGAGGCATTGGGCACGCGCAACTCGATCACGCCGCTGTGCGGCCGGTCGCTCTGCACCACGACCGTCACCGGCACCCATCGGCCCGGGCGGTACCGGTCGCTGAACCCGGCCTGGATGTCGAGTTTGGTTTTTGCCGATGCCGACGACGCGGCCAGCAGCATCAGCAGAAGAACGAAGATCGTGCGGACAAAAGCCCCCATGAGCGGCGGCATCTTACCGCCGACGGGCCGGCAAGCGAATATCCTCTCGGCCGGCGCACGCGCGATCCCGACGACGAAAGCCCCCACTGTTAGTAGCGGCAACGCATATGCGTCCCCACTACAGGGGTGAAACCACTCCGGGGTCGCGCCGGCTGCCGATATCTACTGCGGCTCCTTGGGCTTGTCGCGCGTTTCTTCCCACAGCCTCACCCGCGCCGCGGTCTCCCGGGCCTTGGCAGCGTCGGCGGGGCGATCGAGGCGGTCGAGGACGTCTGCCTTCAGCTCGTGGGCCGTGGCGTCGTACAGGTCAACGTACGCCGCCTCGTCCGCCCAGTGCAGGGCGTCGTTGAGCTTTTCGTCGCGCAGGTAGAGCCGGGCAATCTGCTTTGCCAGGCGGTTGTTCTGCAGCTCGAGAATGTGCAGAAATTTGAGGTGCTCGATCGCCTTTGCGGCGTCGGAGGTATCCTTCTGAAGGTAGATCGCCGCGAGCCGCTGGCGCGGACGCGCCTCGGTCGGCTGAAGCTTGTGCGCTTCCTCGAACTTCGGCAGCGCCTCGGCGAAGGCGCGGCGCTTGATGAGCCCTTCGCCTTCAGTCATCAGCACCTTTACTTTCGCGGTGGTCGTCTTGTCGTAGCCCCAGGGGCGGAATTGCTCCTTCGCCCATGCGTGCCAAGCCTTTTCGAATTCCGGCAGTTCCTGTCCCGTGGCGTCGCGGAAGGCGTCGGCGTCGGTCTTGGACTGGCCGTAGGCGCGCAGCAATTTGACGATGGATTCGCGGCCGTGGGCGCCTTCCATGTACTTGGCGAGCCACGCGCCTTGCGTGTAGGCCTGCTCGCCGTCGCTGCCTTTCCTGGGCGCGGTGAAGGCGGTCTGCAAGCCGCGTACGGTGAACAGCTCGTCGGCCATCGCGCGGCGGTACAGCTCCGGCGGCACGTTGGTGAAGCGGAACGGCACGCCTTCCTGCCACACGGCCAGGCCTTCGGTCAGCCAGCGCGGGCAGCGGTTGCTCGTCTGCATGAGATTGAACGTGTGCACGAGCTCGTGCCGCATGACGCGGGCCCAGTTGAAGTTGCCCTGCTTCGTGCCCCTGCGCGGGGCGACGGTGGCCAGCGCCCGGCCGAAGCTCACGCCGTAGTTTTCGATCCCCGGCACGCCGGCCATGCGCACGCTGAACTCGTCGTCGGTGGGGAAAATCTGCACGATCATCTTCTCGCCCGGCTGGAAGTCGAAAATCCGCGCCAAGTCGACGGCGGCTTCTTCCAGGAACGGCGACATCGCCTCGGCGGCAATGGGGTCGGCCTGCGTGTCGCTGAAGAAATCGAAATGCTTCGTCTCCAGCTTCGTGTACTTCGTCAGGCCGTCGAGCAGGCGCAGGTAATTCACCGTGCTGAGGTTGTACGGGTCGGCCTTGGACGCTTCATCGAGCACGGCGCGCGCTTCGTCGTCGCGGCCGTCGTTGAGATAAAGATCGCCCAGGCCGTGACGGAGCGACGTCTCCCATGGCGTGCGGGCGATGGCGGTTTTGTACAGCGCCTCGGCGGCGACGCGCTGGTAACGCTCGGCAAGGACGTCGGCGGCGACGGCGTAGGCTTCGCTGCGCCTCGGCGACACCGCGTCCGCCACGGCCGGCATGTCCGACAGGGCCTTTTCGTTGCCGGTGAGATACTGCGTCGCGGCGTACAGGCCGATGGCCTGCAGCCGCCGCGGGTGCGCCTTCAGCAGCGCCGCGGCGCGGTCGGCCGCCTGCGGCGGCTGCTGCGAGCCGATCAACTGCCGCACTTCCAGAACGCCTGCCTCGAACGAAAGCGGATCGCTGTCGCGCACCGCGGCCGCATCGCCGACGGCGGCCTGCACCGCCGGGTCGCGCGGGGCGTGCTTCAGGGCGTCCTTCAGGTAGGCCCCGGCCTTGCCCGCGTCGCCGCGCGATTTGGCGAACGCCGCCGCCCGCAGCCGCGACGAGACGTGGCCGCGGTCGACCACGTCGAACGCGCGGTCGAACATCGCCAGCACCGTGTCGTTGAGCTCCCGCGATTCGGCGTACGCGCCGCTGAGCGTGGCGAAGCGGTCGATCATCGCGGCGATCAGGCTCAGCTCTTCGGCGTCGGCGAACTGTGCGGGATCGGCCTGCCACTTCTGCAGGAACGACTGTTGGCCTTCGATGGCCCACTTGTACGTCTCGATCGCCTGCGGGAAGTCGCCACTTAATTCGTGCAGGCGGCCCTGGTGATAATGGGCCGCCACCGCGTCCGGCGCGGCGGCCTTGAGGGCGCTAACGGCGTCGGCGGCTTCGCCGAGGCGCTCGTGATCGAGCAGAGCCGAAGCCGTCAGCGTCAGTGCCGCCACGTCTTTGGCCAGCGCCGGCTGCGCCAGCAGCTTCAGGCCGTCATCGACTTCGCCCAGGCCGATGAGAGCCCGCGCCCGCAGCAGCGCGGCCGCGGGCGAGGCGTCGTTGCTTTCGTGCAGCGTTGCCAAGGCCGCCCGCAGCTTTCCGGCCTTGACCTCCGCGGCCGCGCGATCGAGCGGGCCGGCGTAGGAAGGGAACTCCAGTTGCGGGGATTCTTCGGGCAGAAAACGGTTGGCCCATTCGTCGACCGTCGATTCGATCGCGCCGAGACAGGTTGGTGCCAGCAAGATCGCCAGGAGCAGAGAACGTCCGTGCATGAAGTGAGAGTATACTCCGCCCATGCTCGACGCAGCAGCCCTGATCGGCAATCGCGAGATGTTCCCGGTGCTGGACCACTGGCATTTTTTCAATCACGCCGGCGTCGCCCCGATGCCGCGCATCGCCACTGACCAACTCCGCCGCTACGCCAACCAGGCGCAGACGCAGGTGTACATCAACAGTCACTGGTACTCCGACATCGAAAAGCTGCGCAAGCTGTGCGCCGAGATGATCAACGCCCACCGCGACGAGATCGCGTTCGTGAAGAACACGTCCGAAGGAATCGCCATCGTCGCCGCCGGCCTGGACTGGCAGTGGGGCGATGTCATCGTCAGTACGGGCGTGGAATACCCGGCCAACGTCTACCCGTGGATGGAAGTCGTCTGCAGCCGCGGGGCCAAGCTGGTGCAGGTGCCCGAAGAGACCGCCGCCGACGGCAGCCGGCAGGTGCCGGTCGAAGCGATCCTCGCCGCCGCCGCCGATCCGCGCTGCAAGGTCGTCGCGCTGTCGCACGTCGAGTACGCCTCCGGCCAGCGGCATGATCTGGCCCGCATCGGCGCGTTCTGCCGGGAGCGCAATATCCTGTTCTGCGTCGACGCGATCCAGAGCGTCGGCATCGTGCCGGTGGACGTCGAGGCCATGCAGATCGACTACCTCTCGGCCGACGGGCACAAGTGGATGCTCGGGCCCGAAGGGGCGGGGTTCTTCTATTGCCGCCGCTCGCGCATCGAGCACACGCGGCCGCTCATGGTCGGCTGGATGAACGTGGTCAACCCGCAGGATTACGGCAACATCGATTACACCCTCAAGCCCGACGCCGGGCGTTTCGAGTGCGGGACGTACAACGTCGCCGGCCTGCTGGGGCTGCTCGGGTCGTTGTCGCTGCTGAGCGAGGTGGGCGTGGGCGTGATCTACGCCCGCGTGCAGATGCTGCTCGACCAGCTCGTCACCGGCCTGTCGCGCAAGGGGTACGCGGTCGTCTCGCCCCGCGACGAGCCGCAACGCAGCGGCATCCTGAGCTTTAAGAGTGAATCGCATTCGCACGATCTGATCTACAATAAGTGCCGCGAGAAGCGCTTCGAGATCGCCAAGCGCGAAGGACGGCTGCGGGTGGCCCCGCACTTTTACAACACGAGCGAGCAGATCGAGGGGCTTCTGGCCGTGCTACCGTCGCATTGATGATGATGTTTGCGCCGCCGACGTGAGGACCGTCGTCGGCGGTTTGTGGAAACCGTGGGAGGAACGGGATGAAGCGAGCGTGCATTGTGTGTCTGGGGATGATGCTGGCGCTGGCCGGCGTGGTACGCGGCGGCGACGTCAACGGCGTGGCGCTGGCGCACGTCCACCGCGGCGGGGTCGGGTACGGCAGCGACGCCTGCGCCACGCAGCTCAAGGCCATCGCCGGCCTGGGCGCGAATTGGGTGGCGCTGAACGATTTCGGCTACATGCCGTCGGTCAGCCAGCCCCAACTCACCTTTCGCGGCGACCGGACGCTGGGCCGAGCCGCGGTGCTCAAAACGATCGCCGACGCGCACGCGGCGGGATTGAAGGTTCTCATCAAGCCGCACCTGTGGTCGCGCGAGTTCGGCAACGCCAGCAAGTGGCCAGGCGACGTGAAGATGACCAGCGAAGCCGACTGGGCCGCGTGGTTCGCGGCGTACGGGGATTACGTCGTCGACCAGGCGACGATTGCCGCCGAGGGTAACGCCGACGGACTGTGCGTGGGCGTGGAACTCGAAGGCACGAGCGGGCGCGAAGCCGACTGGCGGGCACTGATCGCGCGAGTGCGCGCGGTCTACAAGGGCCCGCTGACGTATTGTGCGGCGTTCCTGGAATGGAAACAGATCGCGTGGTGGGACGCCGTCGACGTCATCGGCATCAGCGCGTACTTCCCGGTCGCCAAGGACTCCCCGCCCGCCGAGGCCGACGTGCGGCTTGGATGGGCGAAGGTGTACGACGAACTCGGCCCGGTCGCACGGCGCTTCGGCAAGCGTGTGTGCTTCCTCGAACTCGGCTACACGCCCAGCACCACCGCCGCGGCCGAGCCGTGGAGTTACAAGCTCATCGGCCATGACCCGGCGGCGCAGGCGATGCTCTACCGTGTCGCAATCGACGAGGCCGATCAGCGCGATTTCATGGCCGGCGTGTTCGTCTGGAAGTGGTTCACCGCCGACCAGCAGGGCAGGCGCGGCGACCCCTTCGGCCTGCAGGACAAAGACCAGACACTCGCGGCGCTGAAGGCCGCCTGGACTAAGTGAGGCAGCGACATTCCCCGTGGCGTGGGCGTCTCGCCCACGTTCCGGCGCAGCCGGAAGATTGATTCGCCGCTTCGCGGCAAACGTGGGCGAGACGCCCACGCCACCGAGAACCCCCACCACGGGATGGCCGGGCGTCCCCAACTCTTCGGGGTGTTCTTGCGCTAGCCTTCGCAGGCGGCGGAGAAGTCGGCGTCACTGTCGGTTGCCAGCACAATGTCCGCACTAGGCACGGCGGCGAAGAATGCCGCGGATTGGGTGTTGAGATACTCGCTCACGACGTCGTCGCCGAAGGCAAGCGTGGCGGTTCGGACGAAGTTCGCGGGGATGGCCGCTGCCGACGGGGCGGTCGCGTCGCCGACGCGCCGGGCGGCGCGGATGACCCACAATCGATCGACGAGGTTTTCGGCGAACATCCCGGCCGCCAGCAGCGGGCCGCTTTCCACGAGCACATGGGTGATGCCGCTCTCGGTGGCCCCGGCGGCGATCGCGCGGGCGAGGGTGAAGTCGTCGACCCCGACGATCTTGACCGCCGCCGGATAGCGCGCGCGGCTTTGCGGGCCGGCCGCACTGGCGTCGCAGAAGATCGTGGTCGGCCACTGCTCGGCGGTCTCGAAAAGCTGGCAATCGGCCGGTGAGCGAAGCCCGCGGTCGAAGACCCAGCGCCGCAGCGGCCGGACGATCGGTACGCCGCGCGGCGTCAGTGCAGGGTCGTCGGCGATGACCGTCCCCGCACCCACGCCCACGACGTCGCTGCGCGCCCGCAGGTGATGCACAAGGCGGTTCGTCGCCGGCCCGGAGATGGTCGCGCGCTCGCCTCCCGGCCCGGCGACGTAACCGTGATTGTCCTCGGCCCATTTCATCGTGACGTACGGACGGTTGCTTTGCGCGGCGATGAAGGGGGCGATGAGTTGCCGGCATTCGGCTTCGACCGCCGTCGCGGCGTGATCGACGCGCACGCCCGCGGCCCGCAGCATCGCCACGCCCTGTCCATCGACCGCCGGGTTCGGGTCGAGGCACCCGACGACCACGCGGGCGATGCCCGCCGCGATCACCTGCGGCGCACACGGCGGGGTTTTTTTGTTCGTGTGGCAGCACGGCTCGAGCGTGACGTACGCCGTCGCGCCGCGCGGGTCCTCACGGCAGTCCGCCAGCGCCGTCGGCTCGGCATGGGCCTGGCCGAAGGCGACGTGCCGGCCTTCGCCGATGATGACGGGTGGTTTGGACGGGCCGGCGGGCGCGTCGCGGGCGATCACGCAACCGACCATGGGGTTGGGCTCGACTTCGCCGCGGCCGTCCATCGCCACGCGGATCGCGCGGCGGATCAACGCGGCGTCGGAGCCGGCCGCGGGATAGTCGTCAGGATTCGGCATGGCTCGTCGCCGCCCGGTCGGCAGGCAAGTCGGCGGGCGCGGCGGCGGTCTCGTCGCGCGCGAACAGGCTGTGGACGAACATGCCGAACACCCCGGCGCACAGCAGGCTGTCGGCGATGTTGAAGATCCATGGGAAGATTTCCCGCGCCGGCAGAAAGCCCGCGAGGTCGGAAAACTGCCAGCCGGGCAGGGCGTAGATCATGTCGCGCACGTACCCGTACACCGCGCGGTCGTAGAGATTGCCCAGCACCCCGGCCAGCAGCAGGCCGACGAGCACCTGGTAAACCCGCTGCGCCCCTGAGCGGCTAAACAGGTAGCCGAGCAGGCCCAGGGCCAGCAGCGAGACGACGATGAACAGCACGCGCGCGCCCTGACCGATGCCGAAGACCGCGCCGTAATTCACGTGGGCCTGGAAGGTGAGGTAGTTCGGGATCGCGTCGTAACTGTCGGACCGCACCTGCGGCACGCGCGCGGCGTCGTCGAACCACCGGATGTTCAAATGCTCGAACGCGATCTCCTTGCTGAGCAGATCGGCGCCAAGCCCCAGAACCAGCGGCACGAGCACGCACGCCCAGGCAACGGGGGATTGAAGGGCGAGTCGGCGAACACGGGCCATTCCGCGATCATAGTCGCAGCGAGGCGATCGACCAAAAACGCCTAAGGCGCGCCCGTCGCGCCATCACGCGCGCAATCCAGATGAAGCGGCGGGGTCGCTTCAGCGACCCCGTTGAAACGAGAATCCGACACCTGAAGAAAAAGACGGGGTCACTAAAGTGACCCCGCCAGTGGGTGAATGCGCTCCGAACGTCGGGCCTGCGCGGGGTTAATACGCGCGGCGATACTGGGGCTTTTCAAGCGCCCGGGCGTGCTCGATCGAGTACTTCGCCCACGGCTGGGCTTCGAGGCGCGGCTTGCCGATGGGCTTGCCCGTGCCTTCGCAGACGCCGTAGCTGCCGTCTTGGATTTTGGCCAAGGCACGCTGGATCTCGCCGAGCAGTTTGCGCTCTTTTTCGACGAGGTTGAGCGTGAATTCCTGCTCGTAGTTATCCGTGCCGCTGTCGGCCATGTGTAGCGGGAGGGTGCTGAGGTTGGTGTTGCCCGAGCGCAGGGCATCGCCTTCCATGCTGCTCATGTCGCCGAGCAGCTCACGGCGTTTCTGCAGGAGCAGGTCGCGGAAGGTTTCGAGTTCCTTCGTGCTCAGGCCGGCCTGGTTCTTGGCCATCTTGCTGTTGCTGGTGACCGGCGGCGGGGGTAGGCGCACGATGATCGGCTCGAGCGTCCGTGTCTTGACCTTCGGCCGCGTCAGCGACTTCACCAGCCCGGACTTCATGGCCGGCGAGGCCGACGATTTGATGACCAGTTCCGGCTTCGCCGACGACTTGATGATGAGCTTGGGCGCGCTAGCCTTGAGTGCGCCGGGCCTGGGCGCTGAAGAGCTCAGGGTCGGACTCGCGCCCGGAGTTGGGGCCGGATTCGGGATTGGCGTCGACGCCGAACGGCCGGCCCGCGACAGGGCCTTGAGCGCCACCGCCGGGCGGGTCGGCGCCTGTGCGACGGGCCGGGCGACCGGTGTCCTGGCGACAGGCGATTTGACTACAGTCGATTTGGCGGAAGACCGGGAGACACCGGCCTTGGCGACAGGCTTGGCGGCCCGCGACACCACGCGCGGCGACTTGGCGGACGCCTTCCTGGCCGCGCCGGAACTGGCCGCAACGGAAACGGCTTTGGGCTTTGCCTTAACGACAGGCTTTACGACCGGCTTCTTGCTGACCTTCTTCGCCACGGATTGTGCCTCTGGTGCTTGGACTTTTCAGTCGATTAGCCACGCGCTCCGCCGCCCCGGGTAGAGCAATGCAAACCTATCAGATCCCTCGACTTCGGTCAAGATTTTCGGCCGAACGTCGGCCTAACGGACGGCAGCCGATAATGTCGCCGCCGGTTCGCTTACAATCACGTCCCATGGCCCGACTCGTCCGCGAGGTTCGTCTCCACGTCACCGCCGCCCCGGCCGCGATGCCCACCGGGGGGGCATTGTCACCCAATGGGTACGCAGGAACGCCCCCAATGGATCCATTGGCGACGTTCTTCGCCCTGCAGGTGGGCTTGGCCGGCACGCCCGACCCGGCGACGGGCTACCTGTGCAACATCAAGCGCGTCGACGCCGCCGTCCGCGCCCGCGGCGCGCCGGTGCTGCAGGCCCTGCTGGCCAAGGGCACGTTCACCCACGCCCGGGTTTTAGGGCAGCTCTACGGCGAGTTGCGTGACGCTTGGCCGGGCGTGACGCTTGAACGGCTGCGGCTGCGCCTCTCGCCGTACATGGCGATCGAACACTTCGCGAAGGAACCGACAATGATCCGCCTGAGCCAGCGATTCGAATTCTCCGCCGCCCACCGTCTGCACGTCCCGTCCCTGAGCGATGAAGCCAACCGCGCCGCCTTCGGCAAGTGCAACAACCCAAACGGCCACGGCCACAATTACGAATTGCAAGTCACCGTCGCCGGCACGCCCGACGCCACCGGCCGGCTCATGCCCACCGCCGACCTGGAGCGCATCGTCGGTGAGACGGTGATCGATCGTTTCGACCACAAGCACCTCAACGTCGAAACGACCGAGTTCGCCACGCTGAACCCCAGCGTCGAAAACATCGCTGCGGTGATCTACCGCCTGCTGGCCGTCCCCCTGCGCACGGCCACGACGCGGCTGTCTTCGGTGACAGTGTGGGAAACACCCAAGACGTGGTGCGAAGTAAGCGAAGACGACGCGGCGGTTTTCTGAGACCTTCGCCGCCCGCCGCATCGCAAGCACAAGTGTTTCTCCGGTTCCTCCCCCACCGGGGGAGGTTAGGTGGGGGCGGCGGTCGCGTCACCGCAATCAATCGCCAATGTCTGGTCCCTCCCCTGCGGGGGAGGTTAGGTGGGGGCGGGGGGACGCCTCATCGCGATCAAACGCCATTGCGCGCTCGGCCCTCTCCCTACCCTCTCCCGGAGTACCGGGCGAGGGGTTTGCTTCTATGACATCAGCGGGCCGCTATTGCAGGTCGCGGGCCGCCCCCACCTAGCCTCTCCTGCAGGGGGAGGGACGGGATTTGCCGAATGCGCAGCGCGCAGCGCCTCGGCAGCGAAAATAAATTAAAGCGACCCTGCCGGCCGGGCGAATCGGCGCGGCGCTGCGCGGTTGTCGTGCCGACGGCGCAGCGCGGAGGGTGTATATGGATGGACACGCGACGCGACTTCCGTTCCCGCAGAAAACAGACCTCGCCGGCCATGCTTTACGCACGGCGGACTGGGCGATTTGCGCGACGCTGCGGCCCCAAACTCCGCCGGCGTAAACCGTGGCCGGCCGGTGGATTGGCCGGATTTTTCATCGAAAGCGAATGTAAAAATAGAAGGAACGAAACCGGCGCGATCGAACCGCGGTTCAATCGATCGACCGCTGTCCGCCGTCGCCGGACCTCGCCCGATGGAAGAGGAACCGCCACGACATCCCGCGTACATTGCCGCGGTATGTCTGACTTCCTGCTCATCACCCTCGGCTCCCACGGCGACGTGCATCCGTTCGTCGGCATCGGGCGCGACCTGGCGGCGCGCGGGCACCGCGTGCGGCTGGCGGCGAACGATATTTTTCGGCCAATGGTCGAACAGGCCGGGCTGGGGTTCATCCCCTGCGGGGACCGCGAAGTGTTCACGAAGGTGCTCAGCAATCGCGACGTCTGGCATCACCAGCGCGGGCCGAAGGTCATTCTTGAATCGATCGGCGAATCGCTTCAGCAGGTGTACGACCTGGTCACGGGCGAGGCCGGGGCGGGCACGTTCGTCGTCGGTTCGTCGCTCGCGCTGGGGGCCCGGTGCGCCGCGGAGAAGCACAAGCTCGCGATGGCCACGATTCACCTCGCGCCGATCTGCATCCGATCGCACGAAGTAATGCCCGTGCTGCCCGGGGGGATCGACGTGAACTACGTGCCGCGGGCGTGGCGCAAACGCTTCTGGGAAGGGGCCGATCGATTCGTGATCGATCCGCTGATTCTGCCGAAGCTCAATCCGTTTCGCGTGTCGATCGGGTTGCCGCCGGTCGAGCGGTTTCAGGCGGGGTGGTGGAGTGCGCCGCTGCTGACAATCGGGCTGTGGCCGGCGTGGTTCCTGCCGCGGCAGCCGGATTACCCGCCGCAGGTGCGCCTGGCGGGGTTTCCGTTGTACGACGAATCCGATCACGTTGCCCTGGACGACGATCTCGAGGCGTTTCTGGCCGCCGGTGCGCCGCCGGTGGCGTTCACGCCCGGCAGCGCGATGGTGTTCGGGCACAAGTTCTTCGCCGCCGCCGTCGACGCCTGCCGCCGGCTCGGCCGGCGCGGGCTGCTGGTGACGCGCCACGCCCAGCACCTGCCGGCGCGGCTGCCGCCGTTCGTCAGGCACGTGCCGTTCGCGCCGTTCGGGCTGCTGCTGCCGCGCTGCGCCGCGATCGTGCACCACGGCGGCATCGGCACGACGGCGCAGGGACTGCGCGCCGCTATCCCGCAACTGATCATGCCGATGAGCCACGACCAGCCCGACAACGCCGCCATCTGCCGCCGCCTCGGCGTGGCCGCGGCGGTGCGGCCGGCGTTCTTCACCGGCTGGAACGTCGCCCGCAAACTTCACCGGCTTCTCAATTCGCCCGACGTCGCCCGCGCCTGCGAGGCCGTCGCCGCCTGCGCCCGGGGTGACGACCCCGCCGCCGCAAGCGCGTTGCTCATCGCCGCGGCGGACGCCGCCGAAAAGAATGCGTCGTTAATGCCCGTCGGTGCGGGTCAGACGGCTGTCTGACTCGTCTGGCCGACGACACCGTTACGCCGCCGAATCTTCGGCCACGAGCTGGTGCACCCAAGCCGGCGCCGCTGGCTCGCCCTTCGTGCCGTCGGCGTGGCCGTCCTTCAGCAGCGACAGCACCGCCGACATGAACGCCGGCAGGTCTTCGGGGGTGCGGCTGGTGATGACGTGCCCGTCGACCACGCACGCTTCGTCGACCCACTTGCCACCGGCGTTGAGCACGTCGCTGACGATGCTCATGTAGCTCGTGCACCGCCGGCCGCGCAGCGCCTTCGTGCTGCACAGCAGCCACGGGCCGTGGCAGATGGCGGCCATGGGGATTTGCGCTTTGTCGGCGTCGCGGGCGAGTTTCACGACGTGCTCGCTGCGCCGCATGTGGTCCGGCGACGTGCCGCCGGGGATGACGATGAGCTGGTAATCGTTCGCCTGCACGTCCGCCGCGGCGACTTCGGCCTTCTGCGGGTAGCCGTGCTTGCCGACGTACGTCTCGCCGGCCTTGGGGCCGATGACGTCGACGGTGTGGCCGGCTTCCTTCAGGCGGTACTTGGGGTATTGAAGTTCGAGGTCTTCGTAGATTTTTTCGACGATGATGCCGACGCGGGCCATGGTCTTGCCTTGCTGGAGTTCTTTATGTCCGTCGCGATGCCAGTGTGACACCGTTACCGTTTGAATCCTCTCAGTGTAGTTGAGAACCAGCCGTCCGTCTTTTCCGGGTTCGAAGTGAAACTCGATTTCGTCGTACTTGTAGATGCCCGGAGACTGGTATTTGCGTGATGCGCTGCCTGTGTCGTGAGGGATTCCAAGACGTTCAACCACTTCATCGCGAGTTGCGCCGATCGAGACGGATCGCCAGTCGACCCTGGACTCGATTAGATCGTGTGGCAAAGTAGATGATGTCCGCTCATTATTGGTTAGATTCGTCCTATGGCCCTTGAACTGCATTGGACCGGCCGTTCCGACCTCAACCGCATCGGCGAGCTGCGCTGGCGGTGCTACGCGGCGGCCGGTAAGGACCGGCAACTGTTCCACGCCCGGACCGCTCGCGGGGCGTGGGGCGACGGCGACGTGTGCATTGCGGTCGACGACGGGCAGGACGTCGGCACCGCGACGAGTTTGTCGATGCACCTGCACGCCCGCGGCAAGCGCGTGCCGTGCCAGGGCGTGGCGTGGGTCGGCACCGTCAAGTCACACCGCCGCCGCACGGCGGGGCAGCGGGGGGTGGCGTCACAGGTTATGGCGGCGATGGCGGACAAGGCCCGTGAGCGCGGCGAGATCGTCAGCGCATTGATGCCGTTCCGCGCGTCGTTTTATTCGCACTTCGGGTACGGCATCGTCGAGCGCCAGAACGTGTGGACGATCCCGTTGTCGCTCCTGCCCGAAGCGCCGCCCCCGGCCCGCTGGCGGTTCGGCTCCACCGCCGACGCACCCGCCATGCTCGCCTGCCGCGCGGCGCAGGCGGCGGCGGGGCAGTGTGACGTGGAGACGTCGCCGCCGCAGTTGAATGAATGGCTCGAAGGGCTCGACGCCGACGCGCAGTTGTTCGTCGACGACCGCGGCGACCGCGTCGCCGCACACGCGTGGCTGCGCGAGTCGATCGAGAACGACACCGCCGTCGCCAATGTCGTGCAGCCGGCGTGGGAGAACGCCAGCGGCATGGTCTCGCTGCTGGGCCTGCTCCGCGGCTTGCGCGATCAGTACGCGACGGCGCGCCTGGCCTTGCCGGTCGACGTGCCGCTCAATTGGTTGCTGGGTGAGCCGCAGGTGCCGCACCGCCGGGTGGACCATCCCGCGGCCGCGTGCCGGTCGCTCACGCGGATGCAGTTGCGCGTGCTCGACCCGATCCGCTTCCTCGACGGCCAGGCACTGCGGACGTCGGTCAGCGGCAAAGTTGTGGCCGCGGTGCGTACGATCGAAGGCCACACGACCACGCTCGAACTGTCGATCGATGAAGGCCGGGTGTCGGCGAAAAGTTCATCCGCGTCGGCCGACGTTGTGTGCGACGAAGCGACGTTCGCCGCCCTGTGCACCGGGGCGCTGCCTGCGGCGCAGGCGGCGGCGCTGGGGCTGATCGACCTGCCGCGCCCAACGGCGTTGCCGTTGCTGTCGGCTCTGGGCGAAGGGCCGCAGCCCTTCTGTTACGAATATTTCTAGAAGCCCGCCGCGTCCGCCGCCGGGGCGTCACCGACTTTTGTCCTGTCAACGACCGGCCCGACCTACACTTCACGGGCGCAAAACCGTCCGTCGCATCGCGCGTTGTTGGCGCGGTGGTTTTTTGATCCAGTGGCCGCCGCCGGGTGGAGATCGTCAATGGCGGGCATGAATCACGTTCGGCTCGATGCAGTACCCGACGACGCTTCGGCCGTCACGCGCGATTCGCACGGATTGCCGCCGGATGATCGGTCGTCCCCACCCATGGCCGGATCGACGTTCCGTTATGCCTGCGTGCTCGGGCTGCTGACGGCATCGGGTGCGCTGGGCATCGACACGTATCTGCCGGCCTTCCCGGACATCGCCCGCGGCTACGGCGTTGGCGAAGACCGGGTGCAGCTCAGCCTCGTGAGTTATTTCGTCGCCCTGGCGGCGGGGCAGATGATCTACGGCCCGGTGTCCGACCGCGTCGGCCGGCGCTTGCCGCTGCTGGCGGGGTTCGCGTTGTTCGTCGTCGCGTCGTTCGCCGCGGCGGTGGCCACGAGCATCGAGATGCTCATCGTCGTGCGGTTCGTTCAAGGCCTTGGCGCGTGCGCGGGGATGGTCATCCCGCGCGCGATCGTGCGCGACCTGCGCAGCGGCGAAGAGGCGGCGCGTCTGTTCGCGCTGATGCTGCTCGTGCTGGGTGTCTCGCCGATCCTCGCGCCGCTGCTGGGCAGCCTGCTGCTGGCCTACCTGCCGTGGCAAGCGGCGTTCTGGTTCCTCGGCGGGTTCGGCCTCTGCTGCATTGCACTGATCCTGTTCCTGCTCGAAGAAACCCATCCCCCCGACCGCCGGCAGGGCGTCGGCCTGGTTTCGGCGTTCATGGCGTACCGCGGACTGCTCGGCGACCGCGGGTTTTTGCTCACCGTGCTCGTCGGCGGGTGCTCGCAGGCGGTGGTGTTCGCGTACCTCGCCGGCTCGCCGTTCATCTACATCACGCTCCATGCCGTGCCGCCGGCCGCGTACAGCCTGCTGTTCGCGCTCAACGCCATCGGGCTCATCGGCATGGCGCAGCTCAACGTCCGGTTCATCCGCCGGCTCGGCGCGACGCGGCTGATCCTGATGGCGTCGACCGTGCAGACTGCCGCGGCGGGCGCGCTGCTGGCGGCGTCGCTGGTGCACGTCGATTCGGTGCCGGTGATCGCCTCGTGCCTGTTCTTCTGCGTCGGCGCGCAGGGCCTGGTCGGCCCGCCGACGGCGATGCTGGCGCTGGAGGACAACGCCGCCATCGCCGGCTCGGCGTCGTCGCTCATGGGCGCGATTCAGTTCGCCTGCGGCGCGGTCTCGGGCAGCCTTGTGAGCCTCTTTTTCAATGGCACGAGCGTGCCCTTCGCGGCGGTGATCGCGGGGTGCGCGGTCAGCGGGCTCGTGTGCGCGATCCTCGTGCGCCGCCGCGACCGTGAGGGGATCACGACCGTCGCGCACGCGCCGGCCGCACCTTGATTACTGGCGCGACTGCCGGCTAAAGCGTGTTATGCGCTTTGGGTTGCGAAACCGGGCTCACCCCCGCGAGCGGCAAGCGCAGCGACTTGCGGCACATCGGCTCTAAAAGCGCATCACACGCTCTAGGTCGACAAGTCGGCCTTCAATGTGACTGCACCACCGGCCGGCACCCGCAGCGTCGTCGTCCGGCCGGCGGTGCGGACGACCGCGTCGACACCGGGGGAACTGTGGACGACCGCCGAATGCAGCCGCCCGTCTTCCCAGGCAAGGTCGATCGTAAACCCGCCGCGCGCCCGCAGGCCGCGGGCGCTGCCGGTCGGCCACTGCGGCGGCAGGGCCGGGAGCAGGTCGATCGCGTCGTCATGGCTCTGCAGCAGCATCTCGGCGACGCCGGCGGTGAGGGCGAAGTTGCCGTCGATCTGGAACGGCTCGTGGGCGTCGAACAGGTTGGGATAGAACCCCCCGCCGCGGTTGTCGCTGCCTTCGAGGACGAATCCCACCGGGCGGAGCAGGTTGCGCACGAGCCAGTGAGCGCGGTCGCCGTCGAGCAGGCGGGCCCAGAAGTTGATCTTCCACCCGAGCGACCAGCCCGTGCCCGCGTCGCCGCGCAGCTCGAGCGTGCGGCGTGCGGCGGCGAACAGCGCCGGCGTCTTCGGCGTGATCTGCCGGCCGGGGTGCAGGCCGAACAGGTGCGAGACGTGCCGGTGGTGCACGTCTCGCTCGAGCCAGTCCTGGGCCCATTCCTGGATGTTGCCGCGTCGGCCGATCTGCATCGGCAGCAACCGCTCGCGGGCCGAGCGGATGTCGTCGACGATCGCGTCGGTGATGCCGATCGCCGCCGCGGCGTCGAGACAGTTCGTGAACAAATCCCACGCGATCTGCAGGTCCATCGTCGTGCCCGCCGACACCACGCCGCGCACGCCGCCGGGGGCATTGAAATCCAGCTCCGGCGAACACGACGGCGAAGTGACGAGCCGGCCGTTGCCGTCGTCGATCAGCCAGTCGAGGCAGAACTCCGCCGACGCCTTCATCACCGGCCACGCGACGTCGCGCAAGAACGTTTCGTCGCGCCCGAAGGCGAAGTGTTCCCACAAGTGCTGGCACAGCCACGGGCCGCTCATGGCGAAGTTCGCCCACATCGGGTCGCCCTTGCCGTAGTTGCCCACGGGCGCCGAATGCCGCCACAAATCGGAGTTGTGGTGCGACACCCAGCCCCGCGTGCCGTAGTTCGTCGACGCCGTCGCCCGGCCGGTCTCGGCGAGCTGCGTGACGAACGCCAGCAGCGGCCGGTGGCAGTCGGCGAGGTTCGCCACTTCCGCCGGCCAGTAGTTCATCTCCGTGTTGATGTTGATCGTGTAGTTGCTGCTCCACGGCGGCTGCATGAGGTCGTTCCAGATGCCCTGCAGGTTTGCCGGCTGCCCGCCGGCGCGCGAACTGCTGATGAGCAGATAACGGCCGTATTGGAAGCAGAGCGCGACGAACGCCGGATCGACGGCGCCGCGCGCGTATGCTTGGAGGCGTTGATCGGTCGGTGCGTCTGCGCCGGCGGCGGGGCCGAGGTCGATCGCGCAGCGGTCGTACAGCGCGACGTAGTCCGCGACGTGGCGGCGGCGCAGGTCATCCCACGACTTT
>DASVSS010000349.1:0-18098 GCA_036387945.1 Tepidisphaeraceae bacterium | reverse complement strand
CGCGCGCCTGCGGCCTCGGGCGCTTGCCACAGCAGCAACTGCAGGCGCAGCCGACCGGCGTCGGCGGCGAAGTACGTCAGCTGGGCGCGGTGGTCCCCGCTGATGCAAGGGACGTTGCCTTCGGCGCGGAACATCTCGGCGCCGAACCGGTCGCGCACGAGGCGGCTCACCCACACCTTCGCCGCCGACGGCTCCACGCGCGGCAGGTGCGGCGGCACGGGGCCGGGCTGGACGTACGCCACGCTATGCGGCGGCGGGTGAGGCAGGTCGGCGCGGCGGTCGGTGTCGGCGAGACGCTTGCGCATCAGGATATAAAACCCCGGCGCCATAAGCATGAGCAGGATGACCAAGAAGATGAGATTAAGGCGAAGCTCGCGGGACATTGGTGCTCCATCATACGCCGCCCGCGCGTCGCCACTACGGGCGGTCGCACGGGAGAATAAACTCTTCAAATGCCACGTCCTTCTTCGGTGGCGTGGGCGTCCCGCCCACGTTCCGGCGCACCCGGAAGTTACTTCGCCGCCAGGCGGCGAACGTGGGCGGGACGCCCACGCCACGAATTGTTTTGCGATGAGTAACGTGGCAGCTTTTAGGATCGAGACTGCACGTCGTCGGCCCAGGCGGTGAGCACGGCTTTGGCGATGGGGGTGAGTGCCGGGTCGTCGAGCGCGGCGTCGACGACCGCGGGCCGGGCATCGATGCTCCAGGTCAGGCTGTGCTCGGCCAGATCGAGCGCTGCTGCAATCCCCGCACGCGATTCGGCCACGTCGGTCACGAAAATCAGTTCCGGATGAAGCAGGGCGGCGTCCTCGGCAAGGCCGAGGCAGACGATGCGTTTGATCTGCGGCGCAGTCAGGCCGAGCTCTTCGGCAAGCTCGCGGCGGACGTTGTCGAACGGATCGACGCGCTCGCGCACTTCCATCGAACCGGCGAACGGGTGCACGCGGCCCGGGTAGTAGGCGACCGTGTGGTTGCGCCGCCCGAGCATAAGAAACTTGTCGGCAGTATGCAGCAGCGTGCTGACGCCAAGGGGGTTGGCCATCACGCCGCGGCCGTGCTCGATGGCGAAGTGCGGGTTGGCGAAGTTCGTGCCGGCGACCAGGCGGTAGCTCGTTTCGCTGATCGCCAGCGTGAGCCGGTCGCCCGCCACCGTGAACGATTCGAATCGGCAGACGGGGCCGTCGAACAGGTGAACGCCGGGCCGTGACTTAAGCGTGTGCCACGCCGCGTCGATGGCTGCGTCGACGGGGGGAAGGATTGCGCGGGTGGACGGGGTCCACCGCGCGTGGACTGAGCCTTCGGCGAATCGTTTCCGGAGGAGGAAGCGGAAGTTGTCGGGGTCGGACATGGGTGGGGTCGAGTAGGGCAAAGGGCGTAGCCACTGAAGTGGCTACGCCGGCGGGGATTTGCGTCGGGTGGGATTAGTCGGGCGTCGACGCGGCCTGGGCGGCGCCCGGGAGCTTGGCTTGCTCGGTCGCGGGGAGGCGGTGGTCGTCTTCTAAAATTTCGCGGACGTATTCCTTGATGCGGTTGTCGTTGAGCAACTGGCTCATCAGCACCCGGCGGTAGCCGACGTTGCGCAGCGATTCCTGCACCGCGTCCTTTCGCTCGACGGCGAGCTTCGTGTTCTGCTTGTGTAGCTGCTCTTCAAGGGCCTCGTTCTCCAGCAGCAAGGCGTACATCGCGTCGGACTTCTTATTGCCCGACGAAAACAACCCGCCGAATCCCGCGGCCTTGCGGCGGTACTCTTCCACGCGCGCTTCCAGCGCGACGACCTGCCCGCTCAGCACGCCATTCTCCTGCTTGAGGGTGGCGATCTCGCTCTCGTACAGTTTCTTAAAGCCCTGCTGCGTCGTGAACAGGTCCGACTGGCTCTTCTCGATCTCGCGCTGGAACCGCGCCGACGCCAGCAGCCGGCCGATGCGGTACCCGGCGAACAACAGGATCACGCCGCTGACGATAAGAACGCCATAGATGAAATACCGCGCGGCATCAGATTCGAAAGTGACCATGCCCGCATTGTAGGGCGTAACCCGACCTGGCGGCATGGTCGCTTAAGCGACCATGCCAGTAATCAATCCACATCAAAATACTTCGCCTGCGGGTGATGGGCGACGATCGCGTCGGTGCTTTGTTCGGGCACGAGCATGTAGTTCTCGCTGAGGACGACGTTGATCTCCTCGGGCCGCAGCAGTTCGACGATCTTGGCGCGGTCTTCAAGGTTCGGACACGCGGGGTAGCCGAAGCTGTAGCGGCTGCCGCGGTAGTGTTGCTGGAAGGTGCGGCGGACGTCGGGGTCGTCTTCGGCGCCGAAGCCCAGTTCCTGCCGCACGCGCTTGTGCCACAGCTCGGCGAGGGCCTCGGCGCTTTCGACGCCGAAGCCGTGGAGGTAAAGGTAATCCTGGTACCGGTTTTCGTGCCGCAGGGCCTCGGCCAATTCGGTGGCCTTGTCGCCGACGGTGACGAGTTGCAGCGCCAGCACGTCGTACTCGCCGCTGGCCTTCGTGCGGTAGAAGTCGCTGATGCACAGTTCGCGCCGCCCCTGCTGGCGCGGGAAGCTGAAGCGCAGGTGTTCGCGGGGGGCTCGGCGCGGGATGAGCTTACCGTTGGCGATCCCCACGACGGAGCCGTGGGCTTGGCCCAGCGCGTGTCCGCAGGCGCCGCAGTCGCATTTGGCTTCGTGTTGGAAATCCTCGGCGCGGTAGACGATCAGGTCGTTTCCGTCGGCCTGCACGGGGAAGTAGCCGTACACGACTTTGGGCTCGATGAAGCTCTCGGTTGCCGCCCGGGCGACGAGATCGCGGAAGACCGGGCGCGCGTGCTGGTCGAGGAAGGCGTCGTACGCTTCTTCGCTCATTCCTTTGCGCTTCAGGCCCCACTGGCCGGTGAACAGGGCGATCTCGTTGATGAACGGAAAGACCGCGCCCGGCTTGATGCCCGTCACGACGCGCCGGCCCCAGAACGGGGGGACGGGGACCTGGTTCGTGTGGTCGATCTTCGGCTTCTCGGAAGCTAAGCCGCTGAGGGGCTTGACGGCATTGGCGCGCTGCGTCTTGCGCTTCTGGGCGCGTTCGCGCTGCTCCTCGTACAGCGCGTCGATGCGCTTGCCGCTGACGTAGTCCATCACCTTCAGGCCGTCGAAGGCGTCGCGGCAGTAGAGCAGCGGGCCTTTGTACAGATTCGCCAGATCGTCCTCCGCGTAGTCGCGCGTGAGGGCGGCCCCGCCGAGCAGGACGGGGGTCTTGATGCCGCGCAGGTTGAGCTCCTCGAGGTTCTCTTTCATCACCGCGACGCTCTTGACGAGCAACCCGCTCATGCCGATGGCGTCGGCGTTCTTTTCCTCCGCCGCCCGCAGGATGTCAGCGACGGGCTGCTTGATGCCGAGATTGAAGACGGTGTACCCGTTGTTGGTGAGGATGATGTCGACGAGGTTTTTGCCGATGTCGTGAACGTCGCCCTTCACGGTGGCGAGGACGATCCGGCCCTTGCTGTTGCCTTCGAGCTTTTCCATGAACGGCTCGAGGTGGGCGACGGCGGCCTTCATCGTCTCGGCGCTTTGCAGCACGAACGGCAACTGCATCTCGCCACGGCCGAAGAGTTCGCCGACGACTTTCATGCCTTCGAGCAGGACGTTGTTGATGATCTCGAGCGGAGGGATCCGTTTTTCTACGCGGGCTTCTTCGAGTCGCTTCACGAGGTCGCGTTTTTCGCCGTCGATGATGTGTTTTTTCAGCGCCTCTTCGATCGTGAGGCCTTCCCAGGGATCTGCCCTTGCCACTGAAGTGGCAAGGCC
Source organism: Tepidisphaeraceae bacterium (assembly GCA_036387945.1). Classification (GTDB taxonomy): domain Bacteria; phylum Planctomycetota; class Phycisphaerae; order Tepidisphaerales; family Tepidisphaeraceae; genus DASVSS01. The sequence goes on along the minus strand of DASVSS010000349.1, from coordinate 14,305 downwards.
GGTGTCGTCGGTGAAGAGACCGATGAAGTGGGTGAGGGGGTCGTGGTTTTCTTTGCGCTTGTCGTAGATCAGTTCCAGCGCGGCGTCCCACTGTTCCTGGGGGATGCGGTTTTTGGGGAGAATTTTGCTCGCGTGGACGATCGCGCCCGTCAAACCGGCGTCGCGCAGCTCGTGGAGGAATGCCGAGTTGAGCACGACGCGGGCCGCGGGCTTGAGGCCGAAGGAGACGTTGCTCAGGCCGACGACCGTGTGACAGCGCGGGAGGTGCTGGCTGATGAGGCGCGTGCCTTCGATCGTCTCCAGTGCGTTGCGGCGGTCTTCCTCGATGCCGGTGCTGATCGGCAGCACGAGCGGGTCGAACAGGAGGTCTTCGTCCGTCAGCCCGTGCCGCTCGACGGCGATATCGCGGATGCGCTGCGCGATCGCGAGCTTGCGCTCCCGCGTGCGGGCCATGGCGTTGAGCTTGTCTTCGTCGATCGTGCCGGCGACGACGGCGGCGCCATACGTCTTGGCGAGCCGGCAGAACTGCCCGAGCTTTTCCTCGCCTTCTTCGAGGTTCATGCTGTTGAGCACGCACCGCCCGCCGGCGAGCTGCAAGCCGGCTTCGAGCACTTTGGGGTCGGTGCTGTCGAGCATGAGCGGGGCGGGGATGGCGTTGACGAACCGCCGCACGACTTCGCGCATGTCGCGCACGCCGTCGCGGCCGACGAAGTCGACGCACACGTCGAGCATGTGCGAGCCGTCGCGCATCTCGTCGCGTCCCATCGACACGAGTGCGTCAAAATCCTCGGCCTGAAGCAGCGTGCGGAACTTCTTGCTCCCGTTGGTGTTCGTCCGCTCGGCGACGATGAGATAGCTAAGGTCCTGGCGGATGTCCTCTGCCGAAACGAGACTCGAGATTTGCGGCTTGAGTCGGACGTTGCGCTCTTTGGCCCGCACGCCGGCGGGCGGGAGTTGGGAGTTAGTGGTTGGGAGTTGGGAAGCAGGAGCAGGGTCTTTCCAATTCCCCTCATTCGGCACCCCCACGCGCTTCACCACTTCCGCAAGATGCTCCGCCATCGTGCCGCAGCAGCCGCCGACGATGTTAACGCCGAACTCTTTGACGAAGCGCTCGATGCCGACGGCGAAATCCACCGGCTGCATGGGGAAGTGCGTTTTGCCGTCGACCATCACCGGCATGCCGGCGTTGGGCAGGGCGCTGACGAGGCGCGGGAATCCGTCTGCGATCGCGCGCACGCTCTGGGTCAGCTCGTTGGGCCCGAACGCGCAGTTAAGGCCAAGGGCGTCGATGGCGTCGAAGCTCGCCATTGCGGCGACGAACGCGCCGGCGTCGCTGCCGGTGAGCATCTGGTTGCCGTTGTCCTGGTCGAAGCTCGCCTGCACGATGATCGGCAGGCGACGGCCGCAATGGGCGAACGCGCGCTCGGCGGCGACGAGCATGACCTTGATGATGAGCAGATCCTGCTGGGTCTCGAACAGCAGCACGTCGCTGCCGCCGTCGATCAAGCCGCGGAACTGCTCGAAGTAGCTCTCTTCGGCCGTCGTCCAGTCGGTCATGCCGAGCGTGAGGAGCTTCGTGCCCCCGCCGGCGGCGCCGACGACGTAGCGTCCACGATCGGGCGTTTCGTAGCGGTCGCACGCCCGCCGCGCGATCGCCGCGGCGGCGACGTTGTTCTCGTACACGCGATCGGCCATCTCCGCCTCGGCCATCACGATCTTGTTGGCACCGAAGGTGTTGGTTTCCACCGCGTCGCACCCGACGGCCAGGAACCCTTCGTGGATCTCCTGGATCACCTCCGGGCGGGTGAAGTTCAGCACCTCGCTGATGTTTTCCTGGTTGAGCCAGTCCTTTTGCAGATCGAACGTCCGCTGCTGCAGGTTCGATCCCATGGCCCCGTCGAGGACGACGACACGTTGCCGGGCGAGTTCGATGAACGGAATGCGGCTGCTCATGGAGGCATCTTAACCGGCGAAACGGTTCATTGCATCCGTTTATCCGGATGGACGGATTATTAAATTCGAGGTGACATTTGCTTTACGTTCAGATTCAGTGAGCGTTCGGCGAACGCGATTCGTATAGTTCGTGTGGGAGCAATACTTATGGACGATTCAGAAACGGTGTCGTCGCGCTTCTGGTGGGTCGTTCTGGCTTTGTCGGTGGTGCTGACGCCGGCGGCGACGTTGGTCGCCCATGCGCACGGGGCGTCACTGACGCAGTTGAGCGAGCGCGGGCTGCACACGCTGGTGTTCGTGGCCGCGTGCCTGGCGATGGTGGCGCTGACGGCCTGCCGGGTGCTCATCGGGCGGGCGCTGGAAAGCGAACGGCCGTTGCCCGGGTATATGCTGGCCGGGGCGGGGTTTGCGGCGAGCTTTTGCCTGATCGCCTACGGCATTTCGAGCTTGGTCTGAGCGGGCGGGCGGTCGACAGCCGTGTCGGTGTTGCCGGCTGAGGCACCCGACGCGTCGCGCGACCGCAGCAGCAGCACCCACGCCGCCGCACTGATCGTAAGGACCGCCGCGAATACGAATGGCCGCGCATGGCCGCCGTCGTACAAATAGCCCGCCAGCGCAGGCCCGAACACGCGGGCCAGGCTTCCGAGTCCGTGAAACAGCCCGAACGCCGCCCCCTGCCGCCCGGCGGGGGCGTAGTTGGCCACCAGGGCCGACAGCGCCGGCCCCATCATGCTGCGCCCGAAGGCGTTAAGCACCATCCCGCCGAGCATGATCCAGAGCACCGGCGCGAACGCCATGCGCGCGAACACCAGCATCGCGATCGCATAAATCACCGGCCCGTAGAACGCGATCTGCCATTCGCCCACGAGCCGCACCATCGGCCCGATCAGCTTCCCCTGCACGAGGATAATCACGAACCCCGCGAGCATGAAGGTCAGCCCGACGCCGAGTTCGCCGAAGCCGAACTTGTGGTGCAGCAGCAGGGGGAAGACGGCCTCCATCGTCACGAACGCGAACATCACCACGAACCACAGCACGCACAGCTGCCCGAGCACCGGCGCCTTGATCAACCGGGCGGATCTGGCCAGATCGGAGCCGGGTTCGTGGGCGACCGGGGCCGTGAGCGATTCGGGCAGGCGGAAGTAGCAGATGGTCGCCGCGGTGAACGACATCGCCGACGCCACGAACGCCGGTAGCGCCGGATCGAGCCGGCCCAGCACGCCGCCCAGACCGGGGCCCAAGGCAAAGCCGATCCCGAAGGCGGCCCCGAGCATGCCGAGGTATTTCCCGCGCTGCGCCGGGGGGACGATGTCGCTGACATAGGCCTGCGCCGCGGAGATGTTCCCGCCGCTGATGCCGTCGATGACGCGGGTGAGGTAAACCAGTCCCAGTCCCAGGGCGGGGCTTTGAAAGTGCATGGCCGTGACCACGCCGAGGCAGAGCGAGGCGGTCGACGAGCCCAGTTGCGACACGATCAGCACCGGCCGCCGGCCGACGCGGTCCGACAGCGACCCCAAGATCGGGGCTGCCACGAACTGAAACGCCGCGTAGACGCTCAGCAGCATCGTCACCTGCAGGCTGCTGGCGTTGAATTTCAGGGCGTAAAACGGCATCAGGGGGATGATGATGCCAAAGCCCATCATGTCGATGAGCACGATGACGAACAGCAGCCCGAACGGCTTTTGGTCGGCGGGCGGGCCGGTGAGGGGGAGGGCGGCGGGCTCGGCCATGGGCCGGGCATCATAGGGGCGGCGGCGGAAATGACGAGGGCGGGCCGTCCACCGGAGCCGGCGGCGAACAATTCGATCTCGTCAGCCGTACGCGGGGATGATAAACTATGCCTTGCCCGCGCCGCCTTTGTTAGAATCGTCCCGTCCCGCCGGTCAATCGAGATGAGCCGCCTTATGCGATTTCGGACCCAATCCGCCGCCTTGCTTCTTGCCGCCGCGCTTTTTGCCGCCGCGTTGGCCGTGGCCGCTCCACCGGCGTCGCAGCCGGCGACGACGCAGCCGTCGCCGCAGGCGGCCCGCGTGCCGCACACGCGCCCGCCCGAAGGCAAGACGATGGAGCTGCTGCTCCACGAGCTGGGCAACTTCGAGTACGCCGAAGGCAACGACGACACGATCCCCGCCGACGTGCGGCAGCTCGACGGCGTCCGCGTCCGCCTGCCGGGCCAGATGCTGCCGATCGATTCCGCGGCCCGGGTGAGCCAGTTCCTGCTGGTCAACGACATGATGAGCTGCTGCTACGGCTCGGCGCCGAAGGTGCAGACGGTCGCGCTCTGCAAGCTGCCCGAAGGCAAGTGGCTCTCGGCCACGGGCGAGCGGATCATGGTCGAAGGCATTTTGCATGTGAAGGTCAAACGCGAAGAAGGGTACGTCACCAGCATTTTTCAGGTCGACGCCCAGAGCATCAAAATGGCGCCGCAGTAATCCGCACAAGCCGTACTGCGTACTGCTCGTGTCAAGGAACCTCTTATGAGCCAGATCACCACGCCCCACACCCCGCAGCCGGCCGCCCCCGCGGTCATTGATTACAAAACCCCCTCCGCCCGCCGCGGCCGACCGGGGTGGCTTAATCCGCGCGTGCTGCTTTTCGTGCTCATCATCGGCGGCGCGCTGGCGTTCGTGCTCTACCCGCTGGCCGAGCAACTGCTCACGGGCGGCATCCGGCAGCGCTCGGACGGGTATATGGACGTCGATCTCAAGACGATCAGCACCTTCGCCTTCGACGACAAAGACGGCAAGCTCGAAGACGTGCCCGCGCGCTTCCGCGAGCTCGATGGCAAGAAAGTCATCCTCCACGGCGAGATGTGGTCCAGCGGCTCGGCGGCGCCGGAGCTGGAAAAGTTCGATCTCGTCTATTCGATCGCCAAGTGCTGCTTCAGCGGCCCCCCGCAAATCCAGCACTTCATTAAGGCCAGCAGCGCCAAAGGCCCTGTCCCGTTTTTCCAGGGCCCGGTGAAGGTCAAAGGCACGTTCAAGGTCGACGTCCGCCGGGAAAAGGGCGTCGTGACGGCGGTGTACCACCTGGCCGTCGAGGAACTCGAGCCGGTGTGAGGGGAAACGCTGAACCCTGAACGATAAACGCTGAAAAAGGCTTTCTTCCATCAGCGCTTATCGTTCGGCGTTTTTCTCAGCTCTGCCCACACCGCCCGCACCCCGCCCCGTCGCAGGGTTCGACGTGGGCCGTGGCGTTGCCTTCGCCGAGGGTGACTTCCATCTCGTGCTCGATTTCGCTGGCGATGTGGTGGCCGGCGGCGACGTCGAGGTGGCGGGGCACGAGGACGTGGAAATCGACCCAATGAAACCGCCCGCTGTGGCGGTGCCGCAGCTTGTGATAGCTGCAGATGTGCGGCTCCTTGCCGCCGGGGCCGACGTGGGAATCGAGGATCGCCACCAGCACCTGCCCGTCGTGGGCGTCCTGCTTGTCCATCAGCCCGGCGGTCGACTGGCGGATAAGGCGCATGCCCATGTAGGCGATGTAGACCGACACCAGCGCCGCCGCCAGCGGGTCCGCCCAGCGCCAGCCGGTCCAGAGAACGACGAACAAGCTGATAAGCACCGCTACGCTCGTGACGGCGTCGCTGAGCAGGTGATGCCCGTCGGCTTCGAGCGTGAGCGAGCGCCGGCTCTTGCCGACGCGCACGAGCACGAACCCCAGGCCGAGGTTGATGACCATCGCGATCGCCAGCAGCACCACGCCCGTATCGAGCCGGCCGGGGACGATCTCGTGGAAGAAGACCAGATCGATCGTGCGGATGAGGATCATCACCGCGGCGATGAGAATCATCCCTCCCTCGAAGCCGGCCGACAGGAACTCGGCCTTGCCGTGCCCGTACGGGTGATCCTCGTCGGCCGGCGTATGCGCGATCGACAGCGCCCACAGCGCGAACACCGCCGCCATCACGTTGACGATCGATTCCACCGCGTCGGCGAAGATCGCCGGCGAATCGGTCATCCAGTACGCGACGAACTTGATCCCCAGCAGCCCCAGCCCCGCCACGAGCGACGCCAGTGCCGCGTACCGTTCGACCGGGGGGATGACGTGCAGGCGGATCACGCGCGAGATCGTACGAAGCGGCGCGGGCGACACAACTTCCCGCGGCAGGATCGCGTTGTCGGAAACGACGTCTACCCATCCGGTCCCCTCTCCCGGCGCCCCGGCAAAGGATTAGGGAGAGGGCTTGACCCTAAAGTGGCGCGCCGTCGTGAGAGAACTCACCCTCGAGCGTTTTATGCGCTTATGACACGCTCCGAGGTGATTCATTGTCCGGGTGCCACGGCTTAATACTCTAAGCCGCGGCACCGGCACTGGCGTTTGAAATCACGAAGGCCCCCTTCCCAAACCCTCCCCGCGAGTACGCGGGAGAGGGGACCAGACGCCGCCGGGGCGGCACGTCGCATTCCTTCGATCACAGAACGCTCACTTGCCCACGGGACGCGGGGGTCTATCCTCGTCGGAATGTCCCTTGCACATGATTTGCAGTTCGCCGTCGAGCTCGCGCGCACCGCCGGGGCCGTCGCGATGCGGCACTACGGCAATGTCGCGCGGCTGACCAAGACCCACGCGATGACGACCGACGAAGCTGTCACCGAAGCCGACCGCGCCACGCAGCGGCACGTCGTCGAGGCCCTGCGCCGTCGCTTCCCCGGCGACGGCATCATCGGCGAGGAAAGCGACGCCGGCGACAAGATCACCTTCGACGTCCGCGACCCCGCCGGCCGGACCTGGGTGATCGACCCGATCGACGGCACGAACAACTTCATCAGCGGCATCGGCATCTGGGGCGTGTGCCTGGGCCTGCTCGAGCGCGGCGAGCCGGTGCTGGGCGTCGTGCACGATGTCACCCGCGACGCCTGCTACGCCGCCGCCCGCGGCGAAGGGGCGTGGCTCAACAACCGGCGCATCACCGCGCTCCAGCAACCGCTGAGCGACGCCAGCGTCATCATGATGACAAGCAACCTGCTGAATAAAGATGGCACGACGCCCGAATGGGCCTGCCGCTGGATCGGGCAGACGGCGTGGAAGGTCCGCGTCTTTGGCTCCGCCGCGATCGAAGCCGTGCAGGTGGCCGCGGGCATCGCCCACGGCGCGGTGACCGTCAACGGCAAACTCTGGGACTGCGCCGCCCCGGCGGCGATCGTCCTCGAAGCCGGCGGCAGCGTGACGGACCTGGCTGGCGCGCCGGTCTTTCCGTACGACCTGCGCAACTACACCGGCGCCAAGGTGCCGTTTCTCGCCGCCGCCCCCAATGCCAGGCGTCAATTGCTCGACGAACTTCAAAGAGGCGCGAAGTAGTTCGGACGTCAATCAAAAAGCGTCGGTTCGACAACCGGACGGGCGATCGGCGCGTCCTGCTTGCGGCCAAGATTCCCGACGCTTTGATAAATCTCGCGCACGCGGTCCAAGCGGTCAGCGTCTTCGATCCGCTTATCCGTGCGGATGTGCTTGATCCTTGGGAAGCGCAGCGCAAAACCGCTGGCGTGGCGGGCGCTTTCGAGGATCTGGTCGAACGCCAGCTCCATCACCACCTGCGGCTTCACCCGGAACACCCGGCCATTGTCGCTGATCGCAAGCGATAGAAACAGTTGCGTCAGATCCGCGATCTCGGCGTCAGTCAGACCGCTGTAGGCCTTGGCGATGTTCACGAGCGTCGCCCCTTCCTCGGCGGGGTCGCGGTCCCAGACGGCGAAGGTGTAATCGCTGAGGCTGCTGCGCCGCCGGCCGTGCCCGTACTCGGCGGCGACGACGACGCAGTCGAGTGTGGGCAGGTGGCTCTTGAGCTTCAGCCATGCCCCGCCGCGGCGGCCGGGGGTGTAGGTGCTTTTGGGGTCTTTGAGCATCAGGCCTTCGTTGCCGGCCGCGCGGGCGGCTTCAAAAGCGGCCTCGATCTCGGCCGCGTGCTGGTGGTTCGCCGACGGCAGGACGATCAGCGACGGGTTGTTCGCCGCAAGCTCGCGCAGCAGCGCCTGGCGTACGTCGAGCGGTTCATCCAGCAGCAGTCGGCCGTCCAGGTACAGCAGATCGAACGCGATCAGCACCGCCGGGTTGTCGGCGAGCTGCTTGGCGCTGACGGTCTTGCGGCCGATCCGCTTTTGCAACACACCGAACGGCAGCGCCCGCCCGTCGCGCCAGGGCACGATCTCGCCGTCGAGCAGCACGTCGCCGTTGACGCGCATCAGTTGGCGCACGACGTCGGGGAAACTCTCGTCCGTGCGATCGAGCGTGCGCGTGTAGAGCGCGACGCGGCCGTGACTGATGTGGGCCTGGGCGCGGATGCCGTCGAGCTTGTCTTCGACGACGTACTCGCTCGTGCCATCACCCTCATCTTTAATGGCAGCGGCCGATTCGATCGGCGTGGCGAGCATGAAGTTCAGCGGGTTGAACAATTCAAACCGCGCCTCGGCCAGCCGCTTCTCGGCCGCGAGCACGGCGACGTCGCCGAGATCGCCGGTGAGCAATTGGGCGCGCAGCACTTCGGCCAGCGTTGCGCCGAACGCCTCAGCCACCGCCGCTTGCAGCACGCCTTCGCGCACGCCGGTGCGCATGTCGCCCAGGATGATCTTGGCCAGGTAGCACGCCTCGCGCGGCTCGACGCAGCGGGCGAACAGGCCGCGCACGACCGGCTTCTTCGCCGCCGGCAGGGTGGTCGCCCCGAGCGCGTCGAACGACTCGGCCAAGTCGCTTAACGTCAGCGTCGCCTCGGCCCCGTCCGGCGGCGGCGGCCAGAACTCACCGACCGCCTCGCCGATCTCGCCGCGGCGGATGACGGTGCTGCGGTACGTTCCCGGATCGAGGTCGAGCAGTTCGAGGACGACCTCGCTCACGATCGCCGAACTCGTCCCGAGCACGCGCTCGTCGGTCTTAGAAAACGCCCGCCCGTCGGCGTACCGCACGGCCCGCCGCAACGTGTCTCCCTCGGCCGCGGCGAACAGCTCGGCGAGGGCCTTCTGCTTGGCGAGCTTGCTGGTCGTGCTGGTGGCGAGATCGAGCGCGGCGGCAAGGTCGGTCAGCAGAACGGGCATGTCGAATCGTAGGCGGAGCGGTGCTTGTTCCTCCCCCTCCGGGGGAGCACCCGCAGGGTGAAGCTAGGCGGGGGCGGGCAAGGCCATGCAATAGCGACTCGATGACGCCTGCGAACCAAACCTCCCTCCCCCCGAGAGAGGGGGACGAGGGAGGGGGGCGGGTACCCAAGCGCGATCAAGTGCCGAGCCGTTCATTGCGCGAGGACATTGCGTTGCGGCGTCCGCCCCCCTCCCCTAACCCCTCCCTCGGGGGGAGGGGGATCGGATCGGCACTTCAGAGCGTTGAGGCGTCCGCCCATCCCACCTAAACCTCCCCCGCAGGGGGAGGAACCGGATAGGTGCGCGCAATGCGGGCGGTGCGGTATGATCGACCGCCTTGAGGAACACCATGATCCGCAGCCGCATTGCCTTTCTCGCCGCCTTTGCCCTGTCGCTTTCGGTCCTCGCCCAGACCCCGCCACAACTCGGCGAGCGGTTCGTTGGGATGTATGACGTATCGTTCCAGCCGATCGGCGACGCCGTGCGAACCGACAACAAAGGCGTCGGCGAGATCGTCCGCTACGAGAACGCCGCCAAAAAATGGACGCTCGTGCTCACCCGCACGGAACTGGCCACGCCCGTGCAGTTGCACGACACGCGCGACGTCAGCGGCGCGCAGCGCCCGGGCTACCTGTCGGCGGCCATCAATGAGCTGCGCAAGAACGACGCTTCGGCGGACGTGTTCCGCAACGAGATCGTCGACTACGCCGATCTGAAGGTCGGCATCATCACCGCCATCGCCAAGCCCGGTGGGGCGGGCGCGCCGTCGGTGCTGCTGCAGCAGGCGGTCGTCGCGGTCTCGCCGCGGCTGTACTACGGCCTGGTCCTGACGATGCCGTTCGCCGGCGGCGACCCGCAGTCCGACCCGGCGGTCGGCGATGCGGTCGCCGCGTTCAAGGCCGTGCTCGAAACGCTCGAGCCCGTCGATCTCTCCAAAATCCGTCAGGAGCAGGAAGACCGCCTCATCCGCACGCGCGCCCTTTTCGTGAACTGGACAAAGCCGCGGCTGCTGGCAGCCTTGGTGCCCGAGCGGCTGCTGCGCTTCCGCCAGGACGGCCGAGACGTGGGCTACGCCTTCGTCGTCGAAGAGCCGGCCAACACCTTGCCCAGGAAGGGTCAGAACCGCGACACCGTCGATCCGAACGTCGCATCAGGCCTGCGCGTGGGGATGCGGATGCGCACGGCGATCGAGGCGGGCAAGAACGTCGAGACCGAATCGTGGATGTACGTCAGCTTCGACCGCAAGCACGAGGTGTGGTCGACCACGACGATCTCCAGCGAGCCCGGCGCCGCCACGCAGAAAGAGCGGGAGAACTGGCGGTTGGACCTGGGCACGAGCGACATGGTCGAAGACCGCGTTTTTGGCGAAAAACGCCGGCCGGAAGAGTTCAAGGACCTCGACCAGAAGAACCGCAAAAATTTCGACGACAAAAAAAACGCGCCCGACGAAGTGCCTTTCCACATCGTCGACAAGATGCGCCTGAGCGTGACGACGAAGCAGCGCAGCGGCGAACTGCCGCCGGTGAAGCGTGACGTGCCGCCGTTCTACCTGCAGCAGGCGCTGAGCCTGATGCTGCCGCGGCTGCTGCCGCTGACGGAGCCGAACACCTACGCCTTCGCGTCCTACAGCAGTGAAGGCCGGCAAATCATGATGCGGTACGTCGACGTGCTCCCCGAGGCCGACGTTACCCTCGGCGGCCGCGCGATGCGGGCGGTCTGCGTCGTCGATCGCCTGGGCTACGAAGGCCAGCCGATCACACATTACCTCACGCCGGCGGGCGCTTACCTTGGGTCGGTGACGCCGTCGACGAAGCTCGAAGTCACCCTCACCGACCGCGAAACGCTCGCGGGGGTGTGGAAGGACTTGCTCTTGACCGCGCCGTCGGCTCAATAGTCCAAAATCCACCCCGCGCGGCATGGTCGCTTCAACGACCATGTGGCTTCGGCGCACGAAACGCCGGGGTCCCTGAAGCGACCCCGCAGCGCGGGAAAAGTTCAAGACTTTGCATCACCCGTGTCGATACGGGACACGATGTACCGCGCCCTTGTCCGCACCTGCGTCGCCGTCGTGCTGCTGACCGCCGCCTATGCGTGGGTGGTGTGGTACCGCACGGGCACGACGGAGAGACGCGTGATCGCCCGGCTGGAGCAGCAGCGCGAAGAACTGCAGCAGCAGAAGCAGCAGTTGCAGGACGTCGTCGACCGCCTCGGCACGGCCAAGCGGGTGGCGGACGTGATCGTGACCGATCAGCAGTCCCCCGCCGGGCAGACGCCGACGACGAAACTGCTGTTCGTCGAGTACGACCGCACCGGCCGCCCGATGGCCCCCCGCGAGATCGTCGTGCGCGGCACAACCGCGCACGTCGAGGCGATGGTGATCGAGTTCGAGCCGGCGAAGGTCGTCAAGGGCGACCCGCTTGCCGGCCACGCGATCGCGCTGTTCACGCGCATCTTCGGCGAGCACGACACGCCTGCCGCCGCCACCCCGATCGACACGCCCGGGCAGATCCCCGCGTTCTATCAAAACGCCGACGCGAAGGTGTCGGCTTTCGAGCAGCGCCTCTGGCAGACATTCTGGCAACTCTCCCGCGACGCGGGCCTGCGCAGCGAGATGGGCGTCCATGTCGCCGTCGGCAAGGGCGTCTGGGGGCCGTTCGAGCCGGACGTGCTGTACACCCTCACGCTCCAGCCGGATGGCAATTTGTCGCGGACCGCCGAGCCCGTCCGCGGCGCGTACGGCACTTACATCCGTTTGCTACGCGACCGCCTGGGGCAGGCGTCGGCTGGGGAGTGATTCCGGTTCCCTATCCCCTGTACGCGCGGGGGCGGGCTAGGGAGGGGGCCTTTCAACGACTCTGCATCTCGAAGCACAAGCCCCCATCCTAACCCTCCCCCGGCGTACCGGGAGAGGGAACCAGAGCACACCTCTGTAACGGTACCGCTTTCACGCCGTCGTTGTTGGCGGATTTTTAACGGATCGCTACCATGCCGCTACATTCGACAAGTCGTTCGTCACTTCGCCTCGCCGACGGGGACGCAAGCGGTATGAAACTGATCGTCATGATCCCCGCCCTGAACGAAGAAAAGACCATCGGCGACGTCGTGCGCGCCGTCCCCCGCGACATCCCTGGCATCTCCGAGGTCGAAGTGATCGTCTGCAACGACGGCTCGACCGACGCGACCCCGCGCCTGGCCGAAGAGGCGGGGGCGCTAGTCATCGACATCAGCGGACGCCCTGGCCTGGGGACGGTCTTCCGCACCGGATTTGAGCGGGCGATGCGCCGCGGGGCCGACATCATCGTCAACATCGACGGCGACGGGCAGTTCAACCCCGCCGACATCCGCAAGCTCATCCAGCCGATCCTCAACGACCAGGCGGATTTCGTCACCTGCAGCCGCTTCAAAGATCCCGCGCTCTACCCCGTCATGCCCGGCGTCAAATTCTGGGGCAACAAGGTCGTCACCCGCATCATCAACTGGGTGTGCGGCGGGACCGATTTTTCCGACGTCTCCTGCGGCTTCCGCGCATTCAACCGCGAGGCGGCGTACCGCATGACCCTCTTCGGGCGCTACACCTACACGCAGGAATGCTTCATCGACTTGTTCAGCAAAGGCGTGCGCATCGCCGAGGTGCCGCTGAAGATCCGCGGCGTGCGCGAGCACGGTAAAAGCCGCGTCGCCAGCAGCATCGTTAAGTACGCCACCAATTCCCTGCCGATCATCCTGCGTGCGATGCGCGACATCCAGCCGCTGAAATTTTTCGGCGGTATCGCGGGCATTTTATTCCTGCTCGGCTCGCTGTTCGGCGGGTTCGTGTTCATCTGGTGGCTGTTCAATACCGACTCGATCCAAGTCGTCATCAAGGGCACCGTCTACACGCAGACCGTCCGCCGTACGTCGCCGTTCACGTCGTTGATCTACGTCAGCGGCATTCTGTTCGTGCTCAGCTTCCTGATGGGCGCACTGGCGCTGCTGGCCGACATGATGGGTCGGCACCGCAAGATTAGCGAGGAGATGCTCTTCCTCGCCCGCCGCCGCATCTACAGCAGCAAGCGCACGATGGCCGCGAGCCTGCCCGACGAAAACCACCAGGCCGGCCTGCCCACGATGGCCGACGCCTGGGCCCCGGTGCACCACGAAGACCATGACGCATCGCCGGTCCTGAGCGAAACCAAGACCGCAGTGTGACGTCGTAGGAAATCCCCAGCGCGCATTCTCTGGTCCCTCCCCCTGCGGGGGAGGCTAGGTGGGGGCGGGCGGCCGCCTCATCACAATCAAGTGCTTCCGCGCTCGGCCCTCTCCTACCCTCTCCTGGGGTACCGGGCGAGGGGTTTGCTTCTCGGGCGGCAGCGAGCCGTTATTGCATGGCGTTGGCCGCCCCCACCTAACCTCCCCCGAAGGGGGCGTTTTCTCGCAGCAGCCGCAACCCGACCAGCGCCAGCAGGACGTCCACCGCGATCTGCATCACTGCCCGGATCGGGACGATCACCGCCGCCAGCGGGCCGACGAGGGGGATCAGGCCGGCGAGCAGGATCGCCTCACGCGGGCCGATGCCGCCGGGCGCGAAAAGGGCGAGATAGCCCAGCGTCTGGCTCAGGGCCGCGAAGCTGATGAGGATCGGCAACTGCCCCCATCGCGCCTCGCCGGTGACGCTTTGCACGATCCACAACAGCGCCAGGCCCGCGAGCAGCCACTGCGCGAACGCGCAGGCGACGGGGATCGCGTAGTCCGCCAGCGGCGGCATCCTGGGCAGTGGCGGCTTCTTCAATTTTCGCAGTAAAAAGTTGATCAGCCGCCCGAACACCGCCGGCCACAGGCAAACAATCCCCGCGACGGTGACCGGCACGCAGACGGCCCAAGCCCATGGCGCGATTCGCCGGATCGGCTCCCACAGCAGCAGCGGGGCCCCGGTGATGAGCCCGGCCACGACCGCCAGCCCATCGAGCACGAGCACGACGCTCACCGCCACCGCCGCCGGGATGCCGAAGCGCCGGAGCATCGACATCGCCGCCATCAGCGCCGCGACTTTTCCGGGCACGTACTTGCCCAGCGGCGGCACCCACGCGACGGCCAGCATCTGCCGCCACGTCGGCGCGGTGGCGTACGCGGCCAGCAGCGTGCGGTAACTGATCATCTGAACGGTGGACACGCCCACAAGCGCGACGAACGCAAATACCAGCGGCCACGGACGAATCGTGACCGTCTGCCAGTCGATCTTCTTCCACTGCTGCGCCAGGGCGTAGCCGACAAGGGCAAATACCGCGACCAGAAGAACGGCTTTGATC
>DASVSS010000348.1:0-6992 GCA_036387945.1 Tepidisphaeraceae bacterium | reverse complement strand
CCCAGTCGACCACATGCACGTCGTCAATGCCGTTGAGCGACAAGTTGCCAAACAACCGCGCACGGATACCCGGATCGGGCTCGAAGGCCGTCACCCGTGCCCCGCGCCGGCGGGCGTGCACCGACACGAGACCGACCGATGCGCCGATGTCGAAGAACGATTCGCCGGGGCGGATCGCGTCGATCATCGCCTTCACGAAGTCGCGCTCGCCGCCGTACCTGCGGATGCGGAAGTTTTCGTTGGGCGACCCGACGTGGAACAAACACCCGCCAGGATGGATGTCGTCCAGCCGCGCGATCGTCGGCGTCCAGGCGGGCGGTGGGCTCAGCAGTGCGGTCATTTGATTCCTTCTCCCGGGTGTTCACGCGGCCCGGGTCAGCGGGGTTCGCCGCTGCTGCAACCGGTCGGCAACGAAGTCGACAACGCGCCGCATTCCCGCGGCGTAGCCGTAGCGTGATTCCACCGCCGCCCTCTGCAAGCGCGAGACGTCGACCCGCAGCTCTTCATTGCCCAGCAGCCGGCCGAGCGTCTGCGTCAGCTGGGCCGGCGTTGCGAAGGCGACTTGTTCGTAGAGCGGCAGGAGCGGCGCGTCCGGCGGCAGGAACCCGCTACGCTGCACCCGACGCACGTTGGCGACAGGATCGATGGCATCGCCGGCGACGTCTGCCGCGTCACACGCCGCTAGCGCCGAGCGCAGGGCGTCCTGCCGCGGCGATCCGCTGAGCGAATCGAGCGCCGCCTTGCGATTCGCGTGCGAGGGGTCGACGTCGGCAAGGATTTCCAGCAGCCGCGTCAGCGCGTCGGCGGCGGGCGTGTGCCGGATCGCGCAAAGGCCGCCGGCGGCGAGCGTGTCGAGCACGCGCTGGTGGCCGACGCATACGAACGGCTCGAGCACGAGCTGGATGCCCGTCGAGCGCGACAATGCTTCCAGCGGCGCTCCATACCCGATCGGCCCCCTTGCAAACCGCCCGAACCGCGCGTGATCGGCCCAGCCGGCGCCGTACAGTTCGAGCTTCAAATCGAGCTTGGCACAAGCGGCGACGGCCCAGTCGATCCCTTGCTGGCGGAAAAGCAGGTTATTCAGCCGGTCACTCAACCGCGAAGCGATGCGCCGCGTGGTCGTCTCGCCGGCGGCAAACTCTCCATCAGCGGCGGCTTCCAACACCACCCGCCGCACGTCGCCCGGCGAGGCCAGTGAGCCGCCGGCGTCGTAGACGGCAATCACCCGGCCGCACGCCGCGTCGGTCCATTCGCGCTCCGCGCCGCCGAGGCCGTGCAGCAGCTCTTCACGAATCTGCCCCGGCGTCTGCGACCAGTTCGATACGTACGCAACGCGCTGCGGCTGGCTCACCCAACTCGTCGGCCGCGCCGGGACGCGCGTGAGCTTGCGGAACTCCAGGCACTGTCGCGGCGGGTAGTTAAACTCGTCGGTCCATCGCTGCAGCGAAGGGGTGAGCACAAAGTCATTCTCGCCGATTTTGTCGCCGGTGGCCGGCAGCATCAGGTGCGGGAGCAGGTCCTGGATCCAGTTCACGAACGGGATGTTGGGCGGAAACAGGTTGCCATGCTCGAAGCGGTGGTGATCGATCTGGAAGATCAGGTCGGGCTTGAACTCCGCGAGCGCGCGACGGAGAGCCAGTCGCGTCATCCCGTAGTGGGCCTCAGGCTCGATCAGCACCTGCGCGTCGAATCCGATTTGTCGGAACGCGTCGGCCGCGTCGCGGGTGGAATACTGCAGCACGGAGCTGAACCGCGTCGTCACCAGCAGCACCCGCGGCGCACGCCCGGCGCGGCCGGCCAGCGCCGTCGCAAAGTCGCCGGCGTCGAGGCCGCCGTAATGGCGATCCACCTCGCGCGCCGCTTCGGCGTCCATTTTGCCGAGTGATTCCAGCGCCTGGGCCAGCACCGCTTCGATAGGCCTGGCGTCGATCGCCTGCTTGATCGTGACCTTGGGAAACGGCAAGCAGCGCTCGGTGTGGACGGCGAGCTTGAACGCCTCCGCCCACCGCGGCCCGACGAACCACATCACGTTCGGCCGCTCGATCGGGCCGTCGGGGCCGGTGAAATCGTGCAGCAGCAGGCACGCCAGCAACTGCCGCGCGTCGGGCTCGAAGAGATAAATCGCCTGTCGTCGCCCCAGCGGCAACTCCGGCAATTGCCGGGCCACGGCGTCGAGCACATACCCGTCGCCGACGCTCATCAGTGCGATGCAATCGCCCTTGGCCATCGCGGGGGCGAGCTGCTTCACCGCCTGCTGGGCGGCACCGGCGGGGTCGGTGGCGTTGCCGAGAAGGATCGGCGCAGGGCCCGTGCGGGCGACGACGGTCATGCGCCCGCTTGGCGTGGCGTGCAGGCCGTAAGCGTCGCCAAGATCGACGTCGGCGATCGCGCGGTATGCATCGGGCCGGTGCGTCTTGATGGCCGCCAGGTTGCGACACAGGTTGCGCTGGAGCTGCGCTTCGGCGTCCGCGGCCGGAGACAGCGACAGCGCCCGCGCGGCCTCGGCCCAGCGCTGGCGCTGCATGTGCAGCGCTGCCGCCGCCCGGTCCGCCGCTGGCCCGGCCGCGGGGGGCAGCTCGGGCAAGAGGCGGTCGGCGCGCTCGAAATCCCGCTCGTTGACCGCCCGTACAAAATCCGCGACGAGGGTTTGCCGCTCCGCGGCGATCAGATTTAACGACACAATGAAATCTCCGTTGGCCTTTATCGGACGACTGCGCCGTCGGCGTTGAGTCATTCCGTCCGCCGGTGCTTTGCGACGGCGCCGTCCGATAAATTGCAGAAAGACCCGCAAGCCCGCCGATAAAAGACCCGAGCCCCTGCCGGAGTCGCCTTGCACGTATCGGACAAAATCGCCGCCCTGCCCGATCTCCTTGCTTGGCGCGACCGCGCCCGCCAGCAAGGCCGCACTGTCGTGCACTGTCACGGGTGCTTCGACGTGGTTCACCCCGGTCACATCCATCATCTGCAGCACGCGCGATCGCTTGGCGACCTTCTCGTCGTCAGCGTCAGCAGCGACGCCCACGTCAACAAAGGCGTCAACCGCCCGCTCATCCCCGACGACCTGCGTGCCGCGAGCCTCGCGGCGCTGGAGTGCGTCGACGTCGTCCACCTCAATACCGAACCGACGGCGGTGTCGCTGCTGGAAGCGCTGCGGCCGGACGTTTTCGTCAAAGGCCGTGAGTACGAAACGAGCATCGACCCCCGCTTCCTCGCCGAGCGCGACGCCGTCCTGGCCGGGGGCGGGGAGATGTTCTTCTCGTCCGGGGACGTGGTCTACTCGTCGACCGCACTCATCAACGCACTGAGCGACACCGGCGCGTTCGATACGGAGAAAGTGTCACGATTCGCGCGGCAGCACGACGCCCTGCCGCACCAGATCGACGGCGTGCTGCGCAGGATGCGCGGCCTCAAGACGATCGTCATCGGCGACGTGATCCTCGACCGCTACCACTTCTGCGAAGCCGTCGGCGTCGCCGGCGAAGGGCCGATGATGTCGCTGCGCGCGATCGGCACACAGGGCTACGACGGCGGCGCGGCGGTCGTCGCACGCCACGCGGCGGCGCTGGGCGCTGACGTCACGCTCGTCACCGCACTGGCCGACGACGACGCGAGCGAGCAGCTGCGCATGCGGTTGACCGCCGAGGGCGTGGCCGTGGTGGCGACCGACCACCGAAAATCGCTCGTGGAAAAAGAGCGCTACCTCGTCGAACAACAGAAGATGCTCAAGATCGACCGCGGCAGCGTGGCGCCGCTCGACGGCCGCCGTGAAGCCGCTCTGGCCGCGCGGATCCTCGACGCCGCCGCCGACGCCGAGTGTGTGATCTTCGCCGATTTCGGCTACGGCCTCATCACCCAGGGCCTGCTCGACAGGGTGCTGCCGGAACTGCGCCGGCGCGTGCCCGTGGTGACGGCCGACGTCAGCGGCAAGCAGGCGAACCTGCTGCGCTTCAACGGCGTCGATCTGCTCTGCCCGACCGAGCGCGAGCTGCGTGAAACCCTCGGCGATCATTCCAGCGGCATCGGCGCGATCGTCTCGGAACTGCTGCGCGTGACCGGCGCCAAATCCGCATTGCTCACCCTCGGCAAGCAGGGGCTCGTCGCCTGCGACTGGCCCACCGATGACTGGCGCACCGGCGACGGCCGGCTGCGCACGGAGTATCTGCCGTCGCTGGCGGCGCGAGCGGCCGATCCACTGGGCGCGGGCGACGCGCTCCTTGCCGCGGCAAGTCTCTCGCTCGCTGCCGGCGCGACGCTGCCGGTAGCGGCCTACGTCGGTTCGCTCGCGGCGGCGGTGGCCATCGGGCGCGTCGGCAATCTGCCAGTCAGTGCCGGTGCGTTGCTCGATGCCGCGTCGCAGCTCGTTCAATTTACGCCCGCCAAAGTAGCCTGATTTTGTGGAACGAAACATGATCGATTTGTCCATCGTCCTGCCCACCTGCAACCGTGCCGCCCTGCTCGAGCGCGCCATCGACAGCGTGATCGCCATCACCGGCGTGAACTGGGAACTCATCGTCGTCGACGGCGCCAGCACCGACGCCACACCGCGGCTGCTCGAGCGCTACCGGCAGAACTTCGGCGACCGCATCTACGTCCACCGCGAGCCGCAGCGCCGTGGGTTCGTGAAGGCGATCAACGAAGGCATCGGCCTGGCCCAGGGCCGCAACGTCTGCTGGCTTAACGACGACGCCCGCCCGCTGCCCGGGGCACTCGAGCGGGCATCGCACCAGATGGACGCGGCACCCGGCGACGTCGGGCTGCTGGCCATCTTCCACCGCTGGCACTCGCCGCGCAACGTCGCGTACCGGCTGAGCGTGAACAACGTGACCTACAGCTTGTGCCACGTCCGCGGCACGCTCTACGCCAACTTCGCCTTCGGCCGCCGCGAGACGTTCGAGCTGCTCGGCCGGCTCGACGAGCGCTACGCCTTCTGCGGCGCGGACCCGGATCTGTCGCTCAAGGCCTGGCACGCCGGCTTCCGCGTCGAACCGGCATGGGGCGTCTGCTTCGACCACGACGAGCACGAGGACGACCGCCGCGCCGCCGACGCCGACCGTATGGCCGCGGATAACGCGCGGCTGTTTCAGAAGTGGAACCTACCGCCGAAAAACCCCCGGCGAAACGACTTCAACCCTGCAAAGCCGTGCACGCTGATCGGCATGAACCCGGCGGAGGCCGCTACGGCGTCGATCGCGGCGTGACGGCGGACGTCTGGTCCCCTCTCCCGCGTAATCGCGGGGGAGCGCCAGGGAGGGGGCCTTCAGCGGACTTGAAGCGCTGAGACGCTCAAGCCCCTGCCCTGACCCTTCCCGGAGTACCGGGACAGGGACCAGAAATGCGCACATTCGAAATGGTGGAGGCACGCGTGAGCAAATCATTCCCCCAGGTCAGCTTCGTCCTCAGCACGCGCGACCGGTGCGACGTCCTGCTGCACACCCTCGCGCAGATCAACGCCTGCGGCCTCGCGGCCGGCACGTTCGACATTCACGTCGTCGACAACGCCAGCACCGACGGCACGCAGCGCCGCGTGCGGGAAGCCTTTCCCGACGTGCGGCTGATCCCATTGCGGCAGAACCGCGGCGCCGTGGCGAAGAACCTCGCGCTCGAAGGCGCGCTTGGGCAATACGTCGTTTTCCTCGACGACGACTCCTACCCCGAGCCCGGCTCGGTCGGCCGGATGATCGAGCACTTCGACGCCGACGCGAAGCTCGGGGCGGCGACGTTCACGATCACGCTGCCCGACGGCCGCCGCGAGTGCAGCGCCTACCAGGACGTGTTCATCGGCTGCGGCGTCGGGTTTCGCCGGCGCGTATTGCGCATGCTCGGCGGGCTGCCGGACGATTTTTTCATGCAGGCCGAGGAGTACGACCTGTCGCTGCGCCTGCTCGACGCCGGCTGGCGCGTGCGGACGTTCGATGACCTGCACGTCACGCACCTTAAAACCCCGCGTGCCCGCGCCAACGCGCGCACGATGCGGATGGACGTGCGGAACAACCTGCACCTCACGCTCCGCCACTTCCCCCGCCGCCATGTGCTACCGTACGCGATGGACTGGATGCGCCGCTACGCCTGGATCGCCAAGGCCAGCGGCCGCCGCACGGCGTTCGCGCACGGGGTGATCGAAGGAATCCTGCGCTCGGCGGTGCGGCCCAAGCGCGTCGTCATCAACGAGGCGGCGTTCGAGCAGTTCTCACGGCTGGCCCAGACGACGGAGTTGCTGCTTGCGTCCTTAAAGGCGTTGCCGACCGATATTGGCGCGAGCGAATCCCGCGGCACGGGTTCTCCGTCGCCGGGGACGTACCTTTCGGCTGCGCCAAAACACGGGTTGAAAAAACGTGCCAGGCCGACGTCTTGTGCCCGCGTGGTGCTCATCGACGTCGGCAAAAACGTCTACGCCTACTGGCGGGCCTGTCGTACGCTCGGCGTGGAGATCGTCGCGATCGCCGACGAAAAGCTCGCCGCCCCGGGCCGCAAATACCGCGGCATCCCCGTCGTCACCGACGCCACCGCGGCCAAGCTCGCGTACGACGCGGCGGTCGTCGCCAACACCTCGCCGGTGCACGCTTCGACGCGGCGCGTGCAGTGGCGGTCGGCACAGGAGAAGCCGGTGATCGATCTGTTCGAAAGCGCCGGGCTCTCGATCAGCGACGCGCGCCGGGCTGCGTCGGAATCTCGCCGAATTGTTGCTCGTAGCGCTTGATGAGCTGCAGCAGCGATCCCGCGAGCCGCTTGGCGTTGGGGTAGCTGAGCACGACGCGGTCGGTGAGCTTGAAGATCACCTGCGGCTGCTGGCCCTGCTGCTGCGGACGCGGCATGTTGAAGCCGAAATCCAGCACGACTTCTTCGGCCGTCTGGTTGATGAAATAGCCGTTGCTGTAGGTCGTCCGCAGTTCGCGGTCGTCGACAAGCAGTTGGACGTTCTGGTCGCCTGCGGCCTGGGGGGCGGGGGTTTCGTCAGCCATCGTTGGTACTCCGTTTGTAAGGGGCGGCCATTG
>DASVSS010000347.1:0-5885 GCA_036387945.1 Tepidisphaeraceae bacterium | reverse complement strand
CCAGTTCATCAACAACTACGTCGGCTTCGCGCCCGATGGCACGACGGCCGTCGGCAACTTCGGCAACGGCTTCTCGGTGTACCAGGCCAACGCCACGCTGATCAAGTACAACAAGATCGGCAACAACAGCGGTTACGCCGTACACAACGCCGGCAGCACCGGCACGATCGTGACGGGCAACACGCTCGTGAACGACGTGCTGTTCCTGGTGAAAGCCGTTTAAGTTTTCCACCCCATTTACGCCAACCATCGTGGCCTGGTCGCTTCGGCGACCAGGCCGCTTTTTTGTTGAAGGGAGTTGGTGGTTGCGAGTCGGGAATTGGTGAAAGCGACGCGCTACTTCCTTCTTCAGCCCCACCTCCCAACTCCCAACCACCAACTCCCCATTTGACGCCGCGCCCGCGCCGCGACGACAATCTCCGTCGATGCGTTGGGCCGTCGCGGGGTTAATCCATCTACTGCTGATCGCCAGCACCTTCGCCGCCGTCAGCGGGCGCGTCGAATCCATTGGGCTGGGCGCGTACCTGCGCCCGGACTGCTGGACGCCGCTGCTCGTGCGCATCCAGAGCGACGAAGACGTCGCCCGCACCTACGCGCTGCAGGTCGTGCAGCTCGATCTCGACGGCGACGAAGTCGTCTATACGCGTCCTGTGACCGTCAATCCCGGCCAGCAAACGGTCTGGACGTATTTCAAGCCCCAGCCTTCCAACGGCGGCCTTCCGTCCGCGGGCACGGCCGGGGCGGGCGACCTCGGGCGGGTGCTGCGGATTTTCCTGGCCACCGAAGACGGCAGCAAACGTCTTGCCCAGATCGACACCGGCAAGACGCTGCCGCAGGCGCTTGAAAGCGGGTCGTGGGAGTCAATCACGATCGGGCAGCGCACGATTCGCTCGGGACAAAAGCTCGTCATCGTCGTCGGCGACTCGCCGAACTTCCGCGAGTACTCCGCCAGCACCGTGCAGGCCGAGGGCGCGAGTGAGACCGTGCTGCCCGTGGTGCTGCCGATCGGGCGTCTGCCTGATAACGCCATCGGCTACGACGCGGTCGACGCCGTGATCTGGACGACCGCCGATTCCGGCCGGCTCGACGCGCAGCAATTGCGGGCGCTGCGTGGCTACGTCCGCCGCGGCGGCAAGCTCGCGTGCGTCGCCAGCGGCGAGGTGGGCGCCCTGGCGCGGTTCGAAGAAATGCTGCCGGTCGTGGGCGGCGGCACGGAAGAATGGTCGCCGCCGTCGCTGGCGAAGACGAAGCTGGCGGCGATTCTGCTCGAGGGCGACCCCGTGCGAGACGCGGTTGGCCGGGTGATCGATCCCTTCGCCGGGATCGGCTTGCCGATGCGGATCGGCCGCGGCACGCCCAAGGCCGGGTCGGTCGTCGCGGCGTGGGAAGACGTGGGCGGCACGCCGCGGCCGCTTATCGTCCGCGGGCTTTATGGGCTGGGCAGCGTGTCGTGGACGTCGCTGCACGCGGCCGATGCGGCGGTCAGCCGCGTTACCACCGGCTGGCCGCGGTTCTGGCAGGAGGTGTTCGGCTGGCAGCAGGAACTGCAGATGACCGCGCAACTCAATCAGCGCGAAAAGGCCGCCGCCCAGCGCGTCTTCGACGGCCGCGGCGTACGCGACCTCGGATACACCTATGCGCAGAACCTCGATCTGTCGTCCAAAACAGCGGCCCTGGTGTCGATCGCGTTCATCGTGTTTGTCGGCTACTGGATCATCGCCGGCCCGGTGACGTACGCGGTCCTGGCGGCGCGCGGCCAAACCCATTTGAGCTGGTTCGTGTACGGCGCGGTGGCAATGATCGCCGTCGCCCTGACGCTGGGCGTGGTGCGCTTGATGCTCGGCGGTTCCGCGGAAATAAGGCACGTCTCGCTCGTGCGCATCTGGTGCGGCCCGGGTGACGTGCCAGCGCAGGCGTGGACGCGCCTCGGAATCTATCTCCCGCAGGATCGCACCGACACGCCGATCGCTCTGGAGAGGCCAGTCGCCCTGCAGACGACGACACTTACGCCCCTGGTCATCGACCCGCGACTTAACCCCCGCCGCTCGTCCAATCCGCGCGACAGCCGCTACGAGGTGCCAGTCACCGGCGAAGATTCCGAAGGCCCCATCACACTGCGCGTACCCATCCGCTCGACACTCAAAAAGATGCAGGCCGACTGGTCCGGTCCTGCCCCGCCGGCCCTTATCGGTTCGGCGATCCTCGCCGGTGACGGCCTGTCCCCGATCGCAGGGTCGATCAACAACAATACCGGCCAACTGCTCAACAACGTGATGATCGTGTTCCGCGTCCCCCAGGCACGCGGCGGCACAGAGGATTTCGTGATCTACCTGCGCGCCTGGCAGTCCGGCCGGGCGCTGGATCTGCAGGCGCTGTGGAAGACGACGGAAAACAAGCTGGTGAACTCCTCCGGCGGCGTGCCGGTGCTGGACCTGAACCTCACCAGCGTCCGCGGCCGCTGGACCGACGCGGCAAAGTGGCTGACACAGGACCTTCGCGCCGGGACGATCGGGATCGAACGTAACTGGGACGACAGCGCCCAAAGCTACCGTCGTTCGTTCCCGCTCGTTAGCCTTTATGACGCGACGCCTGCCGTGCGGAACAGCCCTGACAGCAGCGACCGCGTCGATCTCATTCGCAGCGGCGTGCGGCAGTGGGACGTCTCGCACGCACTCGCGACCGGGTCGGTGGTCGTGCTGGCGACGAGTTCGGACGCACCGTTGCCGGTGCCTTTGACCGTCGACGGCGACACCCCCGCCGGCGTGGGGCAGACGCTGTGGCAGTTCATCGTCCCGCTCGACCGCTCGGCGTTCGAACGTCCGCCCACCACCGCGCCCGTGGACGAGTAACCCGAAAGCACCGCATGGCCGCCGTCATCAAGACCGTCAACCTCACGAAGCGATACGGCACCCTCGTGGCGCTGGCAAACCTCAATCTCGAAATCCAGGAAGGCGACTGCTTCGGCTTCATCGGGCCCAACGGCGCGGGCAAGACGACGACCATCAAAATCCTGGCCACGCTGCTGCAGCCGACCTGGGGCGAGGCGCGCGTGTGCGACTACGTCGTCGGCTTCCAGAGCCGGCAAATTCGCCCGCTCATCGGCTACGTGCCCGATTACTTCGGCGCCTACGAAGACATGCTCGTGCAGGAGTACCTCGAGTTTTTTGCAGCCGCCTACAACATCAACGGCAGCAACCGCGTCAAAGTCGTCCGCGACGTGCTGGAACTCACCGACCTCGCCTACAAGCATGATTCGGCGGTCGACGGCCTGAGCCGGGGCATGAAGCAGCGATTGAGCATCGCCCGCACGCTGCTGCACGACCCGAAGGTGCTGCTTCTCGACGAGCCGGCGGGGAACCTCGACCCGCGGGCGCGTATCGAGCTGCGTGAGCTGCTAAAAACCCTGCGCGCCATGGGCAAGACGATCATCATCAGCAGCCACATCCTGCCGGAGCTGCAGGACATGTGTAACACCGTCGGCGTCATCGAGCGCGGCGAGCTGATCTACAGCGGCCCGTGGACCGACCTGGTGAAAAAGGTGCGCACGGGCACGATCGTGCAGGTCAGCGTCGCCAGCCACGCCGAGCAGGCGGCAGCGCTTCTGAGCCAAGAGCCGTCAATCGAAACCGTTACGGTGAATAATGGCTACATCGAGCTTGCCCTGCGTGCCGGCGTTAGCGATTACACCTTCGTGCCCGGCAAGCTCGTAGCCGCCGGCTACAAGATGACGATGCTGAAGGAAGAAGAAGTGAACCTCGAAACCGCGTTCATGCGGTTGACTAAAGGCATCGTGCAGTAGCCGTTAAAACGCGAGGCGGGCGTCTCGCCCGCCAGCGTCTTCATTTTTTGGCGGGCGGGACGCCCGCCCCACGGTTGGAACCATGCTTGGCATTCCCGCCTATCTTTATCGACTTTTACCCGGCAACCCGATCCTGCTGCGCGTGGTGGCAATTGCCGGCAAGCGCAAGCGTGACCTTTTCACGCGCTGCGGCTATCTGGGGCTGCTGACGGCGTGGGTCATCATCTCGATCGCCGGCGTTGGTTCGACTTCGCTCGATGAGCTGACTGAAAAAAGCGAACGCATCTTCTATCAGATCGCCTACCTGCAGTTGTTCCTGGTGGCACTGCTGGCGCCGATCTTCACGGCCGGGGCGATCACGCAGGAAAAAGATTCGCAGACGTACGACATCCTCCTCGCCACGCCGCTGAGCAACGGGCAGATCGTGCTCGGGTCGCTTCTTTCGCGGCTGTTCTTCATCGTCGCCCTGCTGCTCTCGGGCGTGCCGATCTTCGCGATCACCAAGCTCTTCGGCGGCGTCGCTATCCGTGACGTTGTCATCAGCTTCGCCATTGCCGCCAGCACCGCTTGCGTCACCGGCGCGCTCGCCACCGCGATCGCCACCTTCAAGGTCGGCACGCGGCGGACGATCTTCAGCTTCTACATGCTCGTCGTTGCCTTCTTGGTAGGCGTCTACCTCGTCGCACAGCTCGACTGGACGCGTCCGATTCTGGTCGACGCCGTGGGCGCGCCGACCGGCGAACGATCGACCACCAGCTGGCTCAGCGGCATCCACCCGTTTCTGGCCCTGCAGACGCTTTTCGCCGGCAGCCGCCCACCGGACGTCACCGCCCTGCCGCCGTCGCTCCGGGGCTGGCCGTTTGACTGGTACTTCACCGCGCCGGCGACGTTCTTCCCCAGCTTCATGCTGCTGCTGAGCTGCGTGCTCGTGCTGCCGTCGATCGCCCTGTTGCGACGGATGGCGCAAAGCACGTCGAACTGGCAGCAGAAGTTCATCCGCCCGGTCCTCGCCAAGCTCGGCCGACGTGCCCGGCCGCCGCGGGCGGTCTGGAACAACCCGATCGCCTGGCGCGAGGCCCGCACAAAGGCGTCCGCCGCGCGGGCGTCGGTGTTGCGCTACGGATTCATCCTCATCGGCCTCGGCGGCGCCGTCGCAGTTTTGTTTCTTTATCGAAGCGAGCCGACGCAGCCGCGCGACTACATCCAGGCCGGCAGCTACGACCGCGCGGCCCGCACGCTGCACGTCCTGGGCGAGAACCAGACGTACACCCTCGATGCCGCCCCCGCGGTCAAGCTTGACGGTCGTGAAGTGCCGACCGACACGCTCGCCGGTCGCTACGAAGTCGTCAGCCGTCAGAGCCGCATTGACCGGGGCGTACGCACCATGAGCGCGATCGATTTGCGCACCGTCCCAGGCCGGATTACGCGCGAGCAGGCGCACCAGTTCCTGCTCGGGCTGATTATCGTCGAGGTGGCAATCATCCTGTTGATCGTCACCAACGCCGCGGCATCTACGGTCACGCGCGAGCGCGAAGACGGCACGCTCGATCTGCTGCTGACCACCCCGATCACCAGCCGGTATTACCTGTGGGGCAAGCTGGCGGGCCTCGTCAGCTTCATGCTGCCGCTCGTGGCCGTGCCGGTCATCAGCGCCTTTTTGTTCGTCGTGGCGGATTTTCTGCTCGCGCCGCGCGGCGTCGGCGTCACCGAGTCCTGGCTGGTGCTGCCGGAGTCGGTGCTGCTGATGCCGGTCATGCTGCTGATCGTGGTCGCCTTCGCCACCGTGATCGGGATGCAGATGTCGCTCCGCAACACCACGACCGTGCGCGCGGTGATGAGCAGCCTGGGCATCGTCATCGGTCTGCTCGCGCTGCTGGGATGGTGCGGGCAGACGGCGACGGGCGTGGATTCGTCCACGCCGCTGGGGAGCGTTGCAGGGGCGTTCAGCCCACTGAGCGTGATCGCGCTGCTCGTGGACCCGCTGCGCTTCGGCGGCCGCGTCTGGAGCGAGGGAATGGCCGACGAGATCATGGAGGCGCGACTGACGACGTTCGTCAGCGTGCTGATCGCCGGCGCGGCCTATGCG
>DASVSS010000346.1:0-10865 GCA_036387945.1 Tepidisphaeraceae bacterium | reverse complement strand
GGCCCGTTATGCCCATGCAGTTGATGCCGATCGATTCGGCATACTGCTGAAGCCCGCGGCGGTCGTTGTCGCAGTTGCCGAACACAAAGGACGACGGAACCCCCGCCAGGGCGTCGAGCACCGCTTCGTCGCCGACATCGCCGCAGTGCACGAGATATTCAGCCCCCTCGGCAAGGAGTAGCGCGACGGCCCGGCGGGTGATGTCGGCGGCGGCGTGGGTGTCGGAGAGGATGCCGAGTTTCATTGCCCCAGCGTAATGCCGGCCCGCCCGAAGTTCGAGACGTTGCCCCCGCGCCGCCGGTGCCTCGCCGGCGCAGCGTGTATGCCAGCGACTATGATGGCGGGCATGGAGTTCGATCAGGTGGTCGGCGTCGACTTTTCCGGCGCCCGGCTTGCGGGGGTCAACGCATGGGTCGCCCGCGTTGCGATCGAAAATGACGGCCCCGCTTTCGGCCGGGTCGTCGAGCTCAAGCGCCTCGGCGCCCTCGCCGGCGACGACGAGCGTGACGTCTCGCTCGCCCACCTCGTCGACTTAATCCTGGAGAGCCGCCGCACGTTGTGGGGCATCGATTTCCCCTTCGCCCTGCCGATCGAAGTCGCCCCGCCGGGGGCCGGGCTTGGGGCGCAGCTCGACTGGGTCAGCGCCTTCGGCGGCGACGCCTACGCGTTCGGCCGTGCCTGCGTCGCGACGGCGCAGTCGATCGGCACGGCCATGCACATCCGCCGGCAGACCGACCGCGAAACGAAAACACCGTTCGACTGCTATCACTACCGCATCATCTGCCAGACCTTCCACGGCATGCGCCAGGTGATCCGGCCGCTGCGTGCGTCGCGCCGCACGCTCATCCCGCCGTTCGACAAGCCGCGGGCGTTCGACCGTGCCGTTGTCGAATCGTGTCCGGGCTCGACGCTCAAGCGCTGGGCCGTCCCGCACAATAATTACAAGCAGCCCACCGGCGGCCCGCTCGAACCCAAGCGTGTGCGCAACCGCCGCCTGATCCTGCAAAAGATCAGGGAATACGTCGTCCTGGACGACGTATTCGCCCGCATCATCGGGCGCAATCCCGGCGGCGACGCCTTGGACGCAGTAATCGCGGCCGTCGGCGCATGGCAGGCCTGGCGAACGCACGATCTTAAGGCGATCGCCCGACACCCACGCTACGCCCGCGAGGGCATGATCTTCGCGTAACCAAATGACAAATGACCAATGACTTCGTCAGTCATTGGTCATTTGTCATTGGTCATTCGTGCTAGAACGTTTCGGCGAATTCGGCGATGAAGTTCGGCACGGGGTAGTGCTTCATCAACATGCCGTTGAGCTGCCGTGCGTCGGCGATGGCGAAGTAGACCGGCTCGCTGATGCGGCGGGCGGCGAAGTTGACGGCGCGCACGAGGTTCTCGGCGGTGGTCGCCAGGCACAGGTGCCCGTCGTCGCGCCGCAGCGGCACGAGGTGGAACTGCCACGCCTGCCGCCGGCTCACCAGCCCAAGGCAGTCGGTGGCGGGCACGACGTTCGTGAGGTCGATCGTGCCGGCGACCTTGATGTACTGCTCCACCCACGCCCCGGCGACGACCTGCGGGTCGATGCCGTACAGGCGCTCGGCCAAGTCGCCGAACGGGCGACCGACCTTTTTCTGGACGCTGAGAATGTGCTTGACCTGACGCTCGGTCAGTACGCCGCTCTGGATAAGAATCTCGCCGATACGAATACGCTGCATGAAAAGTCCTCTCTGTTATTCCTATCGACGAGATCGGACGTCGGATGAGACGGCTTAGTGTGAAATCAACTTTAATCGCGGACGGTTTATCGGCGGTGCCCTCTTTGTTCGCCGGCTTAAAGGACGTCGGCGGCGCGGCAACTTTTCAAAGCCGCGAGAAGACCGATAATGTCGCGGATGATTCGAATTGGTTTGATCGGTTGCGGACAGGTCGCTTCGTACGGGCACATGCCGACCATCACGGCCACGCCCGGGCTGACGCTGCACAGCATTTGCGACATCGACCCCGAGCGGCTGGCCGCGGCACGGGACCGCTTCAAGGTGCCCAACGCCTTTACGGACGTCGAAGAACTCTTCGCCAGCGGCATCGATGCTGCCGTCATCACCTCGCCCGCCCCGCTGCACTTCGCGCATGTGACGGCCGCGGCCCGGCACGGGAAGCCGGCGCTGTGCGAAAAGCCGCTGGCCATGAGCGAAGAGGAAGCGGCGCGGATGATCTCGATCATGCACGCGAGCAATCGGCCGCTGTTCGTGGGCTTTACCTACCGTTTTTCGCCGGTGGCGATGGACGTACACCGCCTGATCCGGGAAGGCGCGATCGGAAAAGTCCGCAGCCTGCGACTGGCGTACGTTTGGGATTGCCACGGCAAATACCTGCGCCGCGGCGACCCGCAAAGCGGCCTGAACCTGCACCGTCAGGGCCGCATGGAAGAGGGCGGCCCCATGGTCGACTGCGGCGTGCACCAGGTCGATCTCGCCCGCTGGTGGACGGGAAGCGAAGTCGTGCGCGTCGCCGGGCGCGGCGCGTGGGTGGAGACCGAAAACTACGAAGCCCCCGACCACGTCTACCTGCACATGGACCACGAAAGTGGCGCTCATACCGCCGTCGAGATCAGCTTCACCTACGCCCACACCGCGCGCGACAGCCGGTGCGAGTTCTGGTACGAGATCATCGGGACCGACGGCATGATCCGCTACAACCGCCAGTCGCGCTATTTCGAGATCACCAACGGCGCCGGCACGCAGCATTTGACGTGGACGGAAGAAAAAAACTTCGAAGGCATGTACGCCGAGTTCGAGCACGCCCTGCGCACCGGAGAAGCCCGCAACATGCCTACTGCACAGGACGGAATGCTCGCCACGAAGATCGCCCTGGCGGCGACGAAGGACGCCGAGGCGTGGCGCAAAACCGCCACGACCCTGTAGACGCGCCTGGCGAAGGTGTCGGCGAGCATTGGTCCGACAGATGCCGCCGCTTATAGGGCGACTTCCGACTTCCGCAGTGAACGGCGGCACGCGGCGCGAAACCGGGTGACGACCGGCGGCGGCCTTACTTCAGCTCGACCACGCGGCCGCTCTTCGCACTCTCGTACATCGCGCGAATGATCTCGATGGGCTTGCGGCCCTCGACGCCATGGATCAGGGGAAGCGTGTCGTCACGGATGGCGCGCATGAAATCGCGGATCTGCTCGCGGTGGGCGTCGCCCCAGACCGCGCCCGGGTCGCGCTGGGAGGCGGCGCCGAGGCGGGTGGCGGCGTCGTCCTTCACGCTTGCCGTGCCGCCGCGGGCGACGCTGAGGGCGTGCTGGCTGACGGCCTCGGCAGTGGCGGTCGTGCCGTCCTTGAGCTTGAAGAATTTCTGCCGGTCGCCCTCGATCACGGCCGATCCTTCCGTGCCGTACACCTCCAGCCGCGCCGGTTGTCCGTCGTAGCAGGCGGTGCTGGCGGTCAGCGTGCCAAGCGCGCCGCTGGCGAATTCCAGTGTCGCTACGATCAGGTCTTCCACTTCGATCCGCTCGTGCCCGGCCGTGGACGAGCGTGCGTGGATGCTTTTGACCGGCCCGGCGATCCACTGCATGAGATCGACGGTGTGTACGCCCTGGTTCATCAGCGCCCCGCCGCCGTCGAGCGCCCAGGTGCCGCGCCAGTCGCCTTCGTCGTAATACTTCTGCGTGCGCCACCATTTCACGCTCGCGTCCACGAGCATCAGCCGGCCCAGCCGGCCGGAGGCGACGGCGTCTTTGACGAAGATGCTGGCGTGATCCCACCGGTGCTGGCTGATGATGGCGAGCTTTCTGCCCGTCTGCTTCTCGGCCGCGATCATGCGATCACACGCCTCGAGCGTGACGTCCATCGGCTTTTCGACGATGACGTGCTTGCCCGCCCGCATGGCCGCGACGGCCTGATCGGCGTGCATGCCCGACGGGGTGGCGAAGATGACTACGTCCACGTCGGGGTCGGCCACGAGTTCGTCGCCGCTGGAATAGACGCGCGACACGCCGAATTTCTCGGCCATCGCCTGCACCCGTTCCGGCTTGAGATCCGCCACCGCAACGAGTTGTGCGTCGTCAATCTGCTTCAGCGCGCCGGCGTGCGTCGGACCGATCGCCCCGCCGCCGACAATCCCGAATCGAATGGAGTCCAACGTCCGCGTCCTTGGTAAAAGGTGTGCGGCGTAGATTAGCAAAACCGGTCCGGATGACGAGGCCCGCGACAGGAGCCCGACAACCGCTCGGGCAACGGGCCGCTGGCGGAGCGTCACAATCCCGGTGCCCTTCAGGCCTGGACGTCGAGATGGGGCTCGTCTGACGCCGGCGGGTCGGCCGGCGACGCGCGCTTCTGTTTCTGGCGCGGAGGGGGTTCTTCGTGCGGGCGGTGATTGCCCACGCTCTCGACGGCGTCGGCGGTCTCGACGAATTCGTCGACGTGGGCGGCGTCGGCGCCAGTGCCGCGCTGGCGGACGTCGGCCTTGCGCAGTTGCGCGTCCCGCTCGGCGGCCGCCTGCCGCACTGCCGCGGGCGATTGTGCGACGGCGGCGGTGAATGGATTGATCTGGCCCATCGCAGTCCTACATCGACCGATCGGCCCGACGCGGGCCTGGAAATGCGCGCGTCCGATAGGGACGCGACGCGATTCAGCGCATGCCCAGCACGTCCCCGATCGTGTACCGGCCGGGTTTCTGTGCCGCGAGCCACCGCGCCGCCCGCAGCGCGCCGTGAACGAAGGTGTCGCGGCTGGTGGCTTTGTGGGTCAGTTCGAGCCGCTCGCCGAGGCCGCCGAAGTACGCGGTGTGCAGGCCGATCTCGTCGCCGAGCCGCATCGAATGCATGCCGACTTCCTTCTCCGTCCGCGGCACGTCGCCACCATGGCGGCCGTAGCGCAGCTCGCTTTTCCCACGCTTGAGCGCCTCAAGTGCGCTGCTGGCGATCATCTCGGCCGTGCCACTCGGGGCGTCTTTTTTATATCGGTGATGGGCTTCGAGCACTTCCACGTCATAGGCGTCGCCAAGCAGCCGCGCCGCCTCGGCGACGAGCTTGCAAAGGACCGTCACGCCGAGGCTCATGTTGCCCGCCTGCACCACGGCGACGTCCGCCGCGGCGGAGTCAATGGCGGCGTGGTCAGCGTCGCCCAGGCCCGTCGTGCCGATGACGATCGCCGTCTTCTGCCCGCGGCACACCTCCAGCCACCCGCGCATCGCCGCGGCGACGGTGAAATCGATCAGCACGTCGGCGCGCACGGGCAAGTCCGCGGTGATCGGCACGCCGATACGGCCGACGCCGCTGATTTCGCCGGCGTCCTTCCCGACGTGCGGGCTATCGGCCCGCTCGATGGCCGCGACGATTTTGAGATCGTCCGATTCGTGCGCGACGGCGATCAGACGTTGGCCCATGCGGCCGGCGGCACCTGTGATTGCAAGTGAGATCATCGTGGGGAGGAGACAGGAGACGGGAGACAGGAGACAGGAGAAGACGCCGTGGCCTTCCTCTTCCTCCTGTCTCCTGTCTCCCGTCTCCTGTCTCCTTTCCTAGTATTCTTTAACCGGCACGTGGGACTGGTCCTCGCTTGTGTCGACGCCTTCGAGCATTGCCGGGTCACCGCCTAAGGCGGCGACGATGGCTTCGAGCGCGTCGTCCACGGGGATCGGACGGTTGCTCAGCCGACCGTGGGGCTCGCTGCGGGGGGCGGTGTCCTGGGCGGCCTTCATGTCGATGCCGGTGTGGTATTTCACGGTTTCGTTCGGGTCTTTGAGCTCGTGGCCGGTGAGGATGCAGACGACACGCTCGTCAGCGCTGATCGTGCCGTTGGCTAGCAGTTGCGTCAGGCCTGCGACGCTCGCGGCCGAGGCGGGCTCGCAGCCGAAGCCGTAGCGGGCGACCATCGCGCGATGCTCGCGGATCATTTCGTCGTCGGCCTGCACGACCACGCCGTTCATCACGTCGATCGCCTGCAGGGCCTTGCTCAGGTTCACCGGGCGGCCGATCTCGATGGCGCTGGCGATCGTGTGGGCGCGGCGGTTGTCCTTGTCCATCTTCTGATAATAATCGCCGAGCAGCTTCTGCTCGACCGCGCCTTTGTTCCATTTCAACTTGTGCTCGTTGACGAGCTCGTACAGCGTGTTGGCGCCCTGCGCGTTGACGACACAGAGCCGCGGGATTTTTTTGATCAGCCCCAGCTCGTGCAGCTCCGCGAACGCCTTGCCGAACGCCGAGCAGTTGCCGAGGTTGCCGCCGGGCACGATCACCCAGTCGGGGCTTTCCCACCCGAGGGCTTCGAGCACGCGGAACATGATCGATTTCTGTCCTTCCAGGCGGAAGGGGTTGACGCTGTTCATCAGATAGATGCCCAGCGCCGGCACGCTCTGGGCGATCTGGCGAACGCGCTTGAGGCACGCGTCGAAGTCGCCGTTGATCTGCAACGTCTGGGCGCCGTAATCGAGCGCCTGCGACAGCTTGCCGACGCTGATCTTGCCGCTGCCGATGAAGACCACGCCCTGCATCTCGCTCAGTGCCGCGAAGAGCGCGAGGCTGGCCGACGTATTGCCGGTCGAAGCGCACGCCACCCGGCGGGCGCCGACCATTTTTGCGTGCGTGAAGGCGGCGGTCATGCCGTTGTCTTTGAAGCTGCCGCTGGGGTTGAGCCCTTCGTACTGCAGCATCAAGCGGCCCGGCCGCATGCCGATGTACTTCGCCAGCAGCTCGGCGTTCTGCAGCATCGTGCGGCCTTCGCCGATCGTCACGATCTCGCTTTCATTGCGGTAGAACGGCATGAGCTCGCGGAACCGCCACACGCCCGAAAAATCCAGCCGTCCTTCGACGTCGGTCCCCTTGGTGGCCCAGCGGTGCTCGAAGGCGCTAAGGGATTTGGGCACGGACAGACGCGACCAGTCGTACTTGATCTCAAGCAGCGAGCCGCACTTGGCGCAGCTGATGTGCACCTCATCAACGCCGTAAGTGGCGCCGCACGCGGGGTTGATGCACTGCTGATGGGCGCGGTCGGTCATGGGACGCCTGATTATGCGGAAAAGGTAAGGGCGCGTCACGCGGGGGTGATTCGGGGCGTTGAGCCATGGTCGCTGATGCGACTATGCCGGCAAGTGATCAGGTTACACGCGCTGGCGTCGCGTGGCGCGTTCGCGGTCGCGCGCTTTCTGGCGGTCGGATGCTTTGGCGAGGGTGCGGCGTTCGACGCGCGTCAGGCTCTGCATGCCGCTCGACGACACTTTCGCTAGGATGCGGTCGATCTCGTTCTGCTCGGCAACTTCGGCTCGGGCGGCCCGGGTATCGCGGTATTGCTCGTACCGACGCTGCTGCTTGCGCAGGTAAGGCCCGGCGAGCCAAGGCGCAAAGAACCCGAACCCCAACCCGCCGAGGTGCGCGGCGTCGGCTAGGTCGCCGTCGACCACCGACGACAGCGCGAAGACGACCGCGAACAACGCCACCGCCCAACGGATCGGCACGGGGAACAAAAACAGGATCAGCTGCCTCTCGGGGTAGAACAGAGCAACGGCGCCCATGATCGCGAACGTTGCGCCGCTGGCACCGATGGCCGGCACCGTCCACTGGCCGGTGGCGGCGACGAAGGCGAGGTACAGCAAGCCCGCCGCGATTCCGCCCAGCGTGTAGAAAACGAACGCCTTCCGCCAGCCCCATCGTAGTTCGAGCGTCGGCAAGAAGAAGTAAACCGCCAGCATGTTAAAAATGACATGGAATGCATTGGCGTGGAGGTACTGGCATGTGACCCACCGCCAGACTTGCCACCACATTCCGTTGCCAAACCGTAGCGCGCCCCACTCCAGCGCGGCGCGGTACGCCGGGTCGCTGATTTTGAGCAGAAACAGCGCGAGGTTGATGCCAATGATCCACGCCGTCAGCCGCGTGAAGGGCGGCAGTCGGAATTGAACGGGCGGGATGCCGCCGCTTTCGTCTCGGTTGTACCCTCGGTCTTGCCAGCCCATTACTTCTTACCCCGGTGGAAGCGATCATACATTAGCAGCGCCGCGATCGTCTTGCCGTCGACGATGTCGCCGACGGCGATCATGTCCAGCGCCCTGTCGTACCCCGTCGGGGCGAGTTCGATCTCTTCGCCTTCCTGCAGTTGCTGGCCCTGGTGTGTGAGCTCCGTGGCGACGAAGCAGTGCATCTTCTCCGTCATCACACCGGGCGAGGCGTAAAAACTCCCCAGCGGCGTCATCCGCCCCGCGACGTAGCCCGTTTCTTCCAGCAGTTCGCGGCCGGCGGAGTTCATCGGCGTCTCGTTCGCTTCGAGTGTGCCGGCGGGCAGTTCCAGCAGCTCCTGCCCGACGGCATAACGGTAGTTGCGGATCAGCAGCACCGTGTCGGCGGTAATCATCGGCAGGATGACGCACGCCCCCGGGTGCACGCAAATCTCGCGGAACCGGATCCCGTGCGGCGTATCGAGACGGTGCCGCTCGAGCCGGATGATTTTGCCGGCGTAGACGATCTGCTTTTCGACAAGGTCGAAGTCCATGGCCGGATTGTATGCCAGACGAATGGCGGCGCGTTGTCTGGTCCCCTCTCCCGGTACTCCGGGAGAGGGCAGAGGGAACGCGCTTCGCCGCACGTCCCGCGCCGCATTGGACGAACGCCCCCGTCGCACGGTATGGATAGCCCGCCCCGTCGGGGCCGACTATGAAAGACGCCCACACGCTCGCCATCCTGCTCGCCCAGATCGCCGTGATCCTCGGGATCGCGCGCCTCATGGGCATGGCGGCCGGGCGCCTGCGGCAGCCGCAGGTGATCGGCGAAATCCTCGCCGGCATTCTGCTCGGTCCCACGCTGCTCGGATGGGTGTGGCCGGCGGGATACGGCTGGCTCTTCCCGCCGGGCAACATGATTATCCTTAACTCGGTCGCGCAGCTGGGCGTGATCGTGTTCCTCTTCCTTGTCGGCCTGGAATTCGACCCCAAGATCGTCGAGCGCCACGGCAAGGCGGCGGTCGTCATCAGCATCAGCGGGATCGCAATCCCGTTCGTCATCGGCTTCGCGGCCACGTACGGACTGCTCGAGCTGTTCGACGAGAAGCACCGCGCCGACCCGTTCCCCACCGCCCTGTTCATGGGCGCCGCGATGAGCGTGACGGCCTTCCCGGTGCTGGCCCGTATCGTGGCCGAGCGGAACCTCGCCAAGACCATCGAAGGCAGCATGGCGATCGCGGCGGCCGCGGTCGACGACGTGCTGGCGTGGACGATGCTCGCGGTGGTCGTCGCGTTCGTGCCCGGCGGCGGTGATTCGACCGGCCCGCTCACCCGCATCGGCCTGGCACTGGCGTACGTCTGCCTGATGCTCTTCGTCGTCCGCCCCTTTCTGCGCCGCCTTGAACTGATCTTCGACCGCAGCGGCCGGCTGTCGGCCAATGTTGTGGCCATCCTGTTGTTCGTCCTGCTATGCAGCGCGCTGTCGACGGAGCTGATCGGCGTGCACGCGCTGTTCGGCGCGTTCGTCGCCGGCTTCGTGATGCCCAAGGGCAATCGCTTCGTCCACGCCCTGACGGAGAAGCTCGAAACGTTCGCCATCGTCTTTCTCCTGCCGACGTTCTTCGCCTACGCCGGCTTGAAGGCGGATCTGCGCGACATCCTGCACTGGAACACCCTCGGCTACACGCTGCTGATCATCGCCCTGGCGTGCGTCGGCAAATTCGGCGGCGGCGTCCTGGCGTCGCGGGCGATGGGCATGACGTGGCACCAGGGCCTGACCATCGGCGTGCTGATGAACACCCGCGGACTGATGGAGCTGATCATCCTGACCGTCGGCCTGCAGCTCGGCGTCATCAACCGCACGGTGTACGGGATGATGGTCGTCATGGCCCTGGCGACCACCGCCATGGCCGGCCCGCTGCTGCAGCTGCTTATGCCCCGTCGGGCCGTCGTCCGGGACGCCGCGGACAAGATCTTCACCGTGCTCATCCCCATCGCCCGGCCCGACAGCGGCGGTCCGCTGTTGCAGATGGCGGCGCTGCTCAGCCGCGGCGAGCAGCAGAGCCACACGATTGCCCTGCACCTGACCCGCCCGCGCGAGACCGAGCTGTACCGCAGCTTCACTGCCGACGTGCTGGCGCCCGCGAACCTCGACGAGCTTAAGCCGATCCTCGCCGAAGCCGAATCGCTGGAGATGCGCGTCGAGCCAATGAGCTTCTACAGCCGCGACGTGCCCGCCGACATCGCGCGCGTGGTACGGCAGCAGAACGTCGACCTCGTTCTCATGGGCTACCACATGCCCGTCTTCAGTCGAACGCTGCTGGGGGGCGTCGTCAGCCGGGTGCTGACCGGCACCGACTGCGACGTCGGCATCTTCATCGACCGCAACTACCGCCAGCCGACGCGGGTGCTCGTGCCCTTTATGGGATCAGTGCACGACCAGCTGGCGCTCAAGATCGCCGACAAAGTCGGCCGCGCCTGCGGGGCGGCGATCACCGTGCTGCACGTTACGCAGAATCCCGGCGACGTGCGGGAGCCGATCGACCGCGCCTTCGCCGACCCGACGCAGAAAGCCGCCGTCACCGTCAAGGTCGTCCCCGGCACCGCCCCGGCCGAGGCAGTGCTGAGCGAAGCCGGCGAGTACGACCTCGTCATCGTCGGCGTGACCGAAGAATGGGGCCTGGAATCCTCGCTCCTGGGCATGCGACCAGAGCGGATCGCCCGCGACTGCCCGTCGAGCATGCTGATCGTGCGGCGGTTCGTGCAGGCGGAAGAGAGGGGTTAGGGGTTAGGGGATAGGGGTTAGATCAGTCTTGGGGCAGTTTTTTCAAGATAGTTGCGGTCATCCGAAGGATTTCGTCGCACAGATCGAGGGCTGGCACGATTTGATCATTCATCACAAAGCCAAGTTCCACGGCGAGCAGCAGCTGACT
>DASVSS010000345.1:0-2600 GCA_036387945.1 Tepidisphaeraceae bacterium | reverse complement strand
CCCCCCCACCCCACTGTCACCGCAGTCGCCGATCCTTCGCACGATCGACGCCGTCGGCGGCCGCCCGCTCGTCACCTGCCGCCGCAACGGCGACAAAAATATCCTCGTCGAGTACGGGCCGATGGCGCTGGACTTTGACCTTCGCTTCCGTGTCCACGCGCTGATGCAGTGGTTCAAGGCCAACCCGCAAGAAGGCGTGATCGACCTCTGCCCGGGCATTCGCAGTTTGCAGGTGCATTTCGACAGCCGCGTGCTGTCGCAACAGAAGCTGCTCGATCTGCTGACGACCGCCGAGAGGCAGTTGCCGCCGACCGGCGACATTGAAGTGCCGTCGCGGATCGTGCACCTGCCGTTGTCATGGGACGACCCGGCCACACGGCTGGCGATCGAGAAGTACATGCAGTCGGTGCGCGACGATGCGCCGTGGTGCCCGAGCAATCTTGAGTTCATCCGCCGCGTGAACGGGCTCGAAAGCATCGACGACGTGCGTCGGATCGTCTTTGGCGCCAGCTACCTCGTGCTGGCCCTGGGGGACGTGTACCTGGGCGCGCCCGTCGCCACGCCGATCGACCCGCGGCACCGCCTTGTGACCACAAAGTACAACCCCGCGCGCACATGGACGGCGGAGAACAGCGTCGGCATCGGCGGGGCGTATTTATGCGTCTACGGAATGGAAGGCCCCGGCGGGTATCAGTTCGTCGGCCGCACGGTGCAGCAGTTCAACCGCTGGCGGCAGACGGGCGACTTCGTCGGCGGCAAGCCGTGGCTGCTGCGGTTCTTCGATCAGATTCGCTTCTATCCCGTCGGCGCTGATGAGCTGCTGAAGATCCGCGAAGACTTCGCCCTCGGGCGGTTCAAGCTGAAGGTGGAGGAAACGGTTTTTCGCCTGCGCGATCACCACGCATTCCTGAAATCCAACGCCGAGGGCATCGCCTCATTCCGGCAGACGCAGCAGGCTGCCTTCGCCGCCGAGCGCGCGCGGTGGGAGGCCGCGGGCGAGTTCAAGGCCGCCGCGGGCGCCGAGTCGGCGGTCGCGCCGCAAGCCGCGGCGAGCGTCGACGTGCCCGAAGACGCCGAGGCAGTGGAATCGCCGATGGTCGCCAACGTGTGGAAGGTGCTGGCGGTCGAGGGACAAAGCATAAAGGCCGGCGAGCCGCTGGTGATTTTGGAAGCGATGAAGATGGAGACCGTCGTCGCCGCCCCGTGCGATGGCGTGGTGCTGAGCGTTGACTGCAAGCCGGCGCAAATGGTGATGCCCGGCGCGGTGCTGTGCGTCGTGCGGGCGACGTGAGCAAGTCACTTCTTCTTCTGGTCCCCTCCCCCGGAGTACCGGGAGAGGGGACCCGACGTTAGCAGGCGAACGATGAACGACATCCCGATCCACTCGATCGCCGCGCTCGTCGCTCGCACGTCAGCCGGTACGCTTCGCCCGCGAGAAATTGCGGCAGAGGTGCTGCTGCGGCTCGATGCGTCGTCGCACGAGCACGTCTGGATCACACGCGTGAGCGACGACGCGCTGCTGGCGCGGGCGGACGCTCTCGATCGCCTGGGCCCGTCGGCGGACCGGCCGCTGCACGGCGTGCCGTTTGCGGTGAAGGACAACATCGACGTCGGCGGCCTGCCGACGACGGCGGCGTGCCCGGAGTTCGCCTACACCCCCGCGACCGGCGGGACCGTGGTGGACAAATTGCTGCGCGCCGGGGCGATGCTCGTCGGCAAGACGAATCTCGATCAGTTCGCCACGGGTCTCAACGGCACGCGCTCGCCGCACGGGGCGCCGCGGTGCGTGTTCGACCGTGATTACGTCTCGGGCGGCTCGAGCAGCGGCAGCGCGGTGGCCGTGGCGGCGGGGCTGGTGAGTTTCTCTCTCGGCACCGACACCGCCGGCAGCGGGCGCGTGCCGGCGGCGTTCAACAACCTTGTCGGGCTCAAGCCCACCCGCGGCCGGGTCAGCACCCGCGGCGTCGTGCCCGCGTGCCGGTCGCTCGACTGCGTGTCGATCTTTACTGCAACCGTGGAAGACGCAGCCACGGTGCTGGCGGCGACGGAAGGATTCGACGCCGATGACCTGTTCTCGCGGAAGATCCCGGCCGGCGCGGGGGCGATAAGGGCTGGCGACGCGCGCGTCGCGGCGGCAAAACAATCGCCCTTTTCGTTCGGCGTGCCGCGCGAGGATCAGCTCAAGTTCTTCGGCGACACCGCGGCCGCTGTGCTCTACGCCGCGGCGCTGGACCGGCTCGAAGCGATCGGCGGGCGGCGCGTCGTCATCGATTACGCGCCGTTCGACGCCGCGGCGAAGCTGCTCTACGGCGGGGCGTTCGTCGCCGAGCGGACGGCGGCGGTGGGGGCGTTCCTTGCGGCGCGGCCGGAGGCGGGGCACCCGGTCGTGCGACAGATCGTGGAGTCCGGAAGCCGCTTCTCGGCGGCCGACGCCTTCGCCGCGATCTATAAACTCGCCGCCCTGCGCCGCCGGGCCGACGCGGTGTGGGATGTGATCGACGTGCTCGTGCTGCCCACGGCCGGGACGATCTACCGGGTCGACGCGATGCTGGCTGACCCGGTGACGCTGAACGCGAACCTGGGGTACTACACGAACTTCG
>DASVSS010000344.1:0-13992 GCA_036387945.1 Tepidisphaeraceae bacterium | reverse complement strand
CGACAGCCCCGGCGCCACGCCGCCGAGCGACAGCGCGCCCTGCGGCACCCAGAGCACCTGCGCCAGACCCCAGAATTCCGACCGCCCCGCC
Organism: Tepidisphaeraceae bacterium; assembly: GCA_036387945.1. Classification (GTDB taxonomy): domain Bacteria; phylum Planctomycetota; class Phycisphaerae; order Tepidisphaerales; family Tepidisphaeraceae; genus DASVSS01. Next base: position 13,901 of record DASVSS010000344.1, on the reverse strand, counting down.
GCCGACCCGCGGCCGGGCGCGTCGGCGACGAACATCGTGCGCACCGCGTCGTCGGCCTTGTCGCCTTCGGCCAGGGCGACGAACTTCTCGCCTTCACGGCGCGACAGTTTCGCGTACGCCCCGTCGAGGAATCGCTTTTCCAATCGGTACTCGTGCCCGCCGTGGGCGAACCGCACGCACACCGTCGGCGCCAGATCCCGGCCCCACGGCCGCAGCGCCAGCACTTCGCGGCCGCTCGTGCGGTAACCGTCGAAGAACGCGCGGCGCAGCGCGTCGAACAAGGTGCTTTTGCCCGTGCCGTTGGGCGCGTGGATGACGTTGAGGCCGGGCGAAAACGTGTCGATGACGATTTCGTTGGCAAAGCACTGCCAGCCGCCGACGCGCAATTCGATCAGGCGCATCAGGCGGTCCCCGCGATCGCGTCACCGGCGGGGACATCGGCGCTGTGATCGACACCGTGCAGGAGGAACAGCTCGCTCAGCGCCGCCGCGGCGATCGCGGCGTCGGCGGGGCGCTCGGCGTCGCCGCAAGCCGGGTCGGACCAGGCGCAGAGCTTCTCCGCCGCCTGCCGCACCGGGCCGGGCGGGAGGGCGGCGATCCAGTCGGTGTCGTCGGGGGCCGGGCGCAGGCGCGTGTCGTCGATGCGGTGAAAGAATAGTCGCGCCGCGGCCAGTTCCTTCAGGCGCTCCAGCGCCGGCCGGTCGGCGGCGCAGAGCAGGCCCACGAGCGTCAAATCCAGCAGCACGCGCCCCGGCGCGTCGATCGCCTCGACCCGCCGCAGCACGGCCGCCAGGTCGCCGGCGGCGGCGATCGTTTCGTTCCACTGCAGCCACCGCAGCCCGCCGGTGGACAGCGGCGCCAGCAGCGGCGTGGCGCCGGGGGCGTCGATCTGCACGAGCAGCGCGCACCCGCTTTGGCGCTCGCCGAACTTGGTCGGCTCGTGCGCGCCGCTATAGGCCATGCGGCAGGCGCCGCCGTCTTCGATGCGGGCGTAAGAGTGCCAGTGGCCGATCGCCAGGTAGTCGAGCCCGCGCAACGCCGCGGCGCCGCGCGGCAGCGGGTAGTACGCGTCGTCGGTCGAGACGCCGTCGATCGAGCCGTGGGCGACGCCGATGCGGATACCGTGCTCGGGCAGGCGCACCGGGTCGATGCAGGCCGTCGGGTCGGCGCGGCCGAGCTTGTCGCGCAGCGGGCACGGCCAGAGCGTGCCGCCGTCGACGCGCACAGGCGCTTCGCTCCGCAGCACGACGAGGTTCGGGCGGCCGAGCCACGCGGGGTGGTCCCACACGCTGCCGGCGCAGAGCGGGTCGTGATTGCCGGGCAGGACGTACACGCTGCGCGAGAACGACGCGAGGATGTCGGCCACGCGCTGCACGAGCAGTCGGTCGACGGCGTTGTCTTCGAAGGTGTCGCCGGCGACGACGATGAACTCCGCGGCGTGCTCCTCGGCGGCGGCGACCACGCGCCGCGCGGCGGCGATCCGCTCGTCGCGCACGCGCGACCCCGCGGGCCCGACGTGCGCCGCCCGCATGCCGATCTGCCAGTCGGCGGTGTGCAAGAATTTCAAAGCTCGATCTCCCGCATCGTGTCGCGCTCCCGCCACCGGCGGCGATACGGTTGATTCTGACGTATACGCGGCAAAAGTCGATGCGATTGCCGCCGCAGACACCAGAAGCTTCAAGGGACGCTGCGGCGGGCCTGGCGACGTGATTTCCACCGCGGCTCGATTGGCCGGCATGAGAGGAGCGCATGCCACGGCGGATTTCGCATGAAGAGAAAGATTTAGCCACGAATCTCACGAATAAGCACGAATTTCTCATCCAAAGTGCAAGGCGTTAAGAGCGGTCGTTCTAATTCGTGTCCATTCGTGAGATTCGTGGCTGGTTTTCCGCCGTTACAGACAACACGCAGTGATCCTTCATGATCCTCACGGGTGAGCGAGCGGGGATCGCTGGCAACGCCGGCCGCGCGGGTTTCTAATCGGGGGATGGCCGCACGCGGCTCCTCGCGAGCGTTTGGGTATGTGTCGCTGTTCGTCGGCGCCGTCGCGGCGCTGGCGGCGGTGCGGTATTTCACGGCCGCTCCGGTGGCGGTCGCCCCGCCGCCGCCGGTGACGCAGGCCGCGCCCCCCGCCTCGCGCCCCGCGACCGTTCCGGCCACCGCGCCCGCGCCGCCGTCGGATTTGCTCGACGTGCTGCGCATCGTCGATCCCGATTACCCCACCACCCAGCCGCTCGAATGGCCGGTCGAGTTCGCCGACGCGGCGCGGATCGAGACCGAGCAGCCGATGTTCATCGACCTGCTCGGGCATTTGTGGATCGAGCAGGCCCAGGGCATCTCCGCCGACGCGCTGACGAAAAAGCCGCTGCGGACGCGCACGCACGTCGTCAGCAAGCTGCCGCTGGGCGTTCACTGGCGGCCCGGCGAGGACCGTCCGATCTTGTTCCAGCACGTCCGCGATCCCGCCGGCGGCGGCGACGTCGTCGTGATCGAGCGGGGCCGGGCGCGGCAGCTGCGCGACTCAGACGAGCGCGACCGCTGGCGCGACGCCGTCCCGCTCGGCGACGACCTGGTCATGCCCACGCCGACGGGCGTGGCGCGGGTCGACCTGAAGAATTACGTCGTGACACGCGCCGATCTGTTTCCGCCCGACGCCGCCGCCGGCCGCAACCCGCCGCTGATTTATTCGACCGGCGATCGCGCGTACGTCTGGTCGCCGTGGGAGAACAAGCGGCCCGGCAGCGATGGCGTTCTGCTGCTGACCGACGACCGCGCCGCCGCGCCGGTCATCGTCGAAGGGCTTGCGCCCAAACTCGTGCAGCTCACGCCGCTGGGCGACGGCACGATCCTCAGCGTGGGCACCGGCCGGCGCGAGGGCGAAGACGACAACGAGGGCGTGATCGTGAAGCTCACCGACGCCCCCGGCCTGGCCCGCCCGCCCGCCCCGCCGGCGGCGGCGCTGCAGCCGTTGATCGCCAAGCTCACCGACGCCGAACCCGAGAACCGCGAGAAGGCGCAGCGCGAGCTCGAAGCGCTCGGCCCGGCGATCTACCCGACGCTGCAGGCCCTGCACGACGACTTGGCGCCCGAAGCGCAGATGCGCGTCGAGCGCGTGCTCGGGCAACGGTTCGCGCCCACGCTCGGCGGGCTGTCGGTTTTGCCCGGGCCGGTGGAAACGGTCGCGCGCTTTCCCGGCGGCGGGTGCGCTCTGCGCCTGCCCGGCGGCGGCACGTTCGCCGACGAAGGCGGGCTCGCCCAGCCGGTGGTCCCGGCGACGGTGGTCATCCGCCCGGGCCGGTTCACCGAGCGGCTGCCGACGGCGATCGAGTGGGCGCTCAAAGGCGAATCAAAGCTGCAGGCCGTCGGCAACGAGTACGTCATCGGCGATCCCACGCTCGGGCCGCGGCGGTGGGTGGGCTCGAAGGTGCACAACCTGCTCGGCAAGGCGCACCGTGGTTACACGGAACTGGTTGGCATCGACGCCACCGGCCGCTGGCTGTTCCACGACCCGGCCAGGCCCGGCCGCACGCTCGTGGTCGACCGCACGCTGCCGGACGTCACCCCGCGCCTGCCGGCCTGGACGATCGCCGAAGTCGACCGCGCCGGCTGGTCCGACGCCGGGCTGCCGATGGCCGTCCGCAACGGCCAGACGTTCGTCCTCGACGAAAGCGGCTGGCGGCGCCCGCGCGACGGCGAAACACTACACACCGCCGCGCCGCCGGCGGCGCCGGCGAGCGCGCCCGACGGCACGACGTTTACCACCGACGGCAAGCAGCTCATCGTGACTCCGCCCGGCGCGGCGGCGCTGCTCTTCGACCTCCCCGCAGCCCCCGCCACGCCGCCGGTGATCGTGTACGCCGCCGGCCGGTTGTTCGTGCAGACCGAGCCCGGCAAGCTGTTGCGTTACCGCCCCACCCCCGACGCCGCCCGGCCGCTGACGCTGGAAGCGACGTTCGATAAGCAGATCCCGCTCGAAGTGCCCGACCGCCTCTGGCTCGATCCGGCCGGACGGCTGGTGTTCGCAACGAAGACGTCGCTCACCCTCACCTTCCCCGACGGGCGCGTGCCGCCGGCGCTGACCAACCAAGTGCTGATCCGCGGCGACCGCGAAGTGGAAGATTGATTCGGGGCGGCCAACGCGCCGCAACAAATCGCCTCTCCGGTTTCTCGCCCTCTGGGGAGGCTAGGTGGGGGCGGCCCTCCGCCTGCAACAACGGTTGCTGATGCCAGAGAAGCAAATCCCTCGCCCGGTAATCCGGGAGAGGGTAGGGAGAGGGCAGGATGTCTCAGAGGCGTTTGATTGCGATGAGACGGCCGCCCGCCCCCAACTAACCTCCCCCGGAGGGGGAGGGACCGGACGAGGCGCTTTATTGTGATGAGGCACCCGTCCGCCCCCACCTAGCCTCCCCCGCAGGGGAGGGACCGGACGAGGCGCTTTATTGGTGATGAGGCGGCCGGCCGCGGCGGATCAGATCCCGCCTTTCCACCCCGCCAGCAGTTTTTTCACCTTCGGCGTCACGTCCTTCCACGCGGCGGCGGGGGATTTGTTGATCGTGACGAAATCGTGCAGCAGCAGGACACTCGCCACGCCTTCGATGCCGAAGAGCGCTTCGCCAAGGGCATGGCCCCGGGCGGCGTCGGGGTTGAAAAAGCTTTGCGGCCGATCGGTGATCGGGCCGTCGAGCAGCAGCTTGATCGCGTTCGGATTCGGCGTGGCCTGCGATTCGATCACTTTCATCGTCCCGAGCGTAAGCCCCGCGCGGCGCGCGTACAATCGCACATGGCCACGAACGGGTGCAAGGGCGGCGCGGCGGTGGAACGGGCGTCGACTCACCGATTGCGGAGTACGGCCGCGGCGGCGCTGGTGCTGTGCGCTTCGGTCGCTGGGGCGCAATCGCTGACCGATCCCGACCTGACGGTGCAGACGTTCGCCCGCGGGTTGTCGGCCCCGTCGGGGGCGGCGTTCGTGAACACGCGGTCGGATCTGTTCGTGATCGAAAAGAACACCGGCAAAGTGCAGTTCGTCCGCAACCGCCGGGTGCGCCGCACGCTGCTCGATCTGCCGGTGGCCAATCAGAGCGAGCAGGGGTTGCTCGGGATCACGTTGTCGCCGAATTTCGCGGCCGACAACTACGTCTACCTGTATTACACCGCCGCCGCCCGCGACGGCGCGGCCCCCAGCGCCAACGCGATCGTGCGATACAAGTACGACGGCGACAAGCTCGTCTTCAACCGCAAGATCAAGACGATGCCCGCCAGCCCCGGCCCGAACCACAACGGCGGGAAGATGGCCTTCGGCCCGGACGGCAAGCTCTACGCCGCCGTGGGCGATCTCAATCGCAATGAGACGACGAGCAACTTCAACAACCGCCTCGTCAGCCGCACCGGCGCGATCCTGCGGCTCGAGCCGTGGGGCGCGTCCCCGACCGACAACCCGTTCTACGCGGCGCGTAACGTCGGCACGCGCAACGAGCCGCTCAACGACATCTACGCCTACGGCGTGCGCAACAGCTTCGGCCTGACGTTCGACCCTGCCGGCGGGCGGCTGTGGAGCAGCGAGAACGGCCGTACCGATTACGACGAGATCAACCAGCTCAACGCCGGCAGCAACAGCGGCTGGGAAAAGATCATGGGCCCCGCGGCGCGGAAGGACCGCACCTTTGACGGCTCGCCGGCCGACCTGGTGTCGCTCGGGGATCGCGCGGGGTACGTCGATCCGCAGATGAGCTGGAAGGCGTGCGTCGCCCCGACCGATCTGCAGTTCATGCCCAACGGGCGACTCGGCAACGAGTACCGCGGCGATCTGTTCGTCGCCACCACGCGCGGCGGCGCGATCCTGCACTTTGACCTCACGCGCGACCGCGACCGCCTTGCCCTCACCGGCGTGCTCGCCGACGGCGTGGCGGATTCGACCGACGCCAATCGGCTCGCCGAAAGCGAAGGCGTGCTCTTCGGGCGCGATTTCGGCACGATCACCGAACTGCTCCCCGGCCCCGGCGGGCTGTATGTGCTGAGCTTCGCCAACGGCGCGATCTACCGCGTGACGACGACGCCGGACCTGGCGGCGGCGTCAATCCGTCACACGTTCACCGCCGACGCCGTGCTGCCCGAGCCGACCAGCCTGGCGAGCGTCGCGGTCGGCGGATTCCTGCTGCTGCGCCGCCGCCGACAAGATGATGCGGCAATCGGAAAGAGCGGGGCTCCCGCCTGGAGCAAGCGGATGATGCATGGCGCATTCCCGTAGATGCATAACAAGCTCCAGCCAAGGCGCGCGGTTTGGGGCGAGAATCCTGTCCCCTCTCCCGGTACACCGGGAGAGGGTTAGGGAGAGGGCTAGAGCGTCCAGACGCTTCGTGCCAAGCCGTGGTCGGCGCGAGCTGCCACCCACCGGGCCGCGTCACTTTATTCTCGAACATCGGGGATTAGCCGATCATTATCTTTATTTTAGCCGGCCTAGCCCCCCGGTAAGCCTCCATACAGTCATTCAGCGCCGGCAATTCCGCGGGCGTGTTTATGCCGGGAGGCAACCATGGCTACGTCACAAGAAAAGCTCGACGAAATCCGCACCGTTAATCGTGAGATCCCCGCCGGAAGCGTCCATGCTTCAGGCAGCGGCGAGAAGGACGCCAACCGTGACGCCATCACCGGCGCCCCAGGCTCGCACCCGGTCGGCACGGGCATCGGCGCGGCCGCCGCCGGCGCGGCGGGCGCGGCGATCGGCTCGGTCGTCCCCGGCATCGGCACGGCCATCGGCGGCGCGGTGGGCGCGGTCGTGGGCGCGGTGGCCGGCGGCTACGCGGGCAAGGCCGTCGCCGAATCGATCAACCCGACCGATGAGCACGCTTACTGGGAAGCCAGCCACAAATCGCGTGATTACTACGACAGCTCGCTCGACTACGACCGCGATTACCGCGGTGCGTACAACACGGGCATCGAGGTTTACAACGAAAACCCCGGCCGTGCGTATGCCGAATCCGAAAGCGATCTGCGCAGCCGCTGGAACCAGCGCCGCGGCGAGAGCAAGCTCGACTGGGACAAGGCCAGCCGCGCGATGCGCGACGTGTTCGAACGCGACCGCACGAGCGGCAGCGGCGTGAGCGGATCGAACGTCACCGCCATCAATGACCGCCCCAACCGCGACGACAACGACGCCGACGACCGCCCGGGCACGAGCCCGACGGCCGGCAACAACAATCCGGTGCGCAACATCTAGAGCGTGCGCCGGTGGCACTCAGACAGAGCAATGCTTCGGTTCTGAAGTGCATAACAGGTCCTAAGAACCCGCCGCCGGCCGACGAATAGTCGGCCGGCGGCTTTCGGCGGGCAGAGATGTGGTCGCTCGAAAGCGCCCGCGATCGCCGCAACGCCTGGGGACGGGCGTCCCGCCCGCGTTTTTTATTTCCGGCCCCGCCCACGTCAGACGCTCGCGTCACAGGCATATAGTCACCACGTATTCAGTATTCACGTTACCGCCGCCCCGGCAGCGGCCTTGATCTCGGTCCGCACGAACGCGACCGACCGACTCGATTCAGGAACTTCAGGAAGGAGCCTTTCATGGCCATCAAACTCAAACCGATTCAGGACCAGGTTCTGTTCATCACCGGCGCGTCGAGCGGCATCGGCCTGACGACGGCGCGCGAGGCCGCTAAGAAGGGCGCCAAGATCGTGCTCGTCGCCCGCAGCGAAGAGGGCCTCGCCGACGCCGTCAACCAGATCGAAGCCTCCGGCGGCGAAGCGATTTACGCCGTCGCCGACGTCTCCAAGCCCGAAGAGCTGCGCCGCGCCGCCGACGCCGCAGTCGCCCGCTTCGGCCGCATCGACACGTGGATCAACAACGCCGGCCTCGGCCAGTTCGGGCGGCTCACCGAAACCAACATCGACGACGATAAGCGCCTGTTCGAGATCAATTTCTGGGGCGTCGTCAACGGCTCGCGCCTGGCGGTGGAGTATCTCGCCAACGGCGGCGCGATCATCAACATCGGCAGCGAAGTGAGCCAGGTCCCCGTGCCCATTCAGGGGATGTATTCCGCCAGCAAGCACGCGGTGCTCGGCTTCACTGACGCGCTGCGGATGGAGCTGATGGACGCCGGCCTGCCGATCAGCGTGACGCTGATCAAGCCCGCGGCGATCAACACGCACTTCCCGCAGCACGCCGCCAACCGTTTGCCCGCCGGCCAGAGCCCAATGCTGCCGGCGCCGGTCTACGCACCGGAGCTGGTGTCCGATCAGATTCTGTATGCCGCCACCACGCCCGTGCGCGATCTCTTCGCCGGCGGCGGCGGGTGGCTGATGGCGACGATGCACAAGGTCATCCCCGGCGTGATGGATTTCATCACCCGCAAGACGATGATCGACCAGCAGGTCACCGACAAGCCGCTGGGCCCGCAGCGCGAAGGCCTCTACGCCCCCACCGGCGAAGGCTTCGGCCGCGGCAACGTCGACCGCGACCGCATGATCCGCACGCACAGCGTGTACAACGCCGCCTCGCGCCACCCGTACCTGGCGATGGCCGTCGCCGCCGCTGGCGTGGCCGCAGCGGCCGCGGCGATGGGCGCGTTCTCGCTCCCTGAGCCGACCACGACCGAGCGGGCCCGGAAGTACGCCAACCGCGCGGTGCGCGGAGCGCGAACGTATTTCAAAGTCTGACGATCATCGCACTGGCGTCGAGCGAGACCACTGCGCGCCGGGCGACGCCCCGGCGCGCAGGCCAGTTCTTTCCCCCTCCCGGGGGAGTCAAGTAGGGGCGGCCCTATGCCCTGCAATAGCGGCTCGACGATGCCCAAGACCTAAACCCCTCGCCCGGTACTCCGAGAGAGGGTAGGGAGAGGGCCTTGAACGCCTGGTCGCTATGCGTTGCTCAAATGCAGAGGGAACACGAATGAACACGAAAGAACGCATGTAACAAAGGCGAGCAATGTCAGGGGATCGCTAATGCCCTCACTTCTTGTTCATGCCCATTCGTGCTCTTGCGCAAAGGTCGACGCTCGACCGCGTGATCCGCGGATAGCCGATTAGACGCCCAAGGCCCTCTCCCTACCCTCTCCCGGAGTACCGGGCGAGGGGTTTGGGTCTTGGGCATCGTCGAGCCGCTATTGCATGGCAGAGGCGGCCCCTACTTGGCCTTCCCCGGAGAAGGAGAAACTAGAGGCAAATGAGCGCGCCCGCGGTGCGGGAAAGTTGCCTTTCCCACTCCGCACCGCGTGTCGCCATCGACCGCCACGACCGGCATGGATCAACGCATCAGCCCATTCGCGCCAACACGAACTTTCGCTGGAATTCACGCGGAATTTAACGATTTTTGATGCGATTTCTGCGCTCTCCTCGTCGTCATTACGCCGGCGGGGGCGAATGATGGGACGTTCGCCTGCGGGTACGGTCGCGGCGTTGCCGGGGACGACGTGCGTCGCATCCAGAAACACCGAAGGGAAGTGCAGCATGACGTTCATCACCGAATCACTCGAGCCGCGGCAGTTGCTGGCGTTCAGCGCCAATATCGATTTCACCACCTCGTCGGGCCCGACGGCTTCAGGGTACGTCGCCGACCGCGGGGCGACGTACGCCAATCGCGGGAACGGGTTGACCTACGGCTGGAACGTCAGCAACACCAGCAACGCCCGCGATCGCAGTGCGCACCCCGACACGCGGTACGACACGATCACGCATACACAAGTCGGCGGCAGCAAGTCGTGGAACGTCGCCGTGCCGAACGGCCGCTACAGCGTGCGGCTTGTCGCCGGCGACGCCAACTACTTCAACAGCACCTACCGCTTCAACGTCGAGACGTCGCTCGTCGCCGGCACGCCGACGTCGAGCAATAAGTTCGTCGACCGCACCGTGGTCGTCGACGTCAAGGACGGCAACCTCTCGATCGCCAACGCCAGCGGCGCCAGCAACAACAAGCTCGCATTCCTGCAGATCACGCAGACCGGCAACACGCCGTCGAATACCGGGCTGGCCGACTGGCCGGGCAGTTGGCGGCAATCGACGAACTCGCCGATCGCGCGGTTCGAGGCGTACGGGTTCAGCTACGGCAACCGGCTCTACACCTTCGGCGGCTTCGACGACAGCAGCTTCGACGCCGTCAAACGCATGGACCGCTTCGACCCCGCCACCGGCCAGTGGACGTACATGGGCGAGATGAAGGCCCCCGAAACCCACGCCGGCCTCGCGGTCGACGAATCACGCGGCTACGCCTACTTCGTCAGCGGCTACCGCGGCGATTACCCGTCTTATCCGACAAAGGAAGTCTGGCGGTACGACATCAGGAACAACGCCTGGATGCGTTTGCCCGACTTCCCCGAAGTCGGCGGCGGCGGCACGGCGGCGGTGGTCAACGGCGATTTGCACTACTTCGGCGGCAGCAAGCCCGACCGCGTCACCAACACCGGGCTGCACTACGCGCTGGATCTGTCCAACACCGGCGCCGGCTGGAAGCGCAAGGCCGACCAGCCGAACTCGCGCGACCACATGTCCGCGGTCGTCCGCAACGGCGAGATCTACGCCGTCGGCGGCGAGTACGGCCACGACCGCGATTCGGCGCACCAGCGCATCTTCCAGAAGTACAACCCCAACTCCAACACCTGGACGCGCCTCGCCGACGTGCCGATCGCCAAGAGCCACGCCGAGAGCAGCACGTTCATCCACAACAACAAATTGATCTTCGCCGGCGGGCAGACGTACCCGAAGGATTCGGGCACGAGCAACGTCGTCTCCTACGACTTCTCCACCGGCCGCTGGAGCACGATCAAGAGCCTTCCCGCCGTCCGCCAGGGCGTGACGGTGCAGCGCGTCGGCGACGTGATCGTCGTCGCCAACGGCGGCGTGCGAACGGATCAACCGCAGCGCACGGTGTGGATCGGCGAGTTGTCGTAATCGGCCTGCTTCGTCGACGGATTGAACAGGTTCCGGCAGCGCCACGGCGGCCATTAAAGCCCGCGGCGGTCTCCCCGCGCCCATTCGCGGCAAATTGACACCCCCCAACCCCACTTCTATACTCCCGCCCCTTACGCCGGCCGCACGTTTTGGCCGGATTTTCTGCAGCATTTTCGAGTTTTTCCGGAGTGGTTTGATGGCGAAGGCGATGACCAAAATGGCGAAGCGTCCGGCGGCGAAGGCCGCCAAAGCGGCACCCGCGAAGGCGGGCGCCCGGGGCGGGGCGGGGGGCGGCGCGGCCGCGGCGGGTAACGGCGTGAAGCGGGTGTACTTCTTCGGCGCAGCCCGCGCCGAAGGCAACGCCAACATGAAAGACCTGCTCGGCGGCAAAGGCGCGAACCTCGCCGACATGACCCTCGCCGGCCTGCCCGTGCCGCCTGGGTTCACCATCACCACCGAATCGTGCGGCGAGTACAACGCCCTGGGCCAGAAGATGCCCCGCGGCCTGCTCGACGAAGTCCGTCTCAACATCACCAAGACCGAAAAGGCCACCGGCAAGAAGTTCGGCGACAACAGCAACCCCCTCCTCGTCGCCGCCCGCTCGGGCGCCAAGATGTCGATGCCCGGCATGATGGACACGGTGCTGAACATCGGCCTCAACGACAAGGCCGTCGAAGGCCTCGCCAAACTGGCCGGCAACGAGCGGTTCGCCTACGACAGCTACCGCCGCCTCATCAACATGTTCGGCGACACCGTCAAAGGCATCGACCACGAGCACTTCGAGCACGAGTTGTCGGCGATCAAGAAGAACGCCGGCGTCGAGCTCGACACCGACCTGACCACCGAGCAGCTCAAGGAAGTCGTCGAGAAGTACAAGGCCGTCTACAAGGCCCACCTCGGCGAGGACTTCCCGCAGGACCCGTTCACGCAGCTCGCCGCGGCGATCGAGGCGGTGTTCCAGAGCTGGATGGGCGACCGCGCGATCCGCTACCGCGAGATCAACGAAATCCGCGGCCTGCCCGGCACGGCCGTCAACGTGCAGGCGATGGTGTTCGGCAACATGGGCGAAGACAGCGCCACCGGCGTGGCCTTCACGCGCGACCCGTCGACCGGCGAGAACGAGTTTTACGGTGAGTTCCTCGTCAACGCCCAGGGCGAAGACGTGGTGGCGGGCATTCGCACGCCGCTGGAATGCCGCAGCGAAATGGGCAAGTGGAGCACCAAATCCTGGAAGGAACTGCTCAACGTCAAGAAGCTGCTCGAAGCCAGGTATAAGGACGTGCAGGACTTCGAGTTCACGATCGAAAAGGGCAAGCTGTACATGCTTCAGACGCGCAACGGCAAGCGCACCGCCGCCGCCGCCGTCCGCATCGCCGTCGAGATGTTCAAAGAGCGTTTGATCGACGAGACGACCGCGATCCTGCGCGTCGACCCGGCCAGCCTCGATCAGCTTCTGCACCCGATGTTCGACCCGAAGGCGTCGAAGAACGTGATCGCCAAGGGCCTGCCCGCCTCGCCCGGCGCGGCCACCGGCAAGCTGGCGTTCACCGCCGCCGAGGCCGAGGACCGCGTGCACAAGGGCGAGACCGTCCTGCTCGTGCGCCGCGAGACCGAGCCGGCGGACATCGGCGGCATGCACGTCTCCAAGGGCATCATCACCAGCACCGGCGGCATGACCAGCCACGCGGCGGTCGTCGCCCGCGGCATGGGCACGCCATGCGTCGCCGGCGCGGGCAGCCTGCACATCGACATCAAGAAGCAGACGCTCAGCGTCAACGGCAAGACCTACGGCCCCGATGACTACCTCTCGCTCGACGGCAGCACCGGCGAGATCTACGAAGGCCAGGTCCCCACCGTCAAGGCCGAGATGAGCGGGCCGTTCGCCCAGATCATGAAGATGGCGGACAAGTACCGCACGCTCAAGATCCGCACGAACGCCGACACGCCCAACGACGCGACGGTGGCGCGCAACTTCGGCGCCGAAGGCATCGGCCTGACCCGCACCGAGCACATGTTCTTCGACCCCGAGCGCATCCATCACATGCGCGAGATGATCCTCGCCAGCGACGTGGAATCGCGCAAGGCCGCCTTGGACAAGCTGCTGCCTTATCAGAAGGAAGACTTCGTCGGCATCTTCAAGGCGATGAACGGCCTGCCGGTGACGATCCGTCTGCTCGACCCCCCGCTGCACGAGTTCCTCCCGCACGGCGAGCACGACCAGGCCGAATTGGCCAAGAGCCTGGGCATGACCGCGCAGGCGGTGAAGAACCGCGTCGACCAGCTGCACGAAGCCAACCCGATGCTCGGCCACCGCGGCGACCGCCTGGCGGTGACGTATCCCGAGATCCTCGAGATGCAGGTGCGGGCGATCCTCGAAGCGGCGGTGGAAGTGAAGAAGGCGGGCATCAAGGTGCTGCCGGAGATCATGATCCCGCTGGCCGGCACGGCGAAGGAGCTGGAATACCTCAAGACGTACACGACGCGCGTCGCCGACGAGGTGTTCAAGGCCGCCAAGACGCGCGTGCCGTACATGTACGGCACGATGATCGAAGTGCCCCGCGCCGCGGTGACCGCCGACGAACTGGCCGTGCCGGCGGAGTTCTTCAGCTTCGGCACCAACGACCTGACGCAGATGACCTTCGGCTACTCGCGTGACGACGCCGGCGTCTTCCTGCCGGACTACATCAAGAAGGAAATCCTGGAGCGCGACCCGTTCCAGAGCCTCGACGTCGGCGGCGTGGGCAAGCTCGTCCGCATGGCCGTCGAACTCGGCCGCCAGACCCGCCCGGACATCAAGCTCGGCATCTGCGGCGAACACGGCGGCGACCCGCGCAGCGTCGAGTTCTGCCACGAAGTCGGATTGAACTACGTCAGCTGCAGCCCCTTCCGCGTGCCGATCGCAAGGCTCGCCGCGGCGCATGCGGCGATCAAGGGCGCAGCGTCGAGCGCGTCGAAGAACGGGACGAAGAAAAAGGCGTCGAAGCGCTGATCGAACGTCCTTATGGATGACAGTGAGCGGCGTGGGGGGG
>DASVSS010000343.1:0-28436 GCA_036387945.1 Tepidisphaeraceae bacterium | reverse complement strand
CGGGGTGCATCGGGCACGCATAAGTCGCCTTCGGACCGGAGTGGACGGCGGCTCTGGTGGCAGGCGCAGTGGCCGTTGCACCCGCATCGCCGTGTCGATGCTGACGCGGGCCGTCACGCCCGCCCTCACCGGTCGCGGGTCGTTGCTGCGCCTCGGCCGATGCGGCGGGGACCGAAAGCGTGGCGGACGGGGCGGCGACGGCCGCTGCCGGCGCGTCAGGATTCGCAGGGTGATCCGGTCCAACGGCGATCGGAACCGTGCGGGCACAGCCAACGGTGACGACACCGGTGGCAATGAGGATAAGTGTTTTCGACATGCGAAGCTCACTTCGAGTTTAGGAGGCGACTGCTGGGACGACGTTCTTTCTAATTGTGATCCTCGTGCCATTCTCCGTGTGCTCGCGGTTACAGCCAAACGCGAAGAAAAGGATGCCGGATGCGATGAGTGGCTTCGTGGAAACCTCCTAGTGCCCGCCGACGACGAGTGCGGCGGCTGCCATCGCGACCATCAGCCCGTCTTCGACGAGGGTAACGGTGGACATGGGAAGGTTGAACACGGTGCCCAAGCAGGCGCAGCGGATGGCCCGCTTGTTCAGCACGCTCTGTAGAACGCCGACGCTGCTGACCGCCATCACCACGAGCGTCACAAGGTTCGTCGCGAACGGCTGGAAGCCAGTGATGTATGCGGCCCCGAGCAGTAGCTCGATGAACGGGTAGACGTACCCGTACGCCGGAACACGCCGCGCCACCACGTCGTAGCCGCGATACGCGTCGGCGAAGCCGCGAAGGTCGAGCAGCTTGAAGAACGAGAAGGCGAGGAAGAACGCCCCCATGAAGTTCCCCATCGCCCGGTCCCAGTCGAAGCCGCCCGCCCGGACTTCGGCCAAGGCCACGACGCCGACAAGAAAGCCGACGAGCAGCACCAGCGGGTAGTAGGTGGTCGCTTTGGAGGCGTCGGGTGTGTGCTCGGGCACTGGCGTTGGCGTCGTGACCGCTGGCGGCGTCGGTGCCGCTTCGATCTCGCCGAGGACTCGGTAGCCAGCCTTCGCGACCGCCGCCTCGATCGCTTCGGCCGACGCGTCACCGAACACAGTGATCGGCTTGTCGGGAGAGGCGAGGTCCACTTCCCATCGCTCAATGCCCGGCTCACTGTCTAAGAAGGGCATCACCTTCTTGACGCAACTGCCGCAGCGAATGTTGGTTTTGAACTGTCGTGTGGTCGTGGTCATTGCATCTGCTCCTTTGCGGGTACTTGCCCGCTGAACTCCGACGAAGGTGTCGGGTCGGTTCGCGGGTGCAGACGAACGATTTCGCCGGGCGTTACACCCCCGGAACAGATTTTCTTGATGTGGTGATCCGAAGCGGATTACTGCGGCGGCGAGCGGCCGGGACGGGAGCACGTGCAGTCTAAGCAGCCGTGGGCGGCGCACGTGCGGCAGGTCCGCTCAAGTTCATGCCTCAGGGCCGTCCGCGCCCGGTGGAGGCGGACCCGAGCATTACCCGCCGTCAGGCCGAGTTCATCAGCCGTGGACGCAACATCGGCCCCGCCAAGATCAACCCGGCGGATCAAGTCGGCATACTCGGGCTTGAGGTTCGGAATCAGGTCGTTGACGCATGCGCAGACGGTCCGCTCCAAGTCGGCGTCGAATCCCGGATCGGCCTCTGGTGCCTCCTGAGCGTAAGACTCGATGGCCCGCTTGCCCGCGTCCTCGTGGCGGTAATGGTCGGTGATCGCGTTCCGCAGCAGCCGGTAGAACCAAGCTACCGCACTCTCGTCGTCGCGGATGTCACCCGCCTTCTGAAAGCTGCGGACGAAGGCGTCCTGAAGAATCTCTTCGGCGTCCTCGCGGCTGCCGACTCTGGATGTGAGGAAGTTGAGGAACTGCCGGTGATTGGCCTGTAGCCGCGCGACGACGGGGGTAACTGTCGATTCGGAAGGGTCGTATGACATGAGTCTCTACAAGCTGTATGACGAATCTTAGCAGCCGAGACCGCAGAGAAATACTGCACCATCTCGGTGACCCATCCGCGCCCGCTCAGGCGGTGTACCGGCCTGCTAGGGTGGCGACGACAGTGAGCAATTCGGCCGGCTCTACAGGCTTCACCACGTGGTTTTGATAGCCCAGCCGCATCGCCCTCACCCGATCTTCCGAGCGCGCGTAGGCCGTCAACGCCACCGCCGGAACCGCGCCGCCACGATCTGGGGGCAACGCTCTGACCCTACGGATCAACGCGTACCCGTCCTCGTCGGGCATCCCGATGTCGGACAGGAGCACGTCAGGCTGCTCTTCCCCAAGAAGGGTCATCGCCTCGGCCACTGTAGCTGCCGTCCTGACCTCGGCACCGCAATCCTCCAACAGCCGCTTCACCAAGCTCCTCGCATCCGGTTCATCGTCCACGACGAGAACGCGGACGCCGGCGATGTCAGCACACAGATCGTTCGGGCCGCTGACAGGTGCCGCCGGGTGCCGACGTTCCGACTCGTGATGCTCTGGAAGGTCGCGGAGCGGAGCAAGCGGGAGGGCCACGGTGAAGGTGCTGCCCGCACCTGCGCCGGCGCTCTTCACCCGCACCGAACCACCGTGCATCTCCACCAACTGCTTAACGATCGCCAGCCCGAGGCCCAGCCCACCGTGGCGGCGGGTGGTGCTCGCATCCGCCTGACGGAAGCGGTCGAACACGTGCGGCAGGAACTCGGGTTTGATGCCGCTGCCCGTGTCGGCTATCGCCACTTCGAGATGGCTATTCACTCGTTCCAGCACCACCTGTACGCGGCCGACCCGTGGGGTGAACTTGATCGCGTTGGTCAGGAGGTTCCAGAACACCTGCTGCAACCGGCTTGGGTCACCGCTGACCGGTCCCGCGAGCGGGTCGAGCACGACCTGCAACCGGACGCCCTTCGCTTCGGCGGTGGGACGCACCGTGTCCACGGCGGCATGAACGACGCTTGCCAGTTCGACGGGCTGCACGTCGAGCCGCACCTTCCCGTTGATGATGCGACTCATATCCAACAGGTCTTCGATGATCTGGGTTTGCGCACGCGCATTTCGCTCGATGATCTGAAGGCCTTCGCCGATCTCCTGCGAGACATCCTCGCTCTTCCTGAGAATCTGTGACCAGCCGAGGATCGCGTTGAGCGGGGTCCGAAGCTCGTGACTGAGGGTCGCGAGGAACTCGTCCTTCATCCTGCCCGCGTGCTCGGCATCGGCGCGCGCGGCCCGCTCCCGGTCGAGAACGGCCTGCCGCTCTGTTTCGGCGTGCTTGCGGTCCGTGACATCCAGCGTCACCCCGTCAAAACGCGTGGGATCGCCTTGCGCGTCGTAGTACGCGCGGCCCTTAGCTCGTACCCAGCGGATGCGCCCGTCCGGTGAGACGGTGCGGTACTCGATGTCGTAGCCGCGTCGTTCGAACACGGCCTGTTCGATTGCGGCGCGCGTGCGTTCTCGATCCTCGGGGTGCAGGAGGGAGTAGAAGCGGTCGAAGTCCACCTCGGCATCCGGCGGCAGCCAGAAGTGTTCCTTGCACTTGGCGTTCCACTCGATCCGGCTCAGCGGCATCGGGCAGTAGAACGTGCCGAGTTCGCCGGCGGTGACCGAGAACGTCAGCCGCTCTTCACTCTGGTGCAACGTCCGCTCGACGCGTGCCCGCTCGATGGACTCCCAGCATCGGCTTGCTACATGACGGACGAGCCGAATCTCTTCAGCTTTCCACCGACGTGGCACCCGCTGGTGGACGGCCATCGCGGCGACGAACTTGCCGTCCTTTTGCAACGGCACGCAGATCACCGCCTGAATCATGGTCGCCCGGTAAGCGGTCATGGCCTCCGGTTGTGGCTCATGTCGGTCGATGTCCTCGACCACGTACGGCTCGTCTTCGCGCATCAGCCGCAGCACTTCCTGACCGAAGTCAGTGAACGTGTACCGGCCGACAATGCTGGGCACGCCCTCGGCGTTGTAGTCGCCGCTGACGTTGAAGGTGTCCTCGTCGGCTTCCACGTCGGCGTAGGCACAGCGGTCGGCACCGAGGTGCTCTCCCAGCATCTTCGCGTAGGTCGCCGTAATGGTGGCAGCGTCCGTGACTGGTCGGACGGCATCATCGAGGTCGATCAGGAAGCGGTCGCGAGCCTGAGCAATCTTGCGGTCCTCGATGTCCGTGCAGGTGCCGAACCATCGGACGATTGCGTCGGTCTCGTCACGAACCGCCTCCGCTCGCACGAGGAACCAGCGGTAGGTGCCTTGGGCATTACGGACGCGGAACTCGGCGTTATACGGGCTGCCCGATTCGAGCGCCGCTGACCAAGCTTGGGCCACCCGAGCGAAGTCGTCAGGGTGAACGTACTGTGCCCAATCCGACGCCCCGTCTGGCTGCCCTTCAGGCAGGTCGATGTACTCGAACCACCGGCGATTGTAGTAGTCGAGGGTGCCGTCAGGCCGCGCCGACCACACGATCTGCGGCATTGCGTCGGCCAGTTGTCGGAAGCGTGTCTCGCTATCGCGGACGGATGTCTCTGCGCGTTTGCGGTCTGTGATGTCAGTCGCGCTGCCGATCCACTCTTCGATTTGGCCCGTGTCGTCGAGGACGGGAACTGCTCGGGAGTAGGTCCACCGGATCGTGCGATCGGGGCCGTAGACGCGGTGTTCCAACTCGAAGACTGCCTTATGCTGGATGCAGTAGGCGACCCGTTCCTCAATGGCGGGGTGCTCCGACTCCGGGATGTTCCTTTGAAGCCAGTCACGGATGGGAGCGACGTTGCTGGCAACAAGTCCACGGCCGTCGAGGGGCTGCAACTCAGACCAGTCGGCGTTCATTTGGTAGAACACGCCGCCGCTGGCCTTGGCGAAAGCAAGGAAACGTCGGTCGGCGGCTCTTGTTGCGGAACGGGACGCTGGGCGCGTGCCGGCACTTCTCGCCGTTGAGGCTGACGCATCGGAAGGTAAAGGAGGTACGGTCCGTTCCTGCACCAATCTTCCTGTTCACGCTGACGGCATCCGCAGTAGAGGCGGAAGCTTACACTGAGGACGTGCGTTGGTCACTCAATGGAATTGCTAGGCGTGGCGAGCAGCCTGAGCAGCCCCACCCCCAAGACATCAATCTGGACGGAGCAAACCGTGGCGAAGTACCGGTGGCGCATTTCCCACATGTATGGTGTATAAGCGACCGGAACGAGAAGGCGTCTGACCCGATCTCAGCGCCACCCCGCCTTGATAGGAAGTACCACATCTCCGCGCGTCCAGCGGGTTCTGGATTGCCGAAAATACTCCCGGTGCAACTCGTCCATTTGCGCGATCAGTTGCGAGCGGAAGTCCAAAGTTCACGCCCAAAAGATCGACAACATCCTTCACGTTACGGATGAGTTCGATCTTCCGCTCGACGAGCCTGTGCGGCTCTACCGGGTGGACTTTACGCAGGCCGACCGCGAAGGGACGTTGTACAGGCGTGTCAGGAGGCTCTACAGCCACTTGAGTGAGTTCACCAAGCCTCGAAGCCCCTTCCGGTCTAAGTACCTGCTGGGAGGCGTTGGGAGACTTCACGCTGGTTACTCGGCAAAGCAGCAGAACTGGAATCTCCACTTCGACACGACCTTGGAGGGGAGGACCATCTTCTTGATGACCATCGACATGTTCCCGCACGGAGCGTCGGCTTCGAAGCGGGGAGCGTTGAGCCCGATCAAGATCACTGAGGAAGACCTCATCAGGGTCGTCGAAGACACGAATGCGACGGGCACCAGCGTCTAACAACCTGCTGCCCCTGTCGCTCAGGACGTAGGTTCGGTAGCCTCGCAAGAATGGAACGCGATCTTCCCTGCTCGTACGAAGAAATGCGGTCGATCGTCATTGAAGCGATCGGCGCGTCAGGGCAACTGAACGACTTGTTCTCGCGGGTCTCAAGTGCGGGGGCGAAGCGGTTTCCGCCACCTGCCGAACCTTCAGGTAACGTTGGCGTTCGGACCATCACCTACTCTAGCGGCGATCCCAGCGGGCTGAGCAACAAGGACAAGGGCAGGGTCCAGTCGATTTTCTGGGATTTGATCATCGAGGGGATCATCCGCCCCGGACTAAGCGACGGGATGAACAATAACCTCCCGTTCTTTCACCTGACGGATCGTGGCAAGCAGGTCAAGGCGGAAGGCATGGCCTCACCATACGATCCTGACGGCTACCTCAAACGACTGACTGCGGACGTACCGTTATTCGACCCGGTGGTGCTGACGTACTTGACCGAGGCTTTGAGCACGTTCCGCATCGGATGCCTGCTGTCGTCTACCATCGCCCTCGGCTGTGCCTCCGAGAAGCTGCTCCTGCTGCTCATCGAGGCGTACGCGTCAGCGCTGCCGGCAGAGCGTCAATCGAAGTTTCGTAAGGAGGTAGAGGGGCGAATGATAAAGCGGCAGTTTGAAGAATTCAGCAAGCACTTGGAGAGTGCGATTAAGCCGAAGCTGCCGGGCGACCTGAGAGACGATCTCGATGTTCACGTATCGGGCGTCTTCACCCTCATCCGCAACATGCGGAACGACGCTGGTCATCCGACCGGCAAGACGATCGAACGGCAGCAGGCAAACGCGAACCTGATCTTGTTCCCTGTGTACGCAAGGCATGTCTACAGGCTGATCGACTGGATGCCTTCGGCGAAGTTCTGAGATGCGATCACCGTCATGACTACTCTTGCGGGTTGGACCTCGCAACAGGACAATCCTTCGGTTGCCCATTTCTGCGGTCGGCGCACGGGCGGGAAGGATTCTTCATGACGAGCTTGATCTCGGCTGTCGGTAAGGGTGTGGACGCACCGAGTCTCGAACCAGAACTTGTAGCCGCTTCAGAACGGCTCACGAGTCTTGTGGACGAGAAGGCCTACGTTGGCGAGGTTTACTCACTCGGCTACGAGGACGCCCTCGTTCAAATCCACGACTACCACCGACAACAAGTTGGTGGCATACCCGCCCTGTCTTTTCTTGTTGCGACCCGCGTCCCGCCGGGCAAGCAGATCGACGCCCGCGTCGAGGACGCTTCGCTCATCCTGCTCCGCGTCCTCGACAAGTGCGACCTGCCCGACGCCGCAGAGGCGCTCCGAGTTCGAGTTGAGACGGCTAAGAAGGTCTCCGGCGAGGTCGAGCGGTTCTGGGACCATAAGGAGGTCATGGACCCGCAAACGGCCCAGCTTCTCGGCTACGCTGGCGTGAAGTGCCGTGTGCTTGGCACGTTCTATATGCACAACTACGGTTCGGCCGAGAAGCCCGACTTCCGCCTCGCGTTCGGCTCGGACGTGAGCAACTACTACCCCAACAAAGGGCTGAAGGTGTTCAAGGCGAAGCAGGCCGTCCTCGCGAAGATCATCAACTTCCGCGACCCGCTCACGCGGACGCAGGGGCCGACGCCGGAGGTACAGATCGGGCACGTTCGGTACGCGTCCACGAACCGCGCCTTACAGAACGTTGGGGACGTACCCGTGTATGTCGCGCCCACGGATCTTCTCGGCATGAAGACGGCGCTGTTCGGCATGACCCGGACCGGCAAGTCGAACACGACGAAGGTGATGCTGAAGTCGATCTTCGCCCTGCGGTGGGACAAGGAGAAGCCGCGACGGATCGGCCAGATCGTGTTCGACCCCAACGGTGAGTATGCGAATGAGAATACACAGGACGCCGGCAACGCCAACCCGACCGCGATCAAGAACGTGTGGATGTGCGCGCCGAATCCGCTTCAGACGCAGGTCCGCGAGGACGTGATCACGTACGGGATTACGGGACACCCGAACGACCCCGACCGCCGGCTGATGCTCCTGAACTTCTACGTGGACGAGAACCTTCAGATCGGCAAGTCGATCATCGACGACGCCCTCGCGGAAGACTCGACCAAGTACGTCTCGAACTTTCGCGACGTTTCGCTGACGCCGCCCACCTCGGGCGAAAAGGGCGACCTCTGCCGTCATCACCGCCGCATCCTGTGCTACCGCGCCCTGCTTCACAAGGCGGGGCTGAAGGCACCCGCGAGCATGTCGCCTTCGAACAAGGCGGGCTTCTTCACGCTGTTCAGCAAAGAGTTCATCGACGCGCTTGAGACCAGCGAGGGGAAGGACGAGACCGCATACAAGCAGGCCGCAACCATGCTCCGCAAGCCCAAGATCAGTTGGGGGGAGATGGTCAGCATCTGCACCGCGCTCGACATCTACATCTCGGACAAGGGGGCGGCGTTCAACAAAACGTTCGACCCGGATTACGTGTCAAGGAACGACGGGTCGTGGGCCGACGACAACCTGCGGAAGATTCTCGCGATGTTCGGGTTCGGTAACGGCTCGCGGCTCATTGGCCGCATCGCGGAGCAGCACACGGACTCGACCGGCACGGACTACGCGGACGACATCTACGAGGAGCTTGTGAAGGGGAAGCTCGTGATCGTGGACCAGTCGAGCGGCGACCCGGTGTTGAACAAGGCTGCTGCCGACCGCGTGATGCGCCGCGTGTTCGAGCAGAACCAGATCAAGTTCCGGCACGCGCAAGAACCCCCGGACATCCTGATCTTCGTCGAAGAGGCGCACAACGTGCTCCCGTCCTCGAAGGAGGACGACCTGCTCGACATTTGGGTCCGCACCGCCAAGGAGGGCGCGAAGTACCACCTCGGCCTCGTTTACGCGACTCAGGAGGTTAGTTCAATCCAGAAGAACATCCTGCGAAACACCTCGAACTGGTTCATCGGCCACCTGAACAACACCGACGAGACGAAGGAGCTTCGGAAGTTCTACGACTTTGCGGACTTCGAGGGCAGCATCCTCCGCGCGCAGGACAAGGGCTTCATCCGGGTGAAAACGCTCTCCAACCCGTTCGTCGTCCCGGTTCAGGTCGAGCGGTTCGCCATTGACGCGGCGGGCAGCCCCACCGACGCCACGGCTGCTGCGGCGGCGAAGCATGCCGTGAAGTCGGCAGTGGGCGTAAAGCCGTCTGACGGGGGACTTTTCTGATGCCCTACGAAGGCGAGTACGCTGGGTATCGTTCGGTTCGCCGCCTCGTCACGAACGAGTCGGTGCAGCAGTTGCTGAAGCGGTCGAGGATCGCACCGCCTACATCCAACGATCCTCCGGTCGAGCCGGTTCCGTCGCCCGCGCTGACATCGCCCACGCCCGACTTCGTGGTGGGGATCGACGGCAGCTACAGCGAGGTGCCGGTCAAGAACGGCTACCCCGGCGCGCACGTCGGGTACTGCACCGTCGCGAGCGTGCTGATCAACCTCAAGCTGATCGACACGCTAGACGACGAGCGGCCGATTGACCCGAAGTTGTTCCGCGAGACGGAGAAGGCTGCCACAATCGACGCCGCGCTGCCGGGCAGCAACGTCGTCACCCGGAACCACACATCGGCGAGGGACGCGTTCCGCGAGGCGGTGTTTGACGTGCTGCACGACCGCCTCGTGGACGAGCAAGATCGGACGCGGCTATTGGAGACCTACGAGGTTCTCCTCTCCCACAAGCCGAAGGGACGGGACCAGACTTGCCCGTACGACCACCTCGGCTGCGAGCGTCACTTCGTGATCCCGGCGGGGACGACAGCATGCCCGTGCAAGAAGCGACGACCGCTCTACTGCACCGATGCCCTCCGCATCCACGAGCGGTTCTCCGACGCCGGGACCAACGGCGAGGCCTTTGGGCTGGTTTCTGAGGTGTGGGGCAAGGTGCTGCTTGTCCACTTGCTTCGGTGCTTCGAGAGACAGGGGCTGCTGGACTCGATGAGCCGGTTGGCGTTCGTGCTCGACGGCCCACTCGGGGTGTTCGGACCGCCGGCATGGTTGAGTGCGGCTATCAGTAAAGAGTTAAAGCGTCTGAACGCGATCTTCCGACAGAAGACGGGGACCGATCTGTTGATCCTCGGCATCGAGAAGACGGGCACGTTCGTCACTCACTTCGACGAAATTGACCAGACCGAGCAGCCGGGGGTCGCCCGTTTCGCGCCGAGGACTCATCTGCTGCTGACCGACCGGTACATCAAAGACCGCATCAGCCTGTCCGACTCGGACAAGCGGTACGGAGTTGACACGTACTTCGGCCGCAAGTTCTTCTACAAGAGCGAGGCGGGTGGAAGGATCGTCGGGACGCTGCCGTTCCTGACCCACGAGCAGGACACCCTCGACTCGGCGGACACGTCCCTCTACCCGCAGTTCGGGACGCTCTGCGCGCTGCTCGACAAACTCGCGTCGAACCGCTACCCGAACGCGGTCACGCCCCTCGTCTCCGCACACGCGGAGGCAGCGATCCCGCTAGAACTCGGTCGCAAGGTGTTGCAGCAGTTGGCTCAGGCACTCATGCGGCGGGACTGATGGGCGACCAACAAGGAAAGTTCAGCACGGCGGCGAGCCGGTGGGCCGGGGTCGGCCCGTACTACGCGATGTTCCCAACGGAGTTCGCCGATCGGGTGATCGCCAAGTACACATCGCATGGCGACACGATCATCGACCCGTTTGCCGGCCGGGGCACGGCCGTGTTCAGCGCGGCGGCGAGCGGACGGTGCGGCGTCGGCGTTGAACTAAACCCGGTCGGTTGGGTCTATGCACAAGCGAAGATCAACCCGGCCACGAAGACCGATGTCCTCTCGCGTCTCGCCGAGGTTGCGAAGCTCTGCGCGATGGATCAGTGCCTGCCCGACTTGCCCGAGTTCTTCACTTGGTGCTTTACGCCTGACGTGCGCCGCTTCCTCGTCGCCGCGCGACGACACCTCAACTGGCGACAGAGCAAGGTTGACTGGACGCTCACGGCAATCTTGATGGTCAACTTGCACGGCAAGCGAGAGGCGTCCCTCTCGAACCAGATGCGCCAGACCAAGGCGATGTCCCCCGACTACGCCATCAACTGGTGGCGCGAACGTGGGATGCGTCCTCCGAAGGTGGACCCTGTAGAGTTCCTTACCCAGCGGATCAACTGGCGCTACACGCACGGCACGGTTGAGGCGGGAGACAGCTTCGTCTACCTCGGCGACTCGACGGAGAGACTGGCGGCTGTGAAGAAGCGGGTGAAGGCGCTCTCGCTCCCGAACGCCCAGTTGCTGCTGACCTCGCCGCCTTACTGCGGCGTGACGAACTACCACTACGACCAGTGGCTTCGCCGTTGGGTGCTCGGCGGGCCACCCGAAGCCGTCGCCGCAGGCGGTCGGCATCGGGGCAAGTTTTACGATCAAGAGAAGTACAAGAGGCTCTTGTACGACGTGTTCACGGAGGCGAAGCCGGTACTCCGACGAGACGCGGTGGTATACGTGCGCACCGACTACCGAGAGGTGACCCTCCGCGCGACTGTCGAGGTTCTGAGGGAGGTCTTCCCGAGAAAGCGGATGTTCCGTTACGCGCGCCAGATCGACAAGAAGACTCAGACCCATCTCTTCGCCAACAAGGTGGAGAAGTCAGCCGAAGTGGACGTGGTGCTCCTTCCCGCCGCTTGACGGGTGTCGCGTGCCGCCTTTGACCGTCTGAGTCCGCAACTCACGGTTCAGAGCATTTTCGACAGACGCTTTTCAAGAGCACGGGCTTCGTCGTCGGTGATGCCAGCCAGACGGAAGAACACGCGGTCCAGAAAGTCCTGATAAGGCTGTGACTGCTTCGCTAAAGCCGAACGGTCCTTTTTGGTGACCGCCCCGCGAGCCGTCTCAATGGCGACTACGCGATCGGTCGCCTCGCAGATGATGGCCACGACCGCCCGAGGGAACGGGGGCTTGTCCAATGCCGGCATCATCATCTCGATGGCCTTGTCGAAGTTTTGGGCATGCAGATGCTCAGTCGCAGCCGTCACAAGCTCATCGTCCCCTCCCTGCTCGACCGACGAAAGCTCCGGGCAGATCAAAGAGTCAAACTGGTACTCGTTCACCTTCGAGTTCGTGCTACCAAGTCGGAAAAACCATTCCGTGAGCTTGCTGTTCAAGAGAGCCATGACGAAGGTCAACGGAAGTTTCGACTCGTGCTCGGGGACATAGCTCACCGTGTCGAAGCAGTAGCGTCCCGGCGGAATGAGGCATGAGATGACGCGCCGGAAATTGTTCTGAGGCGCGCTCCGCTGGAACCCGACTCTGTTCTGCCTTGCGTGATGGGCCTTTGTGCCGTCGCCCTTGCCGTTAAGGAACTTCGCTTCGTGCAAGTAGAACGTCGCGCCCTGCGAAGCATCCCGTAATGCGTACAGGCACACCGCAGCACCACGCAGGATCGGGAGTGCGCCATTCTCGCTCGATGTGGGGACCGGCGACAACATGCCCTTCGGCTTCTCGTTTGATTCGTTTACTTCACCTTGGTACGAGGCCGCGTACGTGGAGAGCCGCGTCATACGTTTCGAGCGAAGTACTCGCAGTGCCAGTTGCCAGTCTGTGTGCGAACAAGCGACGATCGTCATGTTCTGCGGGTCGTACTCGGGAATCTCTGCGGGACTCAGCGTAAGCCATGATGCGTCCTTTACGATTTTGTTTGCCGGGTGCGCTCTGACCTTGAACGCGGCCCTTCGAGCCTCGTCGGACGATGTTCGCTGCAACGTGAACACGGTCGTCGAGAGCTTCGCCTCCGGGAACACCCGATCCTTCGGACGGTCCTTCTGCGGGAAAGCTTCGATGACTCGCATTGCCGCGACTCGGAAAATCTCCTTTCTGATGCCCAAGGCTTGCTCGTCGCCGAGAATCGGCATCGGCGTGATAAAGCCAAGCATTCCGCCATCTGCGAGCAGGTCGAGAACGCGACAGACGAACAGCTTGTACAGGTTGTTCTTGCCGTTGAAAGATGGGTCGTAGATCGCATGTTCTTTCAGATACCCCCGGAACCGGGACTCATCCCTGCCGGTCTCCTTATCGGCGATCACGTCGTATGGGGGATTGCCGATGATGGCATCGAAGCCAGCGTCACTGCGCCTACTCTCAGCATCGAAGAACACCTCGGGGAACTCGATCTCCCAGTGCAGGGCGGCGATTCCGTTCTTGCCAGACACAGCCAGTGCGGATTTGTAAGGCTCATCAGCCAGCAACGCTGCCAGCTTCTGCGGCTTCGCAAGGTTCTTCAGCACGTTCTCGTACTGCTGCGGGCTAACCATCTGGTTCTTGTCCACAAAATAGGCCGAACACCAGAGGTCGGCAGCCTGACGGAACGGAGCACGTACCGGCTCGAACACCTTTCGATAGAGGCGATTCTTTTCTTTGACCTGCTCGATTTTGTCGGACGGCATCTGACGGATTTGAGCAAGAGTCTTCAGCAGCGTTGGCCGTGATGCAGCGACCCGTTTTTCGTACAGAGTCGAGTACAACTGCGATCCGGGGAATCCACCCAACGCACTTACGCTCGCGCCCACTAGGCTGTCCCCGTGGCGAAGCTGGAAATCAAGGAAGGTGAGGGGCTGATTGACCGCAACGGTTTCGAGCCAGAGCGCCAGCTTCGCAAGCTCAACTGCGAGCGGGTTCTTGTCCACCCCGTACAGACAGTTTTCCGCGATTCTCCGCTTCCAGAAGGTGAGAGTTGGCTCTTCACCAGCACTATGGACACTGGCGTCCTTCGTGTACGGATTGGTTGCAACTTGTTCCGCAAGGTACTGGCAAGCTCGGATCAAGAAGTGGCCAGACCCCATCGACGGATCAAGTACACGCAGCCTGAGCACACGGTCATCAAATTCACCACGGAGCGTGGAGAGCCGGCTTTCGAGAGTGTGGCGATCTTCTTCGAGGGCATCGTCAAGCTTTTCTTCGAGAGCTTTGACCTCTGCGATGAGGTCGGTGTTGATCTTCTCGCACAGGTCGCCGAGGGTGTTTTCAACGATGTAATCGACGATCGGGTTAGGCGTATAGTAGCTGCCGCTTGCTCGGCGCTCGCCTTTGTCCGTGACGAGGTAAACCTCACCCTTCTTGTACCGCTCCCCTGTCGGCTGGAAGCCCGTGGTAACATCACCGCTTGCAGGAACGACACGTTCCTCGTCCCGTTCCTTTACTTTCTTCCAGACGACGATCATGTCTTCTGTGGCATAGCGGGGCCGAAGTTCGAGCAGCCCTTCGTACAGGTTCCCAAGGTGCTGGATGGCGAGGTCTCGGTAATCAACACGGAAGAGGCCTCGCTCCGGGTGCCGGGGATCAGGTGCCCGTCCAAGTTGGTCGATGACGCGAGCGAGATAGCGGTCGGGCAGCACTTTCTCGTAGAGGAACTGGTTCTGCTCCGAGTCGAAGAGACCGCCGTTGTATGCTGGCACGGCGTACCTGCCCAACCCACCGTCAATGATGTCGAACAGGGCGATGAGGTCGTCCCACTTCGCTCGCTCGCTAAGTTTGTAATCCACGTCCCGATTGGCGCTGATGCGGTCAAGCGTCTGAGCGATCAGGTCACGGAACCGTCCCAACGAGCGGTTCTCTGTGTAAAGCCTGTTGATCCGGTACGGCAACAGACCGCGATCTTCTGCGAACAAGACGAACAGCAGCCGGTACAGCAGGACGAAACTGTTCTCGCGGCATGCTTCGAGATCGCGCTCGGGGGTTAGGTTGTTGGGTTCGTACGTTAAGAATCCTTCGATGCAGAGCCTCAGGGCATCGAACACCCGTTCCTTCAGCCCCTCGCCGACGCCAACGCGATACTCATTGCTGCCGGCACGTGCGCGGTGGGCCAGTGTGTCTACGGCCGGGGCGGGTTCACGAAACGCGGCGGGCGAGAAGAAGAGGTAGAAGCGGAGGAAGTCTTCGTATCCGGCCCAAGCATCAAACAACAGGTCGGGCTGGTCCATTCGGTTGTCCAGCAGTCGCGGGAGGTCGCACTCGAAGTACGTTTGAAACCGCCTTTGGCCAGACTCATACTCTCGTGGGATCAACCGCCAGAGCCGACCATTTGTAAGGATGCCGTAGTCGCGGAGGCTGTTGTTCAGATACCACTCGATCTGTTCCGGCGGGTACTCCCGTTGGTTGTTCACGACCGCCGGGCGATCAAGTGGGCGGTCCCAAGCCTTTGCGTCGGCCACGAGGGCCGGATGCTCCCAGTACTCGGGTTCGCGAGGGCCGGCGAGTAGAGCGGCATCATAGGCCTCCGGGGCTAGGAACAGAGCGTAGTCGGGCTTCCGCCCACGAAGGAACGTCTGGTAGTTTATCTCCCAGCCGAGGGCGCGGAGGACGGGCTGGATGAAAGCTTCTTCGAGAGCCTGCTCGGTCCCGTAGTGATCGACGCGGCCCCTCTGGACCTTCCAAAGCTTTACCAGTTGATCGAGGACGAGGTTGGCGTCAGCGCGGGCTGACTGCCACTCGGGTTCGAGCACGAGGCGGTGCTCAAGCCAATGGTTCGAGAACAACTCGCTGTTGCGGACGCCGTGGAACGAGAAAGAATTCTGGTGCTGAGTTTTCCCCATCGGAGCAGAAGTTTACCAGAAAGGTTAACCCCGGACACGATGACGCTTCGGCCGGGTAACCTGATCAGGACTCAGACCACTGAGTCCGAAGGTGGCGGAAAGCGAGGCTCTTGCCGTCCGTGTGACGAGCGATCGTGACCACGACGCGTCTCAGCGGCGCGGCCTCGTAGCTCAGCCAATCGTGTAGAGCGTAGGTCTTCGGAGAAATGTTCGGCGGCATCGGTGACATCTCGCTCGTCAGCGGTAGGACGCTGTGGTTTGTTGCCGCCGTCAAATATTCTGCCGTTGCACCGGCTGCGAGATCGGCAATCGACGCGAGGTCTTCGATTTCACGGCTGCCATCGTCACTCAACGTCGTGCCGCATCGAATGTGCGCCAAGGAGTGCCGGTCTTGCAGGTAGTGTGTCAGCACGTTCGCCCAAACTGTTGTGAAATCGTCGAGCCTCTGCTCATTCGGGGCAATTTCGTCCTGATCGGTGAACCAGAAGACGTTTTGACCAGCATGCGAAAGCCCGGCGAGCAGAAAACTTGCGAAGTGCGAGACCCGCAGTACCCGTTCCCCAACGCTCGCCTGCCACCGCTGGCGAAAAAGCCACTGTGAGTACGAAAGGTCGTCGTCGGGGGTGAATAGGCTGCCGACGCTGTGGTCTGTCGCGAACACGGCGACGATGCCTCGGAGGTGACTTGCCATCGACAGGAAGCGCGGTAGGAACTCTCTCTGCTTCCCGTCCCGCAATCCCTTGAACGAAATGCGCCGTCCGTCCGGGAGGAAGTTGTCCCTAGCCTGTCTACGGGCGGGATTCCATGCGTAAAAGCTGGACACGTCGATGAGCACAAACGCACTCACATCGAACTTAGCGCCTTGATGGAAACCGCTGTAGTCGGAGGCAAGGATCAATCCGGGTTGCCCCGAGAAGTCGGGGAACGCTATGGGGTTCCGCGCCTCCATGTCGGCGAACAGCCGGCTTAGATAACTCATCGCGCCTAGGCGCGAATCAGCTAGATGGTTCCATGTCATTGAACAGCACCTAGCTCAAGACCATGAGCGGGATACCTCTGCGAACGGGCATCTCATCCCATGTGCGACCTTCCAGTTCCCGGCCTGTTCGTTTCTTGTTCGTCCCGCCCCATTGCTTGAAGAAGAAGGAGACGCCGGCCGCGCTGCATTGATCGCGGATGTCCTCGACCCACGCCTGCTGCATAGGCCTCGCTCCGGGACCGGACTCGCCGCCAACGATCACCCAGTCGATCTTCTTCAACTTGAGCTTTCCCAAAGGGCCAAGAAGTGGTTCGAGCGAGAGAAACTTCGTCTTAGCCTCTGTCCGCCGGAGATCGTCGATGCGGAACTTGTACTTCTCGTTCTCTACCGAAACGCCCATCCAGACGTTCGCCGGCCAGTCGATTTGGTAGTCCAATTCGAGCAGCCGATCAGACCTCTTCGTTAAGACTTGGAAGGTGTGCCAGTTGGCGCGGCGCATCACGTCGAAGACCTGCTGGATGTAATCCACCGGCACATCCACGTGGAAGAGGTCCGACATCGAATTGACGAAGACCGTCCGAGGGGTTCGCCAACGAAGTGGCTGGTCCAGCATTTGTGGTTGGAGGGTGAGCTTGAACTGGTTTACGTAGCTCTTCACGCCCATCGCTTTGAGCCGCTTCGCCATGCGTTCGGCGTAGCAGTGCTTGCAGCCGGGGCTGATCTTCGTGCAACCAGTGACCGGGTTCCACGTCATCTCGGTCCACTCGATGGAGGATTTAGTCGCCAAAGAGGGACTCCTGTTTCATCTTGCCCGACACCTTCGTCGGCCGGGGCGGCTGGTTCAAAAATCTGACTGCGCGAACGTGCTCATCACTGAAACCC
The DNA here is from genome assembly GCA_036387945.1 of Tepidisphaeraceae bacterium. GTDB lineage: Bacteria > Planctomycetota > Phycisphaerae > Tepidisphaerales > Tepidisphaeraceae > DASVSS01. The sequence continues at coordinate 11,264 of DASVSS010000343.1, read as the reverse complement.
TTCTTCGTCGGGTCGAACCTTGTCACCTCGATCTGCCCCCAGTCGTCCAGCACCTTCAACATCTTGATCGGGTTGTAGAACGGCGTCTCGTTCAAGGCGAACTTGTGGATCGCAGGGTAGGACACGTCGCGACCAACGAAGTTCTTGTGGAGCTTCGAAGCGAAGTCTTCCGGGTGGTCGAAACGGAACATGGTGATCTGATTGATCTGACCGTCAGAGAACGAGTAGCTACCAGACTTGTCAATCGAGAGCATTGCCTCCTTCATCTTCTCCAAGCCGAGCGGATTCTGGCTGGCGAAGACGAGGTGGTAGTTCAGAGTGTCGTCGCTCCCCCGCATCTCGAACGAGAACACGTACTCCACCGCGCGGATGGCCCGGAGCTTCTTCTTGTAGAGTTCGAGCACCTGCTGGCACTGCGTTTTGAAGTTGGTGCTGGTGATCTCGGTCCGCCAAGATTCGTCGCCGAAGACGCTGGTCATGAGGGACTCTCGCTGAGCGAAGTCCTTCTGGCCCGGAACGGGGAAGTTGCGCATGATCCCGTCCGAGTCAAGGTTGATGAGCACCTCGGAGCACGGGGTGCTAAGGATCGAGGTGACCGTCTCGAACGGCACCCCGGTCGCACCGAAAGGGTCGATGAAGACGAAGAGCGGGTCTCCCGTAGTGAACGGGCGCGGCATGCTTTGCCTTAAAGCGGCGATGCCCTCCACGAACGTCTTCTCGAACACTTCCGTCCTGATCTTCGGATTGAGACGGACCTTTTTGAGACGATCCCGGAGGCGCTGGCACCGATCCTCGTCTGGCTCTATGAAGGCACAGGTGACATCACCAGCGATCCACGCGCGGGTGCCGTTAGCGATGGCGGCGGTCGCGGTGCGAAGCATCGCGATCGGCGACCCCTCACTGGCGTTGGTGTACTCGCCGGGACCGGCGAAGCCGTCCACGAGCAGGATGTTCTGGCCCCGCTTGCTACACCCGAGGATTGGGAAGTAAGCGTTCAGGTAACCCTTCAGAATCTCAATTTTGGCGAGAGTGTGGAGATCAGCAGGCCACGTTGTTCCATGTGCGACCGAAGGCATAGGCACCCTTCCTGTTGCCGCTAAACCCTAACATAACCCCGACAAGCCGTCCACTTCAATTTGGTGGTGCTGTCGCGTCCCGCCTTCGGCGTCCCGCTTGCAACGTCTTTCGCGGAGTACCGCGACCGGCGATGTCGTCTGGCTCGGGCGGAAGACGCCCTCGTCCCCGGCCCTGTCTGTACCAAAGGACCGACTCCTATGCCTGTTCACTGGGTCTACCTGTGTAACGGGGCGTTCAGCGGACAAACGCACCGTTTTCGTTGGGAAATACCGTCAAGCGGTCAGGTCCGACCACGACGGCATGAGCGACACCCAGCCGTTGCCGTCGCGCCCGTAGAACTCGCCGTCAAGGACGCCGATCTCGCCCAGCACGTCCACCTCGTCTAACCACGCCAGCACGCGCGCCTTCGCGCCAGTCATGCTCTGGATTGTCAGGCACCGGACAAACTCTTCCAACGATCCTCGGCCGCTGTATTCAATCGCTTTGACTTCTTCGGCCAATACTTGGCTTTCTTGCGAATCACCAACTGAGGCTCGACTCGTACGAGGTATCGGATCGCGACCCCGTACTGATGCTCGGCGGGCTTCGTCCCCATGATCTTCTCGACGCCCATCACAATGTCAGCGGTGGACAAGGGCTTCGCCTCGGTCGCAGACGCCAGTACGTTCACAACCGCGAAGAACAGCGGGCGAGGGCATCGGAACGCGTGTCCCTTCCCTGCGGGTCGTATCTCAGAGAGGCATTCACCCAAGGCCGTCGCTTCTATCGAGTACTCGACCGGACTCGCACCACGACGCACCCTACGGGCGACCGCTTGAACCTCACCCGAGTTGATCTGGTCGAGGAAGGCGGCGACCTGCTTCGCGATCGCCGCCGCTGATGGTGGCGACGTGACCGTCGAGAGCGCCTTCTTGGCGTCGGAGATGGAGCGAATTTTACTCACCGGGTGCTTACTCATACACCCTCGTACATCGGCCCGTCACGTGGGCCTTCTGGACAGGAAATTAAAAAATTACTTGACTGTAACTGTACCGACCGGTATAAATGCTCCTGACGACCGGCCCTTGCCGAACGCGAAGGTGAGACTTCGACGTTCCCCCTGCGAGCCGTTCGTCCCGCTTACCTTGTCGTGCGGTCATCCTGAACCAGAGATTCGCTGCCGCTCCGGCCCCAGCGTTGGTCTCGGCTTCCTGATGTCCGCCACCTACTCTAACGAGGTAAACGGTGGACTCCAAAACTACCATTTCTCAGCCCATTCCCCCTGACAATCAGGCCGTAGTCGCCGTCGCCGGCAACTCCGAGCACGACATCGACGTGCTCAAGAGCCTTCCCGAACGCTTCTGCGTGCAGGACAAGCAGAGCGTCAACTGGGTAATTCGGCGCATTCAAAACGCCCGCCGCTACGCCCAAGAAGTGAAGGCATGGGCCGAACTCGAACTGGCTCGCGCCGAGCGTGAAGAGCGAACGCTCCTTTTCTTGTTCCAGCGGCCGATGGAGGCTTGGGCCAAGGAAGAGATCGCCAAGTTCAACGGCCGACGCAAGTCGATCTCTCTTCCGGCGGGGACAATCGGCTACCGCCACATCGCCCCTCGCATCGTCGTCGAGGACGAGCAGCAGGTTATCGCGTGGGCACGCAGGAACCTGCCCAGCGCGATCACAGTCGTCGAGAAACTCGTGAAAACAGAGATCAACGACTACGCCACTCAGACGGGCGAAATGCCCGACGCTGGGGTTCGGCTCGATCCGGGCGGCGACCGCTTCTTCATCAGGTAATCAACATGGAGGCGGCATGTACGCCTTGTTTCGCTTTGAGGTGTCCGACCGACTGCATGTCGATCGAACGCCGGGTCTCAACGTCTGCCTCTGGTTCAAGCCGACGTGGACGAACGACGGTCCGGTGTCCTCGTTGGTCGCCAACGTCGGCCTGAACGACGAGAGGGAGATGACGGAAGTCTTCGTCTTGAAGAACGAGTTGCGATTCTCGCCAAGCGACTGCGACCTGCTGATTCGGGCGGCGGCTCAGGCTGGCTGGAATCCGGTAATGATCGAAAACATGGCGATGGCCGGCATCCACTGGCGGTTCTTCGACGCATGGCTGTCTGATCAAGTTGGCGTGCTACCGGCCCGCCCTGTGGTTCGTCGCGTCACAAGCCTGCTTTGCGAACGATTCCCCTCGCGATCGGTGTGAGTTACCGGCCACGTTTTTCACGGATGTATAGGTCACTGGATCGTGTGGGTGTTCCACAAGGCCAGTGACCGCTCTTCAAAGGTTACAGCGCCGTCAGGCGTGCTTGGAGCGGGATCATGGCTTCGTTACGTCAGGCAGCGAAACAGCTTGGGGTCCATTACACGACGCTGCGGCGTTGGATTCAGATGGGCACCGGGCCGAGGACGCTGATCAAACGGAACTCGAAGCGATCAACCTATCGGATTTCCGCGAAGGACTTGGACGAGTTCGTGAAGCGGAATAGCAGAGGAAGATAATCATGGAGTGGCACATCGTTAAACCTGATCCGCAACGCAAGAAGTGGCAGATTCGCGGGAAGTTGTGGAACGGGCGTATCGTTAAGCTTCCCGGTCATCGTGACAAGCAGATCGCGAAGAAGATGTGCGACAACATCGCTTCGTTGAATCGGTCGAAGAAGTTCTGGGAACTCCCGGACCCGCGATTGGCGGACTGGATCGCAGGTCTGCCTGAGCAGGAAGCCTCCCGCTACGCCGAATTGGGCCTTCTGGATCGGCGGCTTCTGGACAAGAAGAAGCCGACTGACGACCTGCTGAAGGATTTCTGTAACAACTCGCGGGTGCGGTGCAAGCCGAGTTCTCGCACGCCCCGCACGAACGTCAGCCGGGTCCGGCGGGTGTTTGAAGCGATTGGTTCGCTCTCGAAATTCGACGATCTCACCAGCACGAAGGTGATGGAGGCGGTCAACAAGATGATTGTCGAGTTTGGGCCTCGTAAAGGGCAGCCGCTGTCTCAAAAAACTCGCTGCGAGTACTTTGCCGTTATTAAGTCGTTTTGCCATTGGATGGTGAAGAACAAGATGGCGACGGTGAATCCCTTGGAAGATTTGGATGCCTCCGGCGGGTACCGCGCCCCTGTTCGGAAGCGTCGTCCGATGTCTGTGTCCGATTTCCGGCGGCTTGTCTCGTATTTCCGTTCGTGCTCGCCGAAGTACATGGGTCAGCAACTCCCGTGGACCCCGAAGGACCGGCTCATGATTTACTGGACGGCCGTCATGACCGGCCTCCGGGCGAAGGAACTGAAAAGCCTGACGCCTGCGCATGTGAATTTTGACGTGTGCCCTGCGACTATCCGCGTGGATGGCTGGATTGCGAAGAATAGTCACTCGGCGTTGATCCCCATCGACGGTGAACTCGCGGTCGCATTGAAGAACTATGCGGTTGGGCTTGTTCCCGATGCGCCGCTCTTGCGTATCCCTAAACAGCTTGATCGTCTTCGGCGCGCATTGCACCGCGATCTCGACTCTGCGGGTATTAAGCGCGTTTTCGATGACGGTTCCGTTGTCGATTTTCACACGCTCCGCTCCACGGCGATTTGTTGGTGGATCACCCAGAACAAGCTTAGTTTGGTTCAGGTCCAGCACCGCGCACGGCTGAAAACGCTTGAACTCGTGCAGAAGTACGTCGATGACTATTCCCCGGATCACGCTGAACTGATTGAGGGTACGCCTCAACTTTTTGACACCGATGATGAGGATGATGAAGACGACGAAAACGGGGCGCGTGTCGGGGCGCGATGAAGATAATTGATGCTCAATGAAGCACCAAATGCCAGCCCGTACCTGATTCCTCGGTACGGGCTGGCGGTCCAGAATCACCAGATTTTCGCGGATATTCAGATGAAAACTATGCGAGGAGACGAGCCCAACAGAGGGAATCGAACCATTGATAGCCATGTCTTCGGGAAATCTGGAACCCTATAAACGACAATGGCTTACGAATCGCGTTATTTGGCGCATTTGGTGTGCGGGGCGCACAGCGGGGCGCTTCGCCGTCGAGCCTTGTTCACCTTGAAACTCAGGGACCAAAATGGATGAATGCTATCCTAGCGAGAAACTGCGAATCGTTCAGCTACTCGATGCCGATCCCGGCCGACGCGATACGGGGCAGCCCATCGTGATCCTCCGGCTGGGGCATTGCGGCGAGGTCGAGCCGGCATTGATGCTCTCCGTTTGGGACGCTCGGCGGTTGGTCACACTTATGTGCTTGTCGCTTGCCACCCACGGCGATGAATTGGCCTCACACGCTTACGATCAACTCACGGCCGCTCTCGACCATCAACACCAGTGGCAGGAGACAGGTGACCCTGAGGCGAGTACGCCTCTCGGCCCGCTCATGCACCTGCGATGTGAGCGAGAGGGTCGATGCACCGAGGTGACGGTCAGCGTTCTGGGCGGGTACAAGTCCGGGCGCACGACGATCGTCCTCGCCGAATTCCCATCAAGCACTGTCTCCGCACCTGTCGAACAGCGGACTCTACAACTGATGGCCTGCGGGTTCTTCAAGAAGCCCGTATCAGCAAACACCCTCGTCGCCGAAGTGGGTGACTGGGGCCGCTTCGCCACGCTGCCCGCAGACGCTTCGTTCAAGCTCGGAAAGCGCATTTGGAAGAAGCTCCCGTTGAGCACCGTGGCCAAGCTCGTGAGCGCGCACAAGTGGAAGGAAGGACGATGAAGTCCAGTTACCGGCCACGTTCGTTCCAGATGTATGGCACATGCCTACACACACCGCCCTTGGCCGTAAGAAGAATGTGGACACGAAGGAAGTTCCATCACTTCTTGACAGTCTCACTGCCGGCCGCTTTGTCGAACCGTTGGCAGTCGATGCAGCCACCGCCGCTCGAATGTGTGGGGTCAGTCGCGCGAACTGGTACGCCCTCAAGGCAAGCGGTCGCATTCCGCCACCGATTCGGATCGGCTGGCGGACGCTCTGGCGGGTCGATGACCTGAAGAAGTGGGTCGCCCTTGGATGCCCACCACTGCACCGCTGGAATCAGATTGTCGTGGATCGGTAGTCAAATAGGTCAAATGAAGATCGCCCCGCACATCTTTACCAAGAACGGCGTCCAGCAGCAGACGAAGAAGTTATACGCACGGTTCTACGACCACTCTGGCACCCGGCGAACCCTGCCCCTGTTCACCGACAAGAAGAGCAGCGAAGACGCGGGCCGAGCTATCGAACGGCTGGCGAGCTATCGAGCCAGCGGCACCGACATCCCGGTTGAACTTCACCGCTTCATCGAGAACACGCTCCCCTCGATCCGCGAGAAACTCGGGGCGTGGGGCATCGTGGACGCGGCACGTGTCGCTTCGGCCAAGAGCCTCGAAGAGCACCTCGCCGACTGGCAACAGCACCTGCGCGCCAACGGCCGTGACAAAGACTACGTTGAACTGAAGGTCGGCCGCGCTCGTCGCCTTTTCGAAGCTTGCAACTTCAATGTTTGGAACGACATTGCCGTGATTCCAGTCGCCAAGCAACTCGCCGAGTGGCGCGCGGACCCCGAAGAGGACATGGCACCCACCACCTCGAACCATTACCTCCAAGCCGCTAAGCAGTTCTGTAACTACATGCGCGAGGACGCACAATGCGTCACCGCGATGCCGTTGTCGAGGCTCAAGCCGCTGAACACGAAGAACGACCTGCGGCACGACCGCCGCGCGTTCACCGTGCCAGAGTTCCGCTTCCTGCTCGGACACTTGCGGGCGGCACCGACCCGTTGGCACATCCGCGCTGCCGAGCGCTCCCTAATCTACCGCTTCGCTGCCGGCACGGGGCTGCGATTCACCGCGATCTCCGAGGTCACCGTTGGTGACTTCGGCACGTACGACGGCAGCCCGGCAGTTCAGCGGTTTGCCGGTGCTGTCAACAAAGACAAGGATACTCGGTGGGTGAAGTTCTCCCACTTGCTCTGGCGGGTGGTGAGTGGGCACATCGAGGGCAAGAAGCTCAACGAACGCGCATTCAAAATGCCTTCGAGGCGGCACGCCGCGAAGCTCGTGAAGTGGGACTTGGCGGCTGCTCGCCGCCGGTGGATCGCGCAGGCAAAGGACGAGAAGGAACGGCGGGACCGCGAGGCCTCGGACTTCTTGAAGTACGTGAACAGCCGGGGCCAGTACCTCGACTTCCACAGCCTCAGGCACACGCGAGGTGTGTGGCTCGTCCAGCACCACGGTGCGGGTGGTCTTCAGGTCATGGAGGCTTTGGGCGTTCACAGCTACGAACTGGTGAAGCGGTACACCCGGTCTGGCAAGTTCGTGAGCAACGAGATGATCGAGCGCGAGCCTGACCTTACACCGACACTCACTCCCACACCCCAAACCAAGCCAAAAAGGCAGGCTCGCAGGTCAAAAAGCTTGGCCCCCAGCTTGGCCCAACGGGGCGGACTGGATGAGACTTCCTTGGACTGTGGTGGACTCGACGCGGAGGATGAACCTACCAAGGGCGGTCCTCTGGATCGCCCGAAAACCACGGAGGATGCTGGGCTTTTGACGCCGGCGGGGGAATCCAGTAATGTTTCCGTCCCACCCGGAGAGGTGGCAGAGTGGTTGAATGCGCCGGTTTCGAAAACCGGTCTGCCCGAAAGGGTAGCGGGAGTTCGAATCTCCCCCTCTCCGCTATCGCAAGGTAAAGCCCTTTGACCCCCAGGGTTGAAGGGCTTTTTATTGATAATTGAGGGGGTCGTCATCGCCGAACCGCGGCGGGTGTTGGTGCGCGTCATTGTTGCCGGCCGGGGCTGTGGTGGCTTTTTCATTGCCGTTCACAAAGATGAGCGGGAGATGAACTCTGTCTTGTCGGACAAGCCTTACGTGCCGGTTCTTCCTTACCGCGGGACGCTCTGGCCGCGGGCGATGAACCTTTACTTCCCCCGCTACCTGCGTCGCCGGTATGGCACGAGGAAGGTGACGATCGTCGGGGCGGAAAAGTTGCGGACGTCGATCGCCGCGGGGCACGGGGTGCTAATCGCGCCAAACCATTGCCGGGACGAAGACCCGTTTATTCTCAGCGCCCTGGCCCGCGACGTGGGCACGCCGGTGTTCGTGGTGGCCAGCGCGCATCTGTTCATGGGCAGCCGGCTGCAGGCGTTCCTGCTGCGGCGGGCGGGGGCGTTCTCGATTTACCGCGAGGGCATGGACAAGCAGGCGGTGCAGACCTCGATCGAGATCCTCCAATCCGCCAGTCGGCCGCTGGTGATCTTTCCTGAAGGGCATATCTCGCGGACGAACGACCGCCTCACGCCCATGCTCGAAGGCACGGCCCTGATCGCCCGCCAGGCGGCGAAGAAGCGCGCCAAAGACAACAAAAAGGTCGTCGTCCACCCTGTCGCCACGCGGTACACCTTCCCGTTCGACGTGGAATCGGCGGCGGCGCGGATGCTCGACCAGATCGAAACGCGCCTCACCTGGCGGCCGAGCCGCGGGCTGCCGCTGCACGAGCGATTCCGCAAGGTCGGCGCGGGATTGCTGGCGCTGAAAGAACTGCAATACCTCGGCCACACGCAGGACGGCACGATCCCGCAGCGGATCGACAAACTCATCGACGCGCTGCTCAAACCGCTCGAAGCCGAATGGGTCAACGGCAACGACGACGGACACCCCGTGGCGCGGGTGAAGCGCCTACGCGCCGCGATCCTGCCCGACATCATCAAGGGCGAACTCAGCGAAGCCGAGAAGGCCCGGCGCTGGCTGCTGTTGGAAGACGCCGACCTCGCTCAGCAGCTTTATCACTACCCGCCGGATTACGTCTCCGAAGGCGCCAGCAACGGGCGGATCATCGAAACGGTGGAGCGTTTCGAGGAAGACCTGACCGGCCGGGTCACCGTGCACGGACCGGTGGAAGCGCGCGTCACTGTCGGCGACGCAATCGAAGTGAGCACGGCCCGCGAGGCGCGCGGCGAAAGCGATCCGCTGATGGCGGCGATCGAAGATCAACTCCGCACGATGCTCGGCATCGCAGGTGCGGGCGTCGTTGCGTCGCCCGGCGTGACGGCCGGGGTGGGGGCGTCATGACGATCGCTCCCTGGCCGGTCATCGCGGTGCGGATCGGACTCGTCGTCGTGGGGATTGCGATCTGGTACTGGTCGCAGGCCGTGCTCGGTAAGCGCGTGCCGAAGGTCGACCATGAAGTCCCGCTCACCGACGGCATTCATCTGCTGACCGCGCGCATTCACGCCCGTTACGCCACCAACATCGCTGCTGGGAATCGCCTGCTGATCGCGTCGTCGCTCGTGATCGATTTGCTGGGGGCGTACCTTCTGGGCGCGGCGATCTTCGGCGTCTCGATCCGGCCGTACCTGGGGCTGGTGATGGTCTTCGCGCTGCGGCAAATCTGCCAGATGCTCTGCCCGCTGCCGGCGCCGGCGGGGATGGTGTGGCGGTACCCGGGCGTGCCGGCGGTGCTGGTCACCTACGGCACGGCCAATGACTTGTTCTTCTCCGGCCACACCGCCATCGCCGTCTACGGCGCCGCCACGCTCGCGGGCCATTGGGGCCCGTGGGGGCTGGCGGTCGGGCTGGCGGTCGCGGTCTTCGAAGCCGTCACGGTGCTGGTCTTGCGGGCGCATTACACGATGGACGTTTTCACGGGCATCGTGTGCGCGCTGTGGGTGTACTCGCTCAGCAGCACCGTCGCGCCGTGGGTCGACGGGATCATCCGACACTGGGTCGGTTGAGCACCGGCGGGCGGTCCGGCGTGGTCGCGCCATGGCCGGTCGCATCTGGCTCATCCTATTTTCACCGGCGCGTCGGCCTGGGTATGATCGCCCCGACACCTCGTCGGCACGATCGGCGGATCGGGCGACCCGAGACGGGGTGACGGCGGACTGCGACTGACCAACTCCATACGGCGCATCGACTATGCACTATTTGCCTTCCCTGCGATCGGCGGCTCAATTCGCGGTACTGGCGGCGGGTACGTTGCTGCTTTGCTCGGCCTCAGTCCCGGCACAGCCGGTTCCGGCACCGCCGAAGGAGGCCGCCGTGAAGCCCGAGCCGATGAAAACCGCGTTCAAGTTCGACGTCGGCCCCGGCGCCGAGCACCCGGGCGCGACGCGCGTGACCGCGGCGACGACGTATTCGCCGGATCTGGGCTACGGCTTCGACTTCGGCTGCCAGCCGCGCGACGAAAACGCCGGCTTCGTTACTGGCGAAGGGCCGCTGTTTTTCTCGGTGAAAGTGCCCGAGGGCAACTACCGCGTCACCGTCACGCTCGGCGGCGCGGGGACCGATTCGCGCACGACCGTGCGCAGTGAGTCCGGCCGGCTTATGCTCGCGGACGTGGCGACGGCCGGCGGGCAAAGCGTGTCAGCGGTCTTCATCGCCAACGTGCGCCGCCCCACCCTGCCGCCGCCGCCGAAGAACGCACCCGGCTGGCCGGAGGTGCACATGTTCCTTCGCGGCGAGGCCGAGGCCTGGCACTGGGACGAAAAACTCACGATCGAGTTCAACGGCGAGCGGCCGTGCGTCACCGGCATCACGATCGAAAAGGCCGACGACGTGCCCACGATCTTCATCGCCGGCGATTCGACCGTCGGCGACCCGCGCCGCGGGCCCGGCGGCAACTGGCCGACGCAGATCTGCCAGTACTTCAAGCCCGTCGTCGCCGTCTGCAACAGCGCCGAAGGCGGCGAGACGTCTAAAAGCTTTATCACCGGCGCGCGGTTGGACAAGGTGCTCAGCCAGATGAAGCCCGGCGATTTCTTCCTCATCCAGTTCGGGCACAACGACTCAAAGAAGAACTGGCCGCAGACCTACACCGAGCCGGCGACGTCGTTCAAGGCGTACCTGAAGGTGTACATCGAAGAGACGCGCCGCCGCGGCGGCACGATCGTTTTCGTCACCCCGATGGAGCGGCGCGACAACGGCGATTCGGTCGGCCCGTGGGCACGGGCGATGCGCGAGGTCGCGCAGCAGGAGAATGTGCCGGTCGTCGACCAATGGGCGATGAGCAAAGAACTGTGGACTGCGATGGGCCCCAAGGTGGGCTCGGCCTTTTCCGACGTCACGCACCTGAGCAGTTACGGCGGCTACCTGCTGGCCAAGAACGTCGTCAAAGGGATCAGGCAGAACGTGCCGGAGCTGGCGAAGTATCTTGTCGACGACTTCAAGGAACTTGATCTCAGCCAGCTCGACCCTCGCCCGGCTTACCTGGCGCAACGCTCCGGCCCG
>DASVSS010000342.1:0-8942 GCA_036387945.1 Tepidisphaeraceae bacterium | reverse complement strand
TGCGCCCCCGCGTCCGCCAGCGAGCCGTCGGGCAGACGCATCAGCAGCATCCCCGCCCCGGCAACGAGCGTCACCGACTGCATCGGCTCGGGACTGCTCGGCAGCCAGGCGCGCAAACGATCCAGCGTCGTCCGCAGCGTGGCCGCACGCATGCCCGGTCGGTCGTTGTCGCAGAGGCTGCGCAGGGCGGTGGCGTCGGGGATGTCGAACTCAACGGGCGCGCCATCATCGGTGGCGACCGGCTCGATCAGGCCCGCGCCGATCCAGTCGCTGAGGCATTCTTCGCGTACGCGCAGGGTCTTGGCCAATGCGGCGAGCGGCCGCTGGCGGTCCGATAACCGCGATCGCGGCGACGGGCGACGCCGCGTGTCAGTAGACCATCCGTGTCTCATATGCCGTTCGTCAGTCGCGCTCGATCAGGCCTTCGAACACCGGCTGCCGGAGCCTGCGGTCGTTCGTCCATTCGGCGAACGACACACGGCAAAACAGCTCCGGCCGCAGCCATCTGGCCCGGCTGATGTTACACGCCACGACCGGCTGGCGCGCCCCCAAAGTGGAGAATTTTGCCAGCAGGACACTGTTGAGCGTGTCGTCGATGCCGCTGCCGACCTGCCCGATGAAGCGGATCGCGCCGTCGATCTCGGTGGCCAGCAGCAGGCTTTTGATCCCGCGTGCCGACGACGGCTCGTACCCGATGATCGCGCAGACGACGTTCTGGCGGCGCTTGAACTTCGCCCACGCGCCGCTGCGCCGGCCGGGCTCGTATACGCCGTCGAGTCGCTTGGCGACGACGCCTTCGAGGCCCAGATCGCTCACTTGCCGAAACAACTCAAGGCCGCTGCCGACGTGTGCCTCGCTCAGCGCCACGCGCGGGCCGATGGCCTTGGCCAGGATCGCTTCCAGTCGCAGGCGGCGCTCGGAAAGCGGCCGCGCCATCACCGGCAGGTACTTTTCGTACAGCACGTCGAACGCCACGAACGTCACCGCCGCGTGCCGCCGCGGGTCGGGCTTGACCGCCGATCCCGACCACGACCGCTCGCGTTTGAGCAGCGCCGCAAAGTCCGGCCGCCCGGCAGTGAGGTGCACGATCTCGCCGTCGACCACCGTGCCGCGCGGCAGCCTGGCCAGGACAGACAACTCGGGGAAGCGCTCGGTGAAGTCCGTCTTACGCCGGCCCACGAGCCGAGAGCCGGCGGCGTCGTTGAAGCACAACGCACGGAAGCCGTCCCACTTCAACTCGTACAAGTGCCGGTCGGATTCGAACGGCTCGGACAGCGTCGCCAGCATCGGCTCGATGAAAACGGGCAGCGAACGTGAAGGCTTGGACGGGGCTGCCATATCAACTCGCAAGCCGATCTCCGGTTCCTCCTCCGAGGGAGGCTAGGTGGGGGCGGCCTCTAACCTGCAATAGCGGCCTGCTGCCGCCAGAGACAAAACCCCTCGCCCGGTACTCCGGGAGAGGGTAGGGAGAGGGCCGGGCGTCTAGGCGTTTGATTGCGGTGAGACATACCGCCGCCCCCACCTAACCTCCCCCGAAGGGGGAGGGACCGGAAAGAGGCACTTTGTGGCGATAACGCATCCGGCCGCCTCCACGTGGCTCCCCCGCAGGGGGAGGGACCAGAACGACGGTCAGGCGCGTCGGCGGCGGCGGTGCGCCGCGGCGGTGGCGTCGACGCGCTTCGCGGCCGTGCCGGGTTTTTTGATCCGCGCCGGGCGGGGCGGCGTAACGGCGGCTTTGGCCTTGGCTTGTTCGAGGCTCTTGCGCAGCGACGCCATCAGGTCGCCCACCTGCGGGGCGTCGACTTCGTCCGGCGGCGTCACCACGTCCTGGCCGGCCACCTTGGCGTCGATCAGTTTGCGCAAATCGTCGGCGTAGTGGTTCGTCCAGCGGCTGAGCTCGAAGCCGTCTTCGCTGAGCTGATCGAACAGCATCCTGCCGAGGTCGAGTTCCTTTTTCGGCACCGTCACGCTCGGCACCTGCGGGGCGAGTTCCGACGGCGCACGCACTTCGGCGGCGTATTTGAGGAACTCAACGCCGATGAGCTTTTCCACCGGACGCATCAGCATGAGCTGCTCTTTGCCGTTCATCACGGCGGTGCAGAAGGCGTAGCGTTTGGTCTCGGTCATGAGCTGGTGCAGCATCGCGTACGGCTTGCCGCCGATCGGGCCGTCGGGCAGCAGGTACATCGTGCGGCCGCTGAGGTAGCGCAGCGGGATGCAGGTGCGCGGGATGAACGCCTCGATGCCGATGGTCTTGTCGTTGCCTTTGCGCAGGCCCGAGAGCGTGTCGGCGTCGACGGTGACGTACTGGTCCTTGGCGAACTCGTAGCCGCTTTCGATGTCGCTCTGGGCGAGCTTGCCGTGAACGGGGCAATGTTTTTCGTATTTCACGCGCGCGCCGCAGCCTTTGTGAAGCTGGTGCAGGTGCACGTCGCCGGTGGCGGTGGCCGTGGCGGTAAACCCTTGCGCGGGGATGTTGACGAGGCTGAACCGGATGAATCCCTGCCAGACGGGCCGCGCGGCCATACGACCTCCGAATCGGGCGATCGGCGCCCGGCTGTGTTGGTCCGTCCGTGGAGAAGCGATCCGCCGGCGACGCCGGCTTCGGACAGTGTAAGTCACCATCGGCCCGTCGCGCCGCGGAATATCAGCCCGTTGCGCGTCCGATAACTCTCGCCTGCGGGCACCAAGGCCGCCGAAGTCGCTTTGTAGCGGCGACAACCGCGTCGCCGCGGCGCGATCGGCATAGACTCCTGCGTGGCCGCCCGATCGAAGCAACGTCCGCTGGACACCTACGTCGCCAAGCGTGACTTCACGCAATCGCCCGAACCGCGCGGCGGGAAGGCCAGGCCCGCCGGCAGGGCGTTGTCGTTCTGCGTGCAGAAGCACCTTGCCAGCCACCTGCACTACGACTTCCGCCTCGAGCACAACGGCGTGCTGCTGAGCTGGGCCGTGCCCAAAGGCCCGAGCCTGAATCCCGCCGACAAGCGCATGGCCGTGCACGTCGAAGATCACCCGGTGGCGTACGGCGATTTCGAAGGCGTCATCCCCAGCGGGTACGGCGCGGGCGTCGTGCTGCTGTGGGACAAAGGCATCTGGACGCCCGACCCTGCCACGCCGGACGTCGACGCGGCGCTGGCCAAGGGGGAACTGAAGTTCCGCACCGACGGCATCAAGCTCAAGGGCTCGTGGGTGCTCGTCCGCACGCGCCGCCAGCCCGCCGGCGGGGGGCCGGAGCAGTGGCTGCTCATCAAGCACCGCGACGCCTGGTCGGGCGACCTCGACGTCGCCACCGCCGCCCCGCAAAGCGTGAAAAGCTTCGGCGATCTGCCGGACATTCTCGCCGCCCACGCGGAGGTGCCGCAGTGGAAGAAGGCCCCGCCCGTGCGCGGCGGGGAGACGGGCAAGCTGTTCAAAGACGTTATCGCCCGCGCCGCGGAAATCCGCATCGCGCCGGCGTCGCCATCGAAGCGCGCGTCGGGCCGCACCACGCAAGCGAAAGCACGTCCACCGGCCAAAGCCGCCAAGGCAGTGAAAAAGACGGCCGCGCCGGCGCGCACGGCAGCGGATAAACCGGCGGCCGCTCTTCCCGGTAGCAACAAGCCCAAGCTTTCCAATCAGTCCAAAATCCTGTTCCCGGCGACGGGTTTCACCAAGGGCGATCTCGTCGGCTACTACACGCGGCTGGCGCCGCTCATCCTGCCGCACCTCGCCGGGCGGGCGGTGACGCTCAAGCGGTATCCCGACGGCGTCGACGGCAAGTTCTTTTTCGAGAAACGCTGCAACGCCCATCGCCCGGAGTGGATCAACACCGTCCGCGTGCCAGGGCAGACGCCAGCGGACAAGACGATCGATTTTTGTACGATCGATTCCGTCCACGCCCTCGTGTGGGCCGCCAACCTGGCGGCGATCGAACTGCACGTCCCCCTCGCGCTGGCGGCCAGGCCCGACGAGCCGACGGCCCTGATCTTCGACCTCGACCCCGGCCCGCCGGCGACGATCGCCGATTGCGCACGCATCGCCCTGCGCCTGCGGGGCCTGCTCAATGAGCTCAAGCTCGCCAGCGCCCTCAAAACCAGCGGCAGCAAGGGCCTGCACGTGCTCGTCCCGCTCAACACCCCCGGCGTGACGTTCGACGAGACAAAGGCCTTCGCCCGCGCCGTCGCCCTCACGCTCGAACGCGACGACCCCAAAGGCGTGATCGCGTCGATGAACAAACAGGACCGCACCGGCCGCGTGTTCGTCGACTGGGGGCAGAACGACCGCAACAAGACCAACGCCTGCGTCTTCTCCGTCCGCGCCCGCGAGAAGCCGAGCGTGTCCTGGCCGATCGCGTGGGAAGACCTCGAGCGCAAGCCGGCCGTCGCGCCAGTCCTCGCCACCGTCGGCGTCGAAGCCGCCCAGACCGGGTTTGCGAAAACGATGCGCCTGAAGCAATCGCGCCTGCCCCGCATCGGACGCTGATCGTCGCCGCGGGATACCGACCGGCGCGGATCGAAGGTAAGTTTTGTGCGTCCGCACGGTGTGTGCTTGCGGAAAAGAAGGACAAACGCCCAGGCCGCTGAGAAGTAAAAGAAGAGCAGGCGAGCCACGGATGGCACAGATGAACACAGATAAAAACCATACTTTCCTTATCCGTGTTCATCTGTGCCATCTGTGGCTTTCTTCCCTTGTACGCTGCCTCGGCGTCCGTCGCGTTTAGTTGTATTGGTCGTCAAAACCCCAGTCGAAACACATGTCAAACGCCTTAATCCGCTCCGTCGTTATCGCCCTGACGCTCTCATTGTGCCTGGCTTCACCGGCCGCGATGGCCGAGGAGGCTTTCGTCTCGGATCTGGATGTTTCCAAGACCCAGCAGGACTGGGGCTCGGCGAAAAAGGATCGGTCCGTCGACAACAACGCGCTGACGATGGCGGGCAAGACGTACGCCCGCGGCGTCGGCACGCACGCGGCGAGCCGGTTGATGATCGATCTCGGCGGCGGCGCCACCCGATTCACTGCCGTCGTCGGCCTGGATGACGAAACCGGCGCTCAGGCGGCGCCGGTCATCTTCCGCCTCAATGCCGACGGCAAAACGATCTGGACGAGCAAGACCATCGCCGCCGGCCAGCCGCCGGAGGCCGCCGACGTGGACGTGAGCGGCGTCAAGCAACTGACGCTCGCGGTCGACGCCGCCGGCGACACGATCCGCTCGGCGCACGCGAACTGGGCCG
The DNA here is from genome assembly GCA_036387945.1 of Tepidisphaeraceae bacterium. GTDB lineage: Bacteria > Planctomycetota > Phycisphaerae > Tepidisphaerales > Tepidisphaeraceae > DASVSS01. Next base: position 3,729 of record DASVSS010000342.1, on the reverse strand, counting down.
ACGCGAAGATCACCTACGCCGGCCGTGCGCCGGTGGCGATCGACGCGCCGGTTCCGGCGGCGGAGATTCTCACCCCGCCCCCGCCGCCCGAGCCGCGGATCAATGGCGCGACGGTCTTCGGCGTGCGCCCGGGCAATCCGCTGCTCTACACGATCCCCGCCACCGGGGAGCGCCCCATGACCTTCGCCGCCGCCGGCCTGCCGGCGGGGGTTTCACTCGATCCCGTTACCGGGCGCCTGTCAGGCTCGGTCGCCGAAGCCGGCGGGCACGTCGTCACTCTTACGGCCCGCAACGCGCGGGGCGAAAATCAGCGCAAGTTCCGCATCGTCGTCGGCGAGACGATCGCCCTCACGCCGCCGCTGGGATGGAACAGTTGGAACATCTGGGGCGAGCGCGTCGACCAGGAAAAAGTGCTCGGCGCCGCACGGTCGCTCGTGTCGTCGGGGCTCATCAACCACGGCTGGACGTACGTCAACATCGACGACACCTGGCAAGGCCAGCGCGGCGGGGAGTTCAACGCGATCCAAGCGCACCCGGAGCGCTTCCCCGACATGAAAGCCCTGTGCGACCAGGTGCACGCGATGGGGTTGAAGATCGGCATTTACTCTTCGCCGTGGATCGAAACCTACGCCGGCCGCATCGGCGGGTCGGCGGACAACCCGCAGGGGGCGTGGCAGCAAAGCGACCGCAAAACGCCCAAGCACACGCAGACCAAGCCGTACGCCGTCGGGCAGTATTCGTTCGCGTCCAATGACGCCAAGCAGTGGGCCGCCTGGGGAATCGATTACCTGAAATACGACTGGGGCCCTGTCGACGTGAAGAACGCCGCCGAGATGCGCGACGCCCTGCGCGCCAGTGGCCGCGACATCGTCTACAGCTTGTCGAACAACGCCCCGGGCAACGTCCTTGGCCTGATGCCGGAGATCGGCCAGATCGCCAACGCCTGGCGCACGACCGGCGACATCATCGACACCTGGCGCAGCGTCCGTGATATCGGCTTCCGGCAGGACGCGTGGGCGTCATCGCAGAAGCCTGGTCACTACAACGACCCCGACATGCTCGTCGTCGGCCACGTCGGCTGGGGCCGCCCGCACCCCACGCGCCTCAAGCCGGCCGAGCAGTACGCCCACATGAGTCTCTGGGCCTTGCTCGGCGGGCCTCTGCTGATCGGCGCGGACCTGGAAAAGCTTGATGCGTTCACGATCGGGCTGCTCGGCAACAACGAGGTGATCGCGGTCAACCAGGACGCGCTGTGCCGGCAGGGCACGACCGCCATCAGCCGGGGCGATCTGCGCGTGTACACCAAAGACCTCGAAGACGGCTCGGTCGCCGTCGGCCTGTTCAATCTCGGGCGCGACGAACAGACGTTCAGCGTCAGCCTCGACGAACTCAAACGCCCCGGCCCGCAGGCGGTGCGCGACCTGTGGCGGCAGAAAGACCTCGGCACCTTCACCGGCAATTACCAGACCGCTATTCCCAGCCACGGCGCCGTGCTGCTGCGGCTGACGGCGCAGAAGTAGTCTTGCGATCCTTTGCGCTCAAAAGCGGTCTTTCCGGTCCCTCTCCCGGAACTCAGGGGGAGGGCTAGGGAGGGGGCCGTTGTGCGACTTCGCGCATTGGCGCTCAAGCCCTCTCCTGCGGAATATCGGGAGAGGGAGCCGGAAGTTCGTATCACGCGGGACATGCCGATCAACCCACTACATCCGTCACGGGACGAGATCGCGCTGCTTCAACAGCGCGAGGATGCGGTCGACGCTTTCGTCGACGGTGATCTCATGCGTCGGCAGTGTCAGATCGGCGGCAGTGGGCGGCTCATAAGCGGCGCTGATGCCGGGGAACTGGGTCATCTTACCCGCATCGGCCAAGGTATACGCGCCCGTTTTATCGCGCGTGCGGCAGACTTCGATCGGAGCGTTGAGGTGCACCTCGACGAACCGTTCCGGCCCGACCACCTCACGGGCCTTGCGGCGGACGGTATCGTGCGGTGCGACGAACGCGCAAATGCAAAGCTGCCCGGCGTCGTTGAGAATCTTCGCCACTTCCGCCCCGCGCCGCAGGTTCTCCGATCGGTCGTCGGCGGTGAAGCCCAGGTCACGGCACAGGCCCTGGCGCATGTCTTGGCCGTAAAGCACCGTGACGGCGCGGCCGGCGTCCCACAGGCGTTTTTCCAGCTCATAGGCGATCGTCGCCTTCCCTGAGCCGGTCAGGCCGTAGATCAGGACGGTCGCCCCCTTGTGGCCGCTGCGGCGCTCGCGGTCGGCGAGTGCGATCCGGCTCGATTTCTGCTTCAACGGAGCGGCCACCGGCGTGGCGACCCATAGATCGCCCCGGCCAGCGCGGTCGCCGTGCTCGATGATCATGCCCGCGCCGACCGTGGCGTTGGTCAGCCGGTCGATGACGATGAACGCGCCGGTGGTGGGATTGGCCTTGTAGGCGTCGTAGGCGATCGGCTGGTTCAGGCCCAGCAGCACATGGCCGACTTCGTTCATCGCCAGTTGCGTGACGGGGCGGTGCTCGAGGGTGTTGACGTCGATGCCGTAACGGAATTCCGCGATCTCGGCCCCGACGAGGCGCGTCGCCTGCTTGATCCAGTACGTGCGTCCGGCGACGAGCGGCTTCTCGGCCATCCAGACGATCGTCGCTTCGAACTGCGCCGAAACGTGCGGCTCGTTCCCGGGGTGGACGAGCATGTCGCCGCGCGAGACGTCGATTTCGTCTTCGAGCGTGAGCGTCACCGCCTGCGGGGCGAAGGCTTCGTCCAGCTCGCCGTCGAAGGTGACGATCGACTTCACCCGGCTGCGCTTGCCCGACGGCAGGGCAACGACTTCATCACCGCGACGAATGATCCCCGACGCCACCGTCCCCGAAAACCCGCGGAAATTAAGGTTCGGCCGCAACACGTACTGCACCGGGAAGCGCAGGTCGGCCATGTTTCGGTCCGACGCGATGTGCACGTTCTCCAGGTGCGCCAGCAGCGGGGCCCCGGCGTACCAGGGCGTCTGCTCGCTCTTATCGACGACATTGTCGCCGCGCAGGGCGCTCATCGGGATGAACTGCACGTCGGGGATGTCGAGCTTGGCGACGAAGCCGGTGTAATCGCTTTTGATGGCGTCGAACCGTTCCTGGGCGAAGCCGACGAGGTCCATCTTGTTGATCGCCACGACGACGTGCTTGATGCCCAGCAGCGACACGATGAACGAGTGCCGCCGCGTCTGCGAGACCACGCCGTAGCGGGCGTCGATGAGGATGATCGCCAACTGGCACGTCGACGCGCCAGTGGCCATGTTGCGCGTGTACTGCTCGTGGCCGGGGGTGTCGGCGATGATGAACTTGCGCTTGTCGGTGCTGAAGTAACGGTAGGCCACGTCGATGGTGATGCCTTGCTCCCGCTCGGCCTTAAGGCCGTCGGTCAGCAGGGCCAGATCGACTTCACCGGTGCCGGTCGTGCCGTGCTTCGTGCTGTCACGCCGCACGGCGGCGAGCTGGTCGTCGTAGATGCCCTTGGTGTCGTGCAGCAGCCGCCCGATGAGCGTGGACTTGCCATCATCGACGCTGCCGCAGGTGAGGAAGCGGAGCAGCTCCTTCCGCTGGTGGCGGTCGAGGTAGGCGTGGATGTCTTCGAGGTCGGGGGCTGTTGCGGTCATGTGAAATCCGAAGAAGAGAATGTGCCACGGAGACACGGAGACACGGAGACACGGAGACACGGAGACACGGAGACACGGAGGCACG
>DASVSS010000341.1:0-4984 GCA_036387945.1 Tepidisphaeraceae bacterium | reverse complement strand
CCAGCGCCGAGTCTCGCCGCCATCCGTTCCTCCCCCGCCGGGGGAGGCTGGGTGGGGGCGGCGTTCGGCATGCAATAGCAGCCCGCTGCCGCCGTTGATCAAACCCCTCGCCCGGTGCCCCGGGAGAGGGTAGGGAGAGGGCCCGAGCGTAATTGCGATTTGTTGTGATGAGGCGGCCCACCGCCCCCACCTCACCTCCCTTGGAGGGGGGAGGAAGCAGAGAGCCTGGCGAATCGTCGATCAGGATCTGGCCGCGGCGGATCAGCACAAAGCAGGAACCGGCCCCGCGCCCGGCCACGCCTACGATGTCGCCATGCCGACGGCCGTCATCGGCGCCGGCCCGGCCGGCGCTTTCGCCGCCACGCTGCTCGCGCGGCGAGGACAGCGCGTCACCTTGTTCGAAGAGAAAAGCTTTCCGCGCGACAAGGTTTGCGGCGAATGCCTCAGCGCGCTGGGCCTCTCGGTCTTACGCCGCCACAACCTGCTCGCCCCACTCGAAGCGGTCGGACGGCGAATTCACCGAAGCGTGATCGTCGGCGCGACGAGCCACGTCAGCCTTCCCCTTCCGTCGCCGATGCTGGGCATTTCGCGGGCGGCGCTGGACGTGCATCTGCTCCGCGCCGCCCGGTCGGCGGGCGCGGACGTGTGCCAGCCCGTGCGGATTGAGCGCCTCGACCCTACGCCGGCCGGCGTGGCACTTCGTGCCCGCGATCTCACGAGTAACACCATTACGCAGGAGGTGTTCGATCGCGTCTTCCTCGCCGACGGGCGCGCCGCACTCGGCGGTGACAAGCCGGCGGCGACCGGGACGATCGGCATCAAGTCGCATTTCCGCGGCATGACGGCGGCCGACGACGCGGTCACGCTCTATCAAATCGACGGCGGCTACGGCGGGCTCGCGCCGATCGAGGGCGAGCGATGGAACGCCGCCTTCGCGGTGCCGGGCGCTCTTCTCAAGGCACACGCCGGCGACGTGGGCGCGGCGTTCGCAGCCATGCGGCGCACGAATCGCCGCCTCGACGCCGACCTGTTGAGCGCCGAGCAATGCGCGCCGTGGCTGGCCGCCCCCCTGCCGCGGTACGCGGTCGGGAAGAGGTGGCCGGCGAACGTGATCCCCGTCGGCAACGCCGCCGCGGCGATCGAACCGATTGGCGGAGAAGGGATGGGGCTTGCCCTGCGCAGCGCCGAGTTGGCCGTTGATGCGTTGCTCACCGGCCGGCTGCATCTGCTGCGACCGCAGTACAACGCGCTCTGGCGACGCCGCCGCCTGGCCTGCCGCGCCGGTGGCGCGGCGCTGTCGGCGGACTTCGCGGACATTGGCACGGCCCTGCTGGGCTCTACGCCGGCGGCGGCCCGGCTGGCGATGTGGGCGATCGGGAAATGACCCCGAACGGGCCAGCGTTTTACTGAATGCCGATCAGCGGATGGCGATAATGTTCGGCGCGGCCGTCACGCGATGTGATCGGTCCGTGTCCGGTCTCCGTCGTAGCGCTACGATACCGCTTCCAGCGCTTTGGGCACGTCAGCCGCAGCGGCGGGTGCGGGGGGCGGCTCTTTCCTTCTGGCCGCTCGCATGAGGTTTACCAGGGCGAGCAGCAGTGTGTCGCCTTCAAGAAACGTCGGCGGCAGGCGCAGGTAAACCGTCTTTTCGTCCACGACAGTCAATCGCCCCGGCGCGCCGGTGAGGGCGAACGAAGCGCGCTTGGCGTCGGTGACTTCGAAGACCACGTCCGGCTCCTTTTTGATGATCTTGTCGACCCCGAAGTGCCCGGCGAGCAGCCGCAGCTCGGTGAGGGCGAACAGCACGATCGCCTGCCGCGGCGGTTCGCCGAAGGCGTCGGTCACGTCCTTCTGCAGGGCGACCACCGTCTCCATGTCGCCGCAGCGCGTGAGCCGGCGGTAGACGTCCATGCGCTGGCGGTCGTTGGCGATGTACGTCTTGGGCAGGATGGCCGACACGCCGATGTCGACGTGCGCTTCGGGGCGGACGATCTTCTTGTCGTGCTTGAGCTGGTGCACGGCTTCTTCGAGCAGCTGGCAGTACATCTCGTAGCCGACGGTGGCGATGTGGCCGCTCTGCTCGGCGCCGAGGATGTTGCCGGCGCCGCGCAGTTCGAGATCGCGCATGGCGATCTTGAAGCCGGCGCCGAGGTGGCTGTATTCCTCGATGGCCTTAAGCCGCTTGGACGCGACCTGCGTGACAGGGCGGTCCGGCGGCAGCAACAGGTAGCAGTAGGCGCGGTGCTTCCAGCGACCCACGCGGCCGCGCAGCTGGTGCAGCTCGCTGAGGCCAAAACGGTCGGCATTGTTGATGATGATCGTGTTGGCGTTGGGGATGTCGAGGCCGCTTTCGATGATCGTCGTGCTGACGAGGATGTCGGCCTCGTGGCGGATGAACTTCATCATCGCGTCTTCCATCTCCCCTTCGCCCATCTGCCCGTGGCCGATGATGATCCGCGCGTCGGGGACGAGCTGCTGCACGCTGTCGGCGAACTCGACGATGTCGCTCTCGCGGTTGTGAACGTAGTAGATCTGCCCTTCGCGCTGCAGCTCGCGCAGCAGCGCGAGCTTGATGCGCGATTTGTCGAAGGCCATCACCTCCGTCACCACGCTGCGGCGGTCCTGCGGGGCGGTGGTCAGCGACGAGATGTCGCGCAAGCCCAGCATCGACATGTGCAGCGTGCGCGGGATCGGCGTAGCGGACATCGTCAGCACGTCGACCTGCGTGCGCATCTGCTTGAGCCGCTCTTTGTGGGTGACGCCGAAGCGCTGCTCTTCGTCGACGATGACCAGGCCGAGGTCGGCGAACTTCACGTCCTTGCTGAGCAATCGGTGCGTGCCGATGACGACGTCGACCTGGCCTTCGCTGAGGGCCTTGGTGATCTTCTTGGCCTCGCGCGGCGACTTGTAGCGCGAGATCGACTCGATGGCGAACGGGTAGCTGCGCATGCGCTCGCTGAAGCTGCGGTGGTGCTGCTCTGCGAGCACGGTCGTGGGAACGAGCACCGCCACCTGCTTGCCGGCCTCGCAGGCCTTGAAGGCGGCGCGCATCGCAAGTTCGGTCTTGCCGTACCCGACGTCCCCGCACAGCAGGCGGTCCATCGGGCGCGGCCGCATCATGTCGGCTTTGATCTCTTCGGCGCCGGTCGCCTGGTCGGGCGTGGGCTCGTAGGGAAAGGCGTCCTCGAATTCCTTCTGCCATTCGGTATCCGGCGGGAAGGTGGTGCCGATCTCGGCGTTGCGGGCGGCCTGCACTTCGATCAGCTCGGCGGCCATGTCCATGACCGCTTCGGCGACCTTCTCCTTTTGCTTATCCCAAACGCCCGAGCCCAGCCGCGACAACGTGGGGCTGCCACTGAAGCCGCCGACGTATTTCTGGATGAGATTGATCCGCGCCGCCGGGACGTGCAACGTGGCGTTCTCGGCGAAGCGGAGGGTGAGATACTCGTCGGTTCTCCCGTCCTTCTGCATCGTGTGCAGGCCCATGAACTTGGCGATGCCGTGGGCGACGTGGACGACGTAGTCGCCGACGTTGAGATCGAGAAAGCTGTCGACCGGCTTGGCGTTGATGACGCGCTTGGCGCGGCGGCGCACTTCGAATCGATGGAACAGCTCGTGGTGGCCTAGAAGGGCTAGCGGGCGCGGGGCGTCCTTGCCCACGGCCGAGCCGTGGGCGCTGGGGGCATCTTGTTTGTCGGTGAGGACCGCCCGGTCCCACACGAAGCCGCGGTGCAGGTAGCCCAGCGGCAGGTCGATCTGTTTCGAGAGGCCCGGCTTTTCCGCGTCGAGAAGCTCGATGAACCGCTTGTACTCGCCGTCGTTCTCGCAGAAGACGACGATGTCGTGCGCCTCGGCCAGTTCGGCCAGCTCGTGCACGGCCTTCTTCGCCTCGGTCTCGAACTTCTGCAGCGACTTCACCGGCACCTGCCGGCGGGTCGGCTCTTTGCCGTCGACGAGCGTCGAGACCGCCGTCAGCCCCTGGTCGAAATCGCTCAATTGCAGGACGGCGAACTCCGACGCGTGCTGCAGCAGGGCGCTCAGCGGGTAAATGCCCCGCTGGTCGGGCACGCGGTCGATATAGCTGCGCGCCTGCTCTTGGATCTCCAGCGGCTGATTCAGCACGACGATCGCCGTCGGATCTAGATACGCGAACAGGTGCGTCTGTCCGCTGGTGTTCGAGAGCTGGCCCTTATGTCGACGAGCGTGACTTCCGGCAGCGTGCCGCCGGAGCCGAGGGTGTCGATGTCGAACCGTTTGACGCTTTCGATCTGGTCGCCGAAGAAATCGACGCGCACCGTGCAGCCGACTTCCTCGCCGTCGGCGGCTTTGGCGTCGTCGTATTCGCCGGCGCAGTAGATGTCGACGATGCCGCCGCGCACGGCGAAGTCGCCCGGCACTTCGCACTGCTCGACGCGGTTGTAGCCGTGGTCGGCGAGCCAGACGATGAGCTTTTCCGGCTCCATCGTCATGCCGCCGCTGAGCTTGCGGACAAGGTGCTTGAGCTCGTCGCGGGCCGGCACGGGCTGCATCAGTGCCTGCACGGGCACCACCAGCGCCGTCGGGGGCTTGCCCTGGGCGATGCGCAGCACCAGACGCATGCGGTCAGCGGCTTGTTCTTCGCTCACGCGGCCGAGGTTGCCGGCGGTCTCGAGGCTCGGCAGCACCGCGGGGCGCGAGCCGCTGAACAGCTCGAGATCGTCGGCGACGTCGTCGGCTTCGTCGAGGTGCCCGCAGACGAAGACCACCGGCCGCCGCCCGCCGAGCACAGTCTGCACGGCGGTGACGACCGCGGACGCGCTCGATCCCCACAATCCGTAAGCAGCGGCGACGCGGTCGCGGTCGAGCGTTTGCGCGAGTGCGACCAGTTCGGGCGCGGCCAGAAGCCGCCCGACGGCGTCGGGGAGTGCGGGTTTCATGCCAGCATCGTAGGGGATGACAGCCTCGTTTGACCAATACGAGTGTCCGACGCGTGTAGTGGGGGGGG
>DASVSS010000340.1:0-13029 GCA_036387945.1 Tepidisphaeraceae bacterium | reverse complement strand
TCTGGTCCCTCCCCTGCGGGGGAGGCTAGGTGGGGGCGGGCGGACGCAAAGCCGGTCTGGACTACGCAGATAGCGCTGCGGCTTCCCCAATTTCCAGAGGAACAAAAAACGCCAGCGCGGACGAAGCGATGAGGCGACCGGCCGCCCCCACCTAGCCTCCCCCGCAGGGGAGGGACCGGAGGGCCCGCCCGAATGAAGATCGGTCAACTCGCACGTTTTTGACAAAGCCCCCCCCACCGCTACACTTCGCCCCAACCCGCCGGGCGAGTGGCCCGCGGCCTTCACTCTCTCGGCGAAAACCTACGTGATTTCTTCCTTCCCGGCTCGCAAAGCGCTCGTTCTTGCCGTTTTGGCCGCGGGCGTCGCGGGGCTGACGCCTGCGCGCGTCTTCGCACAGGCGGCGCCTCCCCCGGCCGCGGGCCAGCCCGCGGCGCAGTCGACGGCGCCCCGCGATCTCAGCGTCGCCAGCGACCTGCGCGGCCGCACGGTCGAGGGCTTGCGCGTCGTCGGCAACCAGTCCATCCTCACCGCCACCATCCTCAATGTCGTCCGCACGCGCGAGGGCGACAAGTTCGATCCCGCGACCGTGCAGGAAGACTACCAGCGGGTCTTCGGCCTGCGGCGTTTCGCCAACGTCGAGGCCAAGATCGAGCCGACCGCGACCGGCGTGATCGTGGTCTTCGAAGTCACCGAGCAGCGACAGATCAAAGAGATCGTCATCAACAAGCCCCCGAGCGACGTCAACGACGCCGCCGTGCGCGGCGTGATCGACCTCGAAGTCGGCCAGGCGATCGACCCCTTCCGCATCAGCCAGGCCCGCCGGGCGATCGAAGAATTCTACCGTTCGCGCAATTACCCGCAGGCCACCGTCGCCGTCGACATGGCCGAAGTGAACAAGACCGGGGTGCTGAAGTTCGACGTCGTCGAAGGGCCGCGCGTGCGCGTGCGCAACATCGTCTTCCGCGGCAACCGCACCTACAGCGCCGACAAGCTCCGCGACCAGATCGCCACGAAGACCTGGATCTGGATCTTCCGCGAAGGCCAGTACTCGCCCGAAACCGTCGAAGACGACGTCGCGGCGGTCCGCAAGTTCTACCAGGACCGCGGCTTCTTCGACGCCCGCGTCGGCCGCAAGATCGTCGTCTCGCCCGATCAGAGCGAACTGCAGATCGATTTCCTGATCGACGAAGGCGTGCGCTACCGCATCGAAAAGGTCACCTTCCAGGGCAACTCCGCGGTCAGCGAGGCGACACTGCGGGCCAACCTCAAGCTCGCGGAAAACATGCCCTACGAGCAGGAGCTGATCGACCGCGATGTCCGCAAGATCGTGCGCGACTACAGCCCGCAGGGCTTCATCTACCAGCCCGGCAGCAACGACCCGGATTATCTCAAGATCGACAGCAAGCCGGTCTTCCGCCTCGAGCCCGGCAGCGTGGAGTTGATCTACACCATCACCGAAGGCAAGCCGTTCAAGATCGGCCAGATCCTGCCGCGCGGGAACGCGCGCACGCAGGACAAGGTGGTGCTGCGGGAGCTGCGGCTGGCCCCCGGCGACGTGTACGACAGCGGCAAAGTGCAGGACGCCACCGAGCGGCTGCGCGGGCTGCCGACGTTTCAGAGCGTGCGCATCACGCCCGTCGGCGAAGGCCGCGAAAGCCGCGATCTGCTGGTGGAAGTCGAAGAAGCCCGCACGGCGACGCTCACCTTCGGCGCCGGCGTCAACAGCAACGGCGGCGTGGCGGGCAACATCACCTACACGCAGAAGAACTTCGACATCACCAACTGGCCGCGCAGCATCGGCGATTTCCGCAGCGATCGCGCGTTCATCGGCGCGGGGCAGACGCTGCGCATCAGCTTCGAGCCGGGGACCGAAAACACCAACGCGAGCATCCGCTTCACCGAGCCGTGGGTCTTCGACCAGCCGTACAGCTTCACCACCGAAGCATTCCTGCGCACGCGCCAGCGCGAGAACTACGACGACGACCGCTACGGCGGCCGGGTGATCGTCGGCCGGCGGTTCAACGACATCTACTCCGGCAGCATCGGACTGCGCGGCGAGAGCATCGACATCCGCGACATCGAGGACCGCGCGATCCGTTCGTTCGAAATCCTCGACGAAGAAGGCAATCACACGCTCACCAGCGTCACGCTCAGCCTGCGCCGCGACACCACCGTCGGCGGCCTGTTGCCCGGGAAGGGGACGAACTCGAGCGTGGCGTGGGAGAGCGTCGGCGCCCTCGGCGGCGATTACACGTTCCAGAAATTCACCGCCAGCCACGACCGCTATTACACGCTGTACGAAGACCTGATCGACCGGCGCACGATCCTCGCCCTGCACGCCGACGCCGGCTACATCGCCGGCGACGCGCCGTTCTTCGAACGCTTTTATGCCGGCGGCATCAACAGCGTGCGCGGGTTCGCCTTCCGGGGCATCACGCCCCGCGACGGCCCGGACGACGACCGCGTCGGCGGCGATTTCAGCTTCACGGCGTCGGCGGAACTGAGCTTCCCGCTCGTCGAAGAAGTCCTCCGCGGCGTGGTCTTCACCGACGTCGGCAGCGTCGAGGAAGACTTCGAGTACGGCACGATCCGCTCCGCCGTGGGCGCGGGCCTGCGAATCACCCTGCCGCTGCTGGGCCAGGTGCCGATCGCCATCGACTTCGCCTACCCGCTGACCGAAGACGACGAGGACGACACGCAGCTGATCTCGTTCAGCCTCGGCTTTACGCCTTGAGCGGAGGATTGGTGGTCGGGAGTTGGTGAAACCGCTCGTTGTCTTCACGCCAACTCCCAGCCACCAATTCCCAACTCCCCTTTCCGCTGCTACCATCTCCCGCTCGATGAAAGGACCTCTCATGCGCCAGTTGTTCGTTCCCGCCCTGCTTCTTTGCCTCCTTGCCGTTCCGGCGTCGGCCCAGACGAAGATCGCCGTCGCCAACCCGATCAAGATTCTCAACGGTTTGCAGGAGACCAAAGACCTGAACGAAAAGATGAAGACCGACCAGACGGCCGTCGAGACCGAGGCCAAGGAGCGCGTCGCCAAGATCAAGGCCATCCAGGACCAGCGCGACCAGCTCAAGCCCGACGCCCCGCAGTGGGCCGAGTTGAACAAGCAGTTCGTGCAGGCCCGCAACGAAGCCCAGACCTGGCAGCAGACGACGCAGCAGGAACTCGCGCGCAAGTTCCGCGACCAAGCCATGCGCATGAACGAGAAGATCACCAAGGACATCGCCGACGTCGCCAAGGCCAAGGGATTCGACATGGTGCTGGCCGAGCAGAATCCGGAGCTGAGCCCCGAGCAGCTTGCGGGCATGCAGCCACAGCAGGTGATGGGCGTGCTGTTCGGCTCGCGGAACGTGCTGTTCGCCGCCGGCACGGCGGACCTGACGCAGGACGTGATCACGCGGCTCGACGCCGGGTACAAGTCGCCCGGCGGCGCGCTGCCGACGCCGGCCAAGTAGCCATCGCAGCTGAATGACCGAGTGGTGGGCCTCGATTCAGCGAGCCCATCTGAAACCTCGCGCAACGCATCACGTCGTTCCGGATCGTCAAAACCGGGCCCACTAAAGCGGGCCCGCCGCGCGGGGTCTTGCAGGGCTTTTGCGTGATGTGACGCGGTCGCGTAATCGAGTTCTCATGCCCCTTCTCCAGACCATTGCCGACGCACTCAACGTCCCTTGCCCGGCGCACGGCAACCGCGACCTGCGCGGGGCGAACAGCCTGCGCGACGCCGGCGCGAATGAGCTGTCGGTCCTGTCGGCCGACAAGTTCGCCCGGGACTATGCGTCCACCAATGCCGGCGCCGTCATCGCGGGCCGGAAGCTGAAGTTCGCCCCCCGGCCCGACGTGCCCACGCTCATGGTTGACGACCCGGAGTTGGCGCTGGTCACCGCCTTGGAGCTGCTGGCCCCGCCCATCCCGCACCCGCCGGTCGGGGTGCACGCGACGGCGGTCGTCTCGCCCAGCGCCGTGCTGGAGACCGGCGTTGCCGTCGGCCCGCACGTCGTGATCGGCGCCGGCTCACGGGTCGGCAGAAACACGCGCCTGCACGCCGGCGTGGTGATCGGCGATCACGTCTCTGTGGGGGGCGACTGCACGTTCTTTCCGCACGTCGTCTTGCGCGAGCGCGTCACGGTCGGCGATCGTGTGATCCTCCACGCCAACTGCGTGATCGGCACCGACGGCTTCGGCTACCGATGGGACGGCGCCCGGCACGCGAAGATCCCCCAGATCGGCACGGTCGTGATCGAAGACGACGTCGAGATCGGCTCGGGCTCGTGCATCGACCGCGCAAAGTTCTTCGAGACCCGCGTCGGCCGCGGCACGAAGATCGACAACCTCGTGCAGCTCGGCCACAACGTCCGCGTCGGGCAGCACGCGATCATCTGCGGACAGGTCGGCGTCGCCGGCTCGGTGACGATCGGCAACGGCGTTGTGCTCGGCGGGGCGGCGGTGGTGAACAACCACGTCACGATCGGCGACGCCGTCATGGCCGCCGGCAATTCCGCGATCGCCGACGACATCGCGCCGAACACCACCGTCAGCGGCATCCCCGCCCTGCCCCACCGCCAGACCCTGCGCGAACAAGGCTCACTCCGCCGCTTGCCTGAAATGCTCACCACCCTGCGCAAGTTGCAGGAAGAAGTCGAGGCGCTGAAAGCACAGCTCACGAAGTGACGTCTGGTGCAGCAAGCGTTTCACGGCATCATTCACTCGCCTGACACGCGCGGCGCCGTGCACACCGCCCTACGCCGGGCGCACGGACGCGGCTTTTTCCGCCGCGCCGGCGAGCCACCGCCCGAGCACGTCCGGATCCTGCGATTGGATGACGAGCGACAGCCTGGCCAATTCGTCCTGCAGGCGGTCGATGCCAGCGACGACGTGCGTGCCGTTTTCGAGAAGGATGTCGGTCCACAACGTCGGATCCCCGACGGCGATGCGGGTCGTGTCGAGAAAGCCTTTGCCGTGCAGCGCCAGCGACGCGCTTTCCTGCACGAGCGCGATCGCCGCCGCCGCCGCGTGGGGCAGGTGACTGACAAGGGCCACGAGGCGGTCGTGCTCGCCGGGGGCGTGCCGCACGAGCCGGCAGCCGAGGGTGCGCCAGAACGATTCCACGCGCGCCGCCGCCGCCGTATCGCTGGCGGGCGTGGGGGTGACGATGCAGGTCGCGCCGTCGAACAGGTCGGCCCGGGCGGCGTCGATGCCGGACTTTTCGCTCCCGGCCATCGGGTGGCTGCCGACGAAAAACGCTGGAGGCCGCACCGCCGCTTCGCCAGCGGCCACGATCGCCGCCTTCGTGCTGCCGACGTCGCTCACGACGCACCCCGGCGGCAGGTGGGGACCGATCGCCGCCAGCCACAGGGGAATCTGTCGCACCGGCATGCACAGCAGCACGAGGTCCGCCTCGGCCACCGCCGCGGCGGGGTCGAGCGACCAGCCGTCGAGCAGGCCCGCCGCCTTGGCCTTCGTCAGCGACCCCTCGCGGTGGGCACAACCCACGATCCGGCAACCGCTTATGCGCTCGCGAACGGCCATCGCGACCGATCCGCCCAGCAGGCCGAGGCTGATGATGGTCAGTCGCTGAGTCATGAACGCGCCGACAGGTAGAACGTGGCCCGCCGAACATCCCCGATGCCCCCGTGGGTGTCAACGCCGCTTGGCGGTCGCGGCGGGTTCGGATAGGCTTTGCCGCCGATGAGCGTCCGGTAAAGACGGATCAGAGCCGGCGCTTTGCCGCGGTTTGCCCACTCCCGCCCGTGTGCGGGCGTTTTTTATGACGACAACTCCCTCTCTCCTCGCGTCCGCCACCCCCAACGACGCCAAACCCGTTCTTCGCCACTCGCTGGCGTTCGAGCAGCCGATCGCCAGGCTCGAACTGCAGATCAACGAGCTCGAGGCCATGCAGGCCAACAAGCAGGTCGACTACACGGCCGAGCTGCGCCAACTGCGCAACAACTACATCGCGGTGTTGAAGAAGACGTACGAGAACCTTTCGCCGTGGGAGACGGTGCAAGTCGCCCGCCACCCGCAGCGGCCGCAGTTCCGTGACTACGTCGACCTCTTCTGCCGCGAATTCCGCGAGCTGCACGGCGACCGCCGCTACGCCGACGACAAGGCCCTTGTCTGCGGCCTCGCCCGCCTCGGCGGGCACAAGGTGATGCTGATCGGCCACCACAAGGGCCGCGACACGAAGGAAAAAATCGCCTGCAACTTCGGCTGCGCCCATCCCGAAGGCTACCGCAAGGCCCTCCGCTGCATGAAGCTGGCGGAAAAGTTCGGCCTGCCGGTCGTCACGCTCGTCGACACCGCCGGCGCTTATCCGGGCCTTGGCAGCGAGGAGCGCGGCGTTGCCGAAGCCATCGCGCTGAACATGATGGAAATGAGCCGGCTGAAAACGCCGATCGTCAGCATCATCACCGGCGAAGGCGGCAGCGGCGGCGCGATCGGCATCGCCGTCGCCGACCGCGTGAGCATGATGGAGCACGCCTGGTACAGCGTCATCAGCCCCGAAGGCTGCTCCGGCATCCTCTGGAAAGGCTCCGACAACGCCGCCGACGCCGCCGCCGCATTGAAACTCACCAGTCGCGACCTCAAACAACTCGGCGTGATCGACACGATCGTGGGCGAACCCCTAGGCGGCGCCCACCGCGACCCGCACTCGGCCGCCCACAACCTCGAGCAATACATCTCCAAAACGATCCGCGACCTCAAGCGCGTCAAGCTCGATAATTTGCTCGAACGCCGCTACGACCGCTTCCGCAACCAGGGCGAATACACCGAAAAATCCACCCGCGCCGCCGCGGCCAAAGTCGGATGATCCGGGCGGTGGCGAGGCGAACAGCGAGGCGAAAAACAGGCCGGTTTTCGTTCCTGCCATTTTCAATTCGCGCTTTATCCACAACCCCAATGCCGGCCAAGCGCGGGCCGCTAAAATAGCGCACCCACCGCGCGTAAACCGCCCACACCGCCGCTAAATCGTGTAATCCAGAGCCGTGAGGACGTCCGTAGCGTGGGCGTCCCGCCCACGTTCGCCGCGCCGCGGCGAAGTGTTTTCGAGCTGCGCTCGAACGCGGGCGGGACGCCCGCGCCACGGATGGAAACGCGCTGTCGGCCGAACCTCGCAAGAAAATACCCATCGCACTAACACCCCTCGCGCTGCGGCTTGATCCATTCCGGCCGCGCCGCCCGATATAGACCCTGCCGCCCGGCGTCTGTAACCGGGCCCTTCCGATTTCTTAGCCGCTCAGGAACGCCGTATGTCGCAATCGATCGAATCTCTCGAAGACCGCCGTTTATTCGCGTTTGGGGCTGTCGATGCCGGCTTCGGCAACGCCGGCCGGGTGACGGCCGAGTTCATCGATTTGTCGAACTCGGGGTCGCGCGAGATCACGGCCCGGCCCGACGGCTCGATCGTGTACGGCGGCGGCCGCGGGCTGGCGCGGTTCCTCGCCTCAGGCGAACTCGACACGAAGTTCGGCGATGTCGGCATCGTGAAGTTCGCGGACGGCGACTACGTCGATCACGCCGTCGACGCGAGCGGGCGGATTTATGCCCTGTTCGGCGGGGGCGGCGGCAGCGTGCGGCGCTATACCGCCGCTGGTACGCTCGACGGCACGTTCGGCGTCGCGGGCGCCGCGGGCGTGAACGACCAGATCGGCATTGACCCCTCGCAGATCGCGCTGCAACCCGACGGCAAGATCGTCGTCGCCGGCACCGGGCCCGACGGCACGGGCGACCGCGTGACCAAAGTCGTCCGCCTCGCCGCGGGCGGCGGCGCGGACACCGGCTTCGGCGCCGGCGGCAGCGTCACGCTCAGCTTCGGGCGGCCGGACGCGATCCACGGCGTTTTCACCGACAAGCTGCTCGACCTGCGCGTCCTGCCCGGCGGGCAGATCGAACTGCTCGGCGGCAGCACGCGATACCGCAGCGACGAATTCGATACCGACGGCGGCGCGTACAACCCGTCGGAAGTCGGGCCGTCCTATGCGTCGCTCGCAAGGCTGACGACCAGCGGCGAGCCCGACAGCGCCTTCGCCGCCGGCGGCGTCGCGCGGCGCACGCTCGCGGGCGACGAGGAAATCGCGGTCGACGCCGGCGCGATCCGCGCCGACGGCTCGGCCGTCGTGGCCGCGACGGCGCCCGCGGGCAACGGCGCGATCTACACGTCCTTTGCCGCCAACGGCGCGGCCACCACTTACGTCGCGCCGCCGCACCTGAACGTCGCCTCCGCCTTCGACGCCGCCGCCATGGCCGACGGCCGCGTCGCGTTCGTCAGCGGCGGCAACTCCTCCCGACTGTGGACCTTCGACGGAACAGGGGTCAGCAACGTCGTCGCTCCGACGGTGCTGATGACGAATGTCGCCGCCACCGCCGACGGCGATCTGATCGTGCGCCAGAATTCCGCCGACGCCACCGCACGGCTCACCCAGATCGACGCAGGCAACGCCGGCGACCCGCGGCCCGACGAATTCGCCGCCACCGGCGCGGTCGACACCGCGACCGACACGTTCGGCAACCTGCACGTCGCCTATTTCGACGCGGCGACCAAGACGCTGCGCTACGCCTACCGCAACGCCCGTGGGCTCTGGAGCGGTGTGCGCACGGTCGACGCCACGAGCGGTGCGGGCGCGAACCTGTCGCTGAGCGTGCAGGTAAAGTCGGGCAAGCTCCGCGTCGCGATCGCGTACTACGTCGCGTCGTCGGCCGACCTGCGGCTGGCGGTGTCGGACGATTTGCGCCGCTTCCGTTACTCCGACGTCGCGACCAGGAAGACCGTCGGGATCAGCCCGTCGCTGCTGTTCACCAGCGGCGGCGGGTTCGCGATCTCGTACCACAACAAGTCGCAGAACCTGCTGCAGTACGCCCTGTTTGACGGCACGCGGTGGAACTACGAGACCGTGGCCGCGGGCGGCGCGTCGAACGAGTTGCAGTTCCACCCGGACACGCTGCGCCCGAACATCGCCTACTCAGGCCCCGAAGCCGCGAGCGTGCGGTTCGCCGAGCGCGTTGGCAAGGACGGCTGGTCGTTTTCGCTCGTGGACAATCGCCCCGCCGCCGTCGCCGCCGTCAACCTGTTGCTGCCGAACAACGCCCGCTCAGGCGGGCCGGTCATCGGTTACACGGACTGGGCGAACGGCAACTTGTTCCTCGCGCGGTACGACCGGACCGCGGCCCGGGGTGATCGATGGTCTAGCCGCGAGCTTGGGTCCGGCCGCGTCCATGCCGCGAACTTAGAGATGCTCAACGGCTTCGGCAATACGGTGACGTTGTACGCGTGGTCGAGGGAAGAAGACTCGATCGTCCGCTACGGCCCGGGCACGACAGGCGAGTATCCCGCGAGCGAGGCCGTCGTCGGGGGCGGCCGCGTGCTGTCGGTCGCACGGACGGTCGACGGGAACGACGAACTTGCCTATCTCGACACCGCCACCGGCAAGCTGTTCGTGCGGTGACGCGCGACCGCGTAAGATGCCGCCGCTTACTGGATGAAGGAAAAACATGGCGCGCGACAACAGGCGGATCGGTGAGGACTCGGACGGGTGGCAGGGGAACGGCATTCCGAAGGCGGTGCCGATCGCGGTCGTGCTCGTGTTGCTGCTGGTGATCGTCGGCGGCTCGGTCCACGTCGTCGACCCGGGCAACCGCGGGGTGAAGGTCACGCTCGGTCGGGTGTCGCCGGAGTTCCTACCCGAAGGGCTGGGGTTCAAGTGGCCGCTGATCTCGAAGGTGCACGAAGTGATGGTGCGCCAGCAGACCGATGCGGCCGACGCGCCGTGCTACTCGTCGGATTTGCAGCAGGTGCAGGTGAAGGTGCGGGTGCTCTACCGCGTGCCGGAGGCGGCGGTGGTGACGATCTTCCAACAATATTACGGCGACCCGTTCGACTCACTCATCCTGCCGCGCGTGCAGGAGGCGCTAAAAGAGCAGACTGCGCTTTTGTCGGCCGAGCAGATCGTGAAGCAGCGCGAAGTCGTCAAAACAAAGGCGATCGCCTCGGCGAAGCAGAAGATCGGCGACGTCGTCGTGGTCGAAGACCTCGTGCTGGAAAACATCGATCTGTCGAAGGAGCTGGAAGCGGCGATCGAGTTGAAGATGGTGCAGGAGCAGAACGCGAACAAGGCAAGGTTCGAGCAGGACCGCCGCAAGATCGACAGCGAGACGAAGGTGATCGAGGCCCGCGGCGAGGCCGAGGCGATCCGCATCCGCGGCACCGCCCTGCGGGAGAACCCGGACCAGATCAATCTGCAGATCGTCGAGAAGTGGGACGGCCGCACGCCGATGTACCTCGGCGCCCCGCCCGGCACGACCCAGCCCAGCGGCACGAACATGCTGCTGCCGCTGCCGGACGTGCATCGGGGGCGGTAGGGGGGGAAGGGGCTAGGGGCTAGGGGTTAGCGGTTAGGGAAAGAATGCAACTGCCTTTCTAACCCCTAACCCCTAACCCCTCACGCTGCCATCGAGGACGGAACCGTCGGCAGCGTCAGCGTTTTCTGATTGTGCAGGCAGAGGCCGAACAGGATGTGGCGCAGGCGGGGGAGCGGCTCGCGGGTGAAGAATTCGGGGGTGAAGTCGATCGGGAAGCGGGCCTTGAAGTTGCGCAGCCGCTCGACGACGGCGGCGCGGTCCATGGCCTGAATCGCGCAGTTGAGGGATTCGACTTCGTCGGCAGTCAACATGGCCGGCTCCCTGGGGGGACCTTAAATGAACAAATCCAGCAGCGTGCCTATGGTGATTAGATCGACTTTCTGGGTGAAGACTTTAGCTGCGGCGCAGGGGCCAGGGGCTTCCACGGGCGGCAGGGTCTTCCACACCGGCGGGATCGCACACGTCCGCCGGGGCGCGTCCCCCAGCGGCGGCGGTTCGACCAGCAGCGACGGGAGTTCCACGATCCGCGGGTCAGGATGGAACACCGCCCGCGGCTCGAACCGCGCCGACGGCCGAATCACCGGGCCGGCCGGGGCCGTGCGGTCGAACGTCGCCCCGCCGCCGAACTTCTGGTGCGGCCGCGGCGTGGCGGGGTTGGCCCCGGGCGGGATCGTGCCCAGCGGCCCGGTCTTGGGCAACCCGCTGTTGATCGCGTCGCGCAGCAGCGAGACGACCTTTAAGTCGGTGATCGCGATGGCCAGGGATGCGGTGACGTCGAACGACACGCCGTCAGAGGGAGCAAACGCCACGGCCGTTGCCGCGGGGGCGGTTTTCGGCGTAATCGCGGCGGTAAAGCGCGTCGCCCCTGGTCCGGTTATGCCGGATGTTGCGTTTGCGAAACATCGCGGCGTTGCCGTCGTCCCTCGCCGGCGGTTGGCCGAACGGCTTCGGGCTTCGGCTATTGGCTCAACGCCCGTGCGCCGCTTTGGTATTAATCAAGTCCGAGAACCCTTGCTCCTCTTAACTGGGAACCGTTAATGACGATGTCCTCTGCTTGTGCCGTGTTCGTTGCCTCGCTCGTGCTCACCTGCTGCGCCGCGGCCCAGCCCGGACCGGCGACACAGCCGCTGTCGTTGCCGATCGCCGAAGGCCCGTTCACGGCCGAGGTGGCGCGATTGGAAACGTTCCAGACGCCCGACTGGTTCCGTGACGCTAAGTTCGGCATCTGGTCGCACTGGGGCCCGCAGGCCGTGCCGCGGCAAGGGGATTGGTACGCCCGCAAGATGTACCTCGAAGGCGACAAGCACTACAAGCACCACCTTGCCACCTACGGCCACCCGTCGAAGCACGGCTACAAAGACATCATCCCCCTCTGGAAGGCCGAGAAATTCGAACCCGAAGCGCTGATGGATCTCTACGCCAAGGCCGGGGCGAAATACTTCGTGAGCATGGGCGTGCACCACGACAACTTTGATCTGTGGAATTCAAAGCACCACAAGTGGAATGCCGTCAACATGGGGCCGCAGCGCGACATCGTCGGCGACTGGGCCAAGGCCGCGCGCAGCCGCGGGCTGCGGTTCGGGGTGTCCGAGCACCTTGGCGCCAGTTATGCGTGGTTCCACTCCAGCCACGGCGCCGACAAGGCCGGTGAGTTCGCCGGCGTGCCGTACGACGGGGCCGACCCGCAGTACGCGGACCTGTATCACCCCCAGCACAACGAAGTCTTCAAGGGCGGCCGCTCGTGGTACGCCAATAATCCCGTCTGGCATCAGAAGTGGTTCGACCGCATCAAAGACCTTGTCGACGGCTACAAGCCCGACCTGCTCTACACCGACGGCGGCATCCCCTTCGGCGAAGTCGGGCGCAGCATGATCGCCCACTTGTACAACAGCAGCGCCGCCGCCAACGGCGGCAAGCCGGACGCGGTTTACACCTGCAAGGAAATGGGCACCGGCGAGTTCCACCGCAAGGCGCTCGTCCAGGACGTCGAGCGCGGTGTGATGAAGGACATCAATCCGCTCCCGTGGCAGACCGACACGTCGATCGGCGACTGGTACTACAGCGACGGCTTCAAATACAAGACGACCACGCAGGTCGTGCACATGCTGGCGGACATCGTCAGCAAGAACGGTAATATGCTGCTTAACGTCGTGCAGTACCCCGACGGCAGCCTGCCGCCGGAGCCGTTGAAGTTTCTTGAAGAGATGGGCGCGTGGATGAGCGTCAATGGCGAGGCGATCCACGGCACGCGCCCGTGGGCGCGCTTCGGCGAAGGCCCGACCGTCGCCGTCGCGGGGCACTTCAAGGAGAACACCGCGTACACGCCGCAGGACGTGCGTTTCACGACCAAAAACGGCGCGCTCTACGCGATCACGCTCGGCATCCCGACGGCGGACGTGCGCATCACGTCCCTGGCCAAGGCTGGTCGCCCAGCCGGTGAAACCGTGGCGGACGTCACATTGCTGGGCAGCAACGAGAAACTCACGTGGACGCAGGAGGACGCCGCCCTGGTCATCAAGCAGCCGGGCAAATTCCCGACGGCCCATGCCGCGGCGTTCCGCATCACGTTCGGTGCGGCGCAGTAAGGCCAGCGCCGCAAGGCCGACAAACCTCCTCGGGTTGTGCAGTGGAAGTTTTGGCGATCCGGCCGGACGCCCCACCACAACA
>DASVSS010000339.1:0-20048 GCA_036387945.1 Tepidisphaeraceae bacterium | reverse complement strand
GCGAGGCAATCGGCGTAGGTGTCGTCCGGCGTGACGTTGGGCGCGAGCATCGACCGGCACGACGAGACGACGTAGCACTCCTCGGCGATGCGCAGGTACGTCCCCTGCGTGCCGGGCGGCATCCGCAGGTCGGGCTGGAGGTCGCCGCTGGCCGGCCCGCCGCTGCTGTCGCCCGGCGGGTTGCAGCGCTTGAGCAGGTACGACAGCGGGTTCGGGGTCGTTAGGTCGCACTCTCCGGGCGGATCGGGGTCGGGGTCGGGGTCGGGATTGCCGCCCGGCGGGACCGGCGGTGGGAGCTTTGGCGGCCGGGGCGTGGGAGTGCCGCCCGGCGGCGGGTACGGCGTGGGCGGGCTGTAGTCGGGTTCTTCGCCGAGCAGACAGGCCGGGTACGTCGGACAGCCGCACGGTTCGACGGTCTGGTCCTTGGCGGGCGTCACGCTGCTGCAGCCGTCGTCGGCGGTGAGTGTGACGCTGACGTTTTCGTAGAACCACATGCGCACCGGCTCCGAGTCGCCAGGCGCGAGGTTCGTCCAGTCGTCGCCGCTGATGATGACCGGCCCGCTGATGTCGGCGCAGGGGACGAAGGCGTGGCAGATGCCCAGGCCGCCGCTGCCGCGTTGTGGCTCGCTGGTGTTGGCGATCGCGCCCACCATGAGCCAGATGCCCAGGCCCGCGGGCGTGACGGTCACCTGTACGACCAGCCCGTTGAAACAATCGTGCCGCCAGGGGAAGTCAGGAGCGCCGTTGTCCAAGTTGTCCGGCTGGCCATAAAGCGTCTGCACGCACTCGTGGGTGCCGTGCCATCGCTTAACGTAGATGCCGTCTTCGGGCAGGACGAACCAATGCCAGTACCGCCGCTCAAAAACGGTCGGGCCGGGGGGCGGGTCGAGGATTAGGCCGGTGGTGAGATCACGCGGCCGCAGGCAGTAGGTGCCGTCGATCGTCGCCTGGATAGTCTCGACGCTTGTGGCCGTCATGCCAGCCGTGCCGACGCCGACGAGGCCGCTAAAGGTGCATCCCTCGACGGCCGTAGACCCGCTGACTTCGACGCGGACGTACGCCGGCGGGTTCGTGACGAGCGCTTCGCCGATGAGTTTTTCGAGCGGGTCGCACGTGCTGCTCGGGTCGTCGCAGCACTCACAATCCTCGCCCGTGACGATGCCTTGTGCACCGACGATCGGCAGGCCGTCTCGGGTACGCCAGGCCATTACACGCCCCCCTCATCGCATTCGGGACCGAACACTGGCGTCTCCGGGGCGGTAGTCAGCAGGTAGGCGCCGTTGGAGTAGACGACGTGGCCGATCGACCCGTTGGGCGCGGCATTGGCTTTGAGCGGATACCAGCGCTGCACGGGCACCTCCGTGGCCAGCGGGACAGTTCCGCCGACCAGCGTGATGGTGTAGGTCCACGACGCAGAGCTGGCAGCCGAGCCGGCGGTACCGCCGTCCATCTGCAAGACGACGTCCTCTCCGCTCGCGCCCCGCGCCAGCAAGAGGACGAAGATCTGGCCATCGCTCTGCAGGCGATGGAAGACGCCAGGGTAGGGCTTGCCGGAGACGAGGCCGTGCACGGCGGTGCCAAGCTCCGGGGGATAGAACCCGACGTAGGTGAAGCCCGTTGACGTCGTGCGCACCGTGCCGAGGTCGGCAGCAGCAAGGTCAGTGCTCGGCGAGAGGTCTGTGGTGGGCGGCGCGAGCATCTGGAGTTTGTACTTGCCACCGCCGGTCAACGGTTCCACGACATTGAACACCGCGAACGCTTCGGAGGGCGGGGGCCGGCTATCCGTGTCCACCTGGTTCGACCGCAGCCCGCTTTCCACGGCGCGCACCGTGCTGGCAATGCGGCGTCCGTCCTCTCGGTTGAAGCTGATTGATTCGTCCGCCATCAGGCTACTGCCGTCCAGGTGAAGACCGAGAAGTCTTTGGCGTAATAGGGCGAAAATTCCTTGTCGGTGGGCACCGACGTTGCCGTTGGCAACGCCGCGCCGTTCGCGTCCAGTGGGTAAGGGCTCGACACCCGCGCCGGCGGCTCGCCGGCGAGAATGTATTTCCAGTTCCGAAAGCCGGAGGCGTCGAACTCCTGATACCCGCGGTTGGGGACAAGCATCTTGTCCCAGCCCGCCGGGTTGATTGCCATCTGCCAGTCCCACCGCTGGAAGGTGACACCGTTCTCGGTTTGCATGGTGAAAGACATGCCCGTCATCAGCAACACCTTGGCGCCGTACGCCTTCCCGCGAATCGTCAACGCGTCCGCGTTGTAGGAGCACGCCGGATACAGGTAGCCCGCCCATGTCTCGATCGCGGTTGAGGTCGCGCGGTTGCCGCTGACCCGGAGCTTTAGCATTCCCGACAGGCGCTGAGGGGGCGGGTCGAACTTCTGCCCGGCGGAATTAACGACGTACGCGCCGGCGGCGTCTTTATCGAACGCCTTAGATTCGGCCGCGAAGTCGCCGCCGACCTCGTCCTTGCGCGTCAGCGGTGATGTCGTCCAGTCGCCGCCGGTGGAGGTTTCGTAATCGGCGTAAACGAGGAGCTCGCTGCCAGTCTCATCGAGCGTGGCGATCGCCTTGCCCCTGCAAAGCCGCGGGTCGCCCCCCTTCAGCGGCTCATTGATCGCCGGGAAGGACGGGTTCGCAACGATCGAGTCGATGTCCTCCATCGACGTTACTCGATCGACGAACACGATCCGCCAGATGCGTTGGAACTTGCTTGGGTCGGTCGAGCCGTAGTCGGCGCGACCGCGAAGAACGGTCAGCTCAGCCAGAAATAAAACCGCTGGCAACGCCATCGCTTAAATCCTCACCGGCTGGGGCGGTCGGAACGCTTGGGTAACTTTGGCCGCGTGCGCCTCTAGGAGCACGCGTACCTCGCCGAGCAGGCTGCGTTTAACTTCCGCGCCGATGCCCTTGGCAAGGTCTTGATCACCTGCCGCTGAGCGGCCGGCGTTGGCCCCGTCAGTCCCTGCCGCCGGTTGTCTGGCGTCCGGGCGTGTCGGCGGGCTCACGGCGTTAGAGGGCAACGGCGAGGGCATACGGTTGGCCAGCAGGCGGGCGAAGGACTGCCCGACGATGTCGGCGAAGCCGCGGAGCGCGACGGGCGTCTCGACGGGTCGCGCGGCACGGTCACGGATCGCAGCGAACCGAGCGTCCGCATCGGCCACGGTCGGGTCAGCACCGCCGGGCGACGGGCGGCTGTTGGCGTCGAGGTCGAGCATGCTCCTCAACCGGGAACGCCGCGTGATCTCGGCAGCCGTCAGGGTGCCACCCGTCGCCTCGCGCAGGTCCAGTTCGGCCAGGCGTCTCTCGCTGATTGAGCGAGCCTCGCGCAGCCGTCGTCGCGCCTCGCCGGCAGGGTCGGCCGGATCGGCCGCCGCGGGGGCCGCTGCGGACCCGCTCGCGTTGCCGCGTCCGGCCTGCTGCAGCTTCAACCGCCGCTCGGCCTCGTACTGCGCGAACATCGTCATGCGTAGCTCGCGGTCCTTGACCGTTGTGAGCTTGGCATCCCACATCGCATCGAAACGCAGGAGTTCGGCATCGAAAATTTTGCCGCGCAGCTCGAGCCCAGCCGCGGCCGTCGCGGCCATCGCTTCGTTGATCGTCGCGGCCCGCCGCGCTTTAGTCTCTTGTTCTCGCCCCGCCTGGTCGGCCTCCAACGCTGCTAGCTTGATGGCGTAGGCAAGCGTTAGTCCCATCATCTCTTGGCCGTTGGTCATCTTGGCTCGCTGCTCGACGAGCCAGCGATCGAGACGGGCACGCTCAAGGAGGTCGATCTTTTTGTCCACGCCGATGGCGCCGGCCCGGTTCGCGGCGTCGATCTCTGCCTGGAGTCGCGCCCGATCTGCATCGGACGCGATCTCGCTGACCGTAAGCGATGAAGTCCGCCGCTCTCTCGTGGCCCCGCCTGTACCCGTCCCACCAACACTTGGAGGAGTCGCGCCGGCCAGGCCGGCCGTGGCCTCCTCCCGCGCGGATTTGAGCTTCTCCGCCTCAGCCAGCCGCGTCCTTGCCACCTCCTTTTCAGCCTTGTCAACCTTGCGGAGCTGGTCAACTGTGGCAGCAGCGCCGTTGTAGGCCAGGCGTGTCGCTTCGGCGTTGGTGGCGAGCCGCTGTTTATTTTCATCCGACACGAAGGGTGTCACGCTGACCGCGACGTTGAGTCGGTTCTGCAGTTCGCGGATGCGTTCCGCCAGCGCCACGACCTCGGCGGTGCGTTTCTTGACACGCTCGAATTCAGACGCGTCGATTGGATCGCCCTTCGCGGATCGCGCGATGAGCTGGTCGAGCGAAGCGGCCTCTCGGGCAATTAGCTCGCGCTTCTCGTCAATCTCACTTGCCCACTTATCCACTTCCGCCCGAAGCGCAGAGTCGTTTGACTGTAAAACTACACGGAAGCTGCCGACGTTTCCGATCGTCTCACCTCCCGTGTTAATTGTGTCCATCGCCGATCGCCAGAGCGACGCGATTTGGCCCACGCCTTCTTTGTTCGCATTAATGCGGGCTA
Organism: Tepidisphaeraceae bacterium; assembly: GCA_036387945.1. Taxonomy (GTDB): domain Bacteria; phylum Planctomycetota; class Phycisphaerae; order Tepidisphaerales; family Tepidisphaeraceae; genus DASVSS01. Next base: position 15,549 of record DASVSS010000339.1, on the reverse strand, counting down.
CCAGTTGGTCGTCGCGGGCGCCAGCATAAGGAGAGCCCGCCGCCCGGTATCGATCGACCAGCCCAAGCATCGCCAGAACGCTCTCTGCCCACGCAGCGACGTCCTTGAGGTAAGGCAGCGCTTCCCGGAAGGCGCTCGCCAGTGCTACAGCCAAATCGACCACTGCGGGCTTTAACCTTTCGACTCCGCCTGTGATCTCGCGAAGGAGGTCCTTCCCATCCGACCCCTTAATCAATGCTTTGCCGACTTCCCGTTCAACCTCCCCCACGGCGTCTTGCAGAGTCGAGAACAGTCCGGTCGCACTGGCGCTCTGCCTGGCCATCATGCCGAAGAACAGACCGCCTTCGCCTGTCATCGATGCGATCGCCTTTTCGAGTTCGGCGAAACCAAATCGCCCCTTCTCGACGAACCCGCGCACCTCGTCCTGGCCGACCTTCCACTGCTTCGCGAGTTCCTTGATGATCGGGATGCCGCGGCCGGTTAGCTGGTTGAGGTCCTCGGCCTGCAGGCGGCCCTGGGTGAACGCCTTGCCGTAGATGTCGGCCAGGTCGTTGAGCGGGATCTGCAGCGCCGAAGACACGTCGCCGAGTTGGCGGATGCGGGGGATGATCTGGTCGGCCGCGAAGCCGTACGACAAGAGCTTGCGGGCCGCGCCCGTAAGTTCCGGCAGTTCGAACGGCGTCGCCGCGGCGAAGTCGGCGATCTCCTTGAGCAGCTTCTTGGCTTTGTCGGCCGAGCCGAGCATCACTTCGAACGAAATGCCCGTCTGCTCGTAGGCGGCGGCGGCCTTAAGACTGTCGGTGATGAACCCGCCGAGCGAGCCGGTGATCGAGCGAAGGCCGCCCGTAATCGCGCTAGCACCCATATTGCCCAGCGTGCTACCGAGCGTGCTGGCCGCGACCTCCGCCAGATTGAAGCCACGCCGCATCTCGCCAGTACCGCGAGCGACGCGGGCCTCCCCGCGCTCGTAGTCGAGCGTGTTGAGGGTGAGCTTCCCGGCGATCGTGCCCGCGTCAAATGACATTCGTTCTCCAACTACCTGCCGAGGCTACGCATCAATGACGAGATCCCAGGCGCGTGGTGCCCGCCGAACTTGCTGACGACCGGCTCGACGTTTTGAGCCGCCACCGGCGCTTCCCCCGACGCCCGCTTGGCGTCCTCGATCGCGCGAGCGAGGAAGTTCATGGCAAACCGCCACGGCAATTTCAAGACGTCGCCGGGCCGCATGGAGGGCATCCTTTCACAGAGGCGCAGGATCAGGTCGATGAGGAAGTCGAGGGCGCCATCGCCGCTGCGATTTGCTCCCGCATCGCCTCCATCACCCGCGCCAACCGTTTTCCCAGGTTGTGGCCCTCCTTGGCGTATAGCGTTAGAGCTGAAAGAAGGGACGCCATCTCCAAATCGACCAGCTCGGCTCCGCGATCGGCCGCGCCCAGGGAACGGACCAAGACCTGCGCGACGCTTCCCCGATCCCTTTGCAGGACTGCGGCGCACAAAGCTTGCACCGAATCGTCCGCCGCCACGGCGTCGCCGATGTACTCTTTCGCGGCAGCCACAGCGGCAGAGCGTTCGGCGTATGCAGCGGCGGTCGCGTCCAGGAGCGGCATCGTTGGGCCGAAGACCGAGCGATAGAATCCGTCGACCTCGTCGTTGCTGAGCCCTTCGATGCTGGCCAACATCACCACATCGGCAACGGTGAGCTCGCGGGCTTTATACGTGTGCCCGCGGATCACCACCTCCAGCGGGCCGGGCGTCACTTTCGCCAAGATTGTGTCCAAATCGATTTGCATTCGAGGTCCTCACGAAGCGCGTTCGACAGCCTCGTACCGCGGCGGCATCGGCCCGCCGCGGTACTTGGATCACCTATTCCGGGATTGGTCCGATGTAGCCGTAGACCATGACGCGCGGCGTAGCTACGAGCTGCGCCTGGTCCGGGTACGGCATGAACTCGATCGGCACGTTGGCGAACTCCGAACCCGCGCCGGATTTCGGGAGCGTGACGATCGGGTACGCCTTGAGGAGGTTGATGTCCTCGGTCAGGTCGTCGCCGGCGTCCTCGGGGTGGAGGTTGAGGATTTTGGCGCGAGCGTAGCAGGAGTCGTATTGCGTGGCCGGCACGAGAGGGATGGAACCAGTCGCCGCAGCCCAGGGGATTGCCTCCCGCAGCACCGGGAGCTTGCACTGCTCCAGTACGGCCTTAATCGTGCCCTCCATGCCCACAATGAGGTGATCCACGATCACTTCGCCGATCTCGCCGATCTTCTTTTCGACCGTCTTGATTTTTAGCCCCGAGGGGTCGACGTCCTGAACCCAACCGAGCGTCGCGCCGTCCCACGTGAGGGCGTACTTCCGAATCACCTTCTGTGCGATCGTCTTGGTCGCTGCCATGTCTGTTCTCCTTGCGGCCCTAAAGGGCGCGGTAAATGCACTCGAAGTTAAAAACCACTTCCGCCCGCCGCTGCCCGTCACGGCCGACGAGGCCAGGCGGGCGAAGGTTGGCGATCCCGAAGATGAAGAAGCTCGGGAGGGCCTCGTTGCGCACGAGCGTCGCGGCATCGTCGCCCACTCGTTGCTGCAGCAGTTTGTCGTGCAGCAGTTGCGCCCGCGCCATCGCCTCAATGGTCACCGGCCCGACCGTCTTCACCTGCAGGGCGACCGTGCGCACCGGCGTCGATGGCAGCGGTGCCCCGCCGTACTGCGTGAGCACGCTATAGAGCGGCGAGTGCTGAGGCGTCGCTGCACTCTCTTCGATCGCGTGCGTAAAGAGGTCGAAGGGCGCGGACGACCGAAGGCCCGCCCGCGGCACTAGCCAGTCGGCCAGTTCGTTTACAAGATCAGCCACCGACCGCTCCCTTCATCGCGTCGGCGACGTAGGGGCCAAACTTCTCGGTGTTCTCCCGGATTGGTTGCTCCAGGTACTTCGCCTGGGCTTTGGGGTTCACGCGGCCTTCGTACTCGTGATTGGCATCAAGCCGCTCGTGAACGGCTGCGCCGTAGTCGGCGTTGTAGCCGAATTCCACTTCGACGCCCCGGCCGTCAACCTTCACCTCGCCGACCGTCCCGCTGTCGCGAAGGGCGCCGCTCGTGCCGAGGTATTGCGGGTGAGCCGGGTCGGTGGGCGAGACGGGCACAAGCTCCTTGCTCTCACTCATCACGTGCTCGGCGAATTCGCCCGTTGCTTGCGCGGCGGCCTCCATCTGCGCCGCTTTTGCGGCGCGCAGGCGCGAGAGGAATTGAGACGTATCGAAGCTCATGCGTTCTTCACCGCCAGCTCGATGTGTGACTGTGTGCCGTGGACCCGATCGACCCGGTGAAGCACTTCGACGGTTTCCGGCGCAGCGGCCCCGGCGAGTTGATAGACGATTCTGCTCCCAACCACTGGCACCGGCGTGACGTCGTCCATGACGTAAATCACTCCGGTCATCCCGACGACCTTGTTGGCCAGGGAGACGAGTTGTGACCGTGTCGGCTCATCGACGCAGCACTGCGTCCCGGCGGCGTAGCTCAACGTCGTGCCGCCAGTGCGGCCGGCGCGTGCGTCGGGCACGCTTGGCGTGGTGTGGCTGATGAGCGTGGCGTTGGTGATCACTTGATGTCTCCTGATCGCAAGCGGTACTTGTCGAGCAGCGCCGCGGCATCGGCGATGAGCACGGGGCGGCCTGCGGCGGTGGTCGGGCCCACGCGGGCGTAGCTCTCGCTCAGGCTGCCCGTGGATTGCGCGGTCAGGCCGTCGGCGATCTGCTGTAGGCGGGCTTGGCGGGCGGTGTCGAGCAGGGCGTTGGCCTCGTACAGCACGGCGAGTTGGACCGTCTGGGGGACGACTGCCGTACCCGCCGCCGCGTCCCAGTCCCAGACGCGGAAGTCGTTGTAGGGAACCCGCGGGAACTCTAGTGCCTGGTCGGCGACATACCGCCGGCCTTGCCACCGCGACGAGGCATCAACGCGTAACGTCGCCGCCGCCAGCGCCTGCTCGCGCAACGCCGACGACGCCGCGGCGTATCGCGGCAACGGCGGGAGCAACGCGGCGAGGGCGTCGGCGGCGGCGAGGGTGAGGTAGCTGGCTAACGGCATGGTGGTCTCACAGTGCTACGCGGACGGTGACAGTCCCCGCGCCGGCGGGGTTTTGGAGCTTGGCCCGGACGATGATCGATGCGAAACGCCGCCGGAGTGCGTTGAGGTCGATCCCGGGGCTGCGCTTCTCGCCGGCGACAAACGCCGGGTGCGGCGCGTCTGGCCCGGCGCCGTACAACTCCTCTTCCACGCCGTCAGCGGTGGGCAGGCCGACGACGGTGACGATCACGTCGCCGGTGTTGGCGCCGCCGGCCTTGATCGTGAGGTTGATGTAGTCGGCCAGCTTGTTCGGCGCGATCGTCAGTACGTCCGTCAATGCGTTGGTGAGGACGACGGGCGCGTTGGTGGCGAACGATTCGATCATGTCGTCTCCTGCAGAGATGGCGGTGCCGGGCGTGCCAAGATTCGAGACGCCCGCCAGGACGGCGGACGGCGGCGCGACGAGCGGCGAGTCGGGTTGATACATCGGGCCGATTTTTAGATTGGCATTGTTGCCCGCCCACGCGAAGCGGATCCCTCCGCTGACGGTGAGCAATCCCACACCGGCACTCTGATTGATGTAGACGTTGTGAAGGTAGAGGTCGCCCTGGATGTGGCCGGTGACAGGGGCGAACTCATAGATCGTGTCGATGACCACCTTCGGTGCGGTAATGTTGATGACGCCTTCCGCCTGGCTCAACCGAACTGGCCCGCCGAACGTGGCCGTCAACCCGCCGGTCGTGTCGGGAGCGTTGATCGCGGCCGGCGAGGTGGTGGTGATGACGCATCCGTTGTTCATCGCCGATCCGCTAATGCTCAATGCAGAGATCGTGCAACCTTCGGCCTGGTTAAATGACACGGGGCCGCCGGCAGTGATCGAGCACGAGTAGAGGTTGTCGACGATCGAAACGTTGCCGCCGGCGGTGATCGTCGCGCCGGTGCTGTCGCCGCCGGTGCAAGTGAAATTGCCGCTACAGGTGATCGAGCAAGCCCCGAGACCAACTCCGATCTCGAAGTGCTGAACGGAGATGCTGCCCGACGTCGGCGGGTCAACTTCAAAAGCCGCCGACACTTGATCGTTGATTCCGGGGACCGCGTTCATCGGCTCACCCTCAAAGTCGAGCCAGTTGTCTGGATCGTTGAGGTTGCCACCGAAGTTGCCCTGCCAATAAAACACAGCCATCGTCGTCTCCGATCAGGCGAGCTTGCGGACGGCGTTGACCTTGTCGACGACGGCGACGATCGCGCCGAAGGCCGCGTCGATGTCAGGTTGCAGATGCTTGAGGTCGCCAGGGAGGCTGCTCAGATTAATCGTTGCGGCGCCCCCGCTGGTAGCGGCCGTCCATGCTCCTTTTTCGTTCACGTTCGCGCCACCCATTACCAGCTGCACCGTGCTTGAGAGCTTGCCGTCTGACACGGATGTCGAAATCTGGATTTGGGCGGCATACGCAGCGTTTACCGTGATCGTCTGGGGCTTTTGGGATTCCAAGGGCATGGCAATTCTCCTTCTATTGGCTAGCCAGTTTTCTCAGCGACCGTTGAGGCGCAGCCGGCCGCTGAACCTGGCGAGTTCAACGCCTTGCGTGTCGAGGGCGATGGCCACGACGTCCATCGGGACCGCCCACTCGCCGTCAACCCGCGTGTCGAGCCCGAGGGGCGTCCAGCCGTTGGCGGCGGTGCCGACGTACGCGACGCCTTTGGCGCTGCGCGTCTTGCCGGCGATCGCGTACGGCAGCGTCGCCGTGCCGGCCGGCACTCCACTGGCCTGGAATGTCCTGTGCTTGCCGCCCTCCACCTTGACCCCGCCGGCTACCGTCATCGCCGCGGGCGATGGCTTAGGGGGCTTGCTCGACGGCACGTTGCCGCCGCGGCCGCGTAGCTCGACGAAGAGGGCAAGGTGCTCGGTCGGCGAGCCGTCGGCCTTGAACAGGTACGCCCGCCACTTGGACTGCGCGTGCTCGCGGTCAATGAAGTAGGCGAGGGCGACGACGTTGCGCTTGCCGAGCTCGGGCGGGAGCTTACGCATCTCCGCCTCGAAGTTGGGCGGCAGCGCGCCGAACGCGCCGAGGCACCATTCGGTGATGAAGATCGGCAGCTCGACGCCGAACTCCGCGGCGATGCGGATCAGGGCGTCGAGGTATTTCAGGTGGCCGGCGGCGGTCAACTGGTACGGGTGGATGGACAGGTAGTCGCACAGGTCCGCGGCGCCGCGGCGGAAGAACCGGCGCAGCCAGTTTTCGTAACCGAGGATCTGCGAGCCATCGACGTTCGTGCCGTCGGCCTTGATCGACACCGGCGTGAGTACGATCTTCCAGCCGGCGGCGCGGAAGGCCGTGGCGATGGGCGCGAACACGTGGTCGAAGAAGTCGTCGGGCGTCCACTGCTTCGCGAGCTTATTGCCGTGCTTGTCCTTCTGGACCTTGCCGGCCTTGTCGAGGATGAGCTCGGGGCCGTATTCGGTGCCGGTGGGCTCGTTGCCCACGATGACGATCTTGTCGCCGTCGGGCATGTGCGGCGCGAGCGTGTCGATCACGTCCTGCGCGGCTGATGCGGACTCGGCGGCCGTCGGCTTGTATCCCGTGCTCGGCACGAGGCGGAACACGCACGCGACCTTGAGCCGTTTGCATAGCTGTACGACAGGCAAGGCATCGAGCGCGCCGTTGCCGCCCTTGCCGGCTCGCCAGTAGCCGATCCACAGCACGAGCCCCTCGGCGCCGCTGGCGGCAAGCTCAACCTCAAGCAGCTTCACGTCGCGCGAGTCGGTGCAAAGGTGGTAACGCATGGGCTGGTTCACTTCCGGGGGCCAGGCGCCGAAGCGCTGATCGTTGAACGTGTAGTAACTGTCGGGAGTGGTCGGCGTCGGGGGCGGGGTGAGCAGTTCCGTGCCGAGGAACGTCATCACCGGCGGGACACGACCGGGGAAGGGACAGTACTGCAGCGCCATCCGCCCGCCGCGGACGAGGATCTTGTAGTTGCGGTCGGGGAGGCCGGCGTTGTACCAAAGGCCGTCCGGGATCATGCAGTTCGTCAGCCCGACGTACTCGGTGTAGTCGCTGCCCGGCTGGCCGTCACCGCGGGGGCCGACGTGCCAGCGACCACGGTCTCCTTGCCAGGGCTTGCCGTCGACGTCGTCGACGACGAGATCGGTATTGTCGATCTCATGCCACAGCCCGTGAAGCCGAACCGCGTCGAGCTTGCCGCCGTAGCTCACGCCCGGCCGCTGCGCCACGCGCAGCTTGCGGGCACGGAGCTTCGTTCGATCCATCACCCGCACGGCCGTCTGGTGTTCGCTGCCTTCTTCGACCCACATCCCGTCCGGGATCTCGACGTCGCTGTCGCCGTCGGCCCACAGCACATAGTCGATCGCTCGGCGGACGCGCGCGTTGCGGCCGACGCGAAGTTTGCCGCCGCCCGCTTCGAGCTTCGCGAGCGCGAAGATCGTCTCGGTGCTGCGGAAGTCGTCGGGGATCGCGCCCGAGCGGCCGCCCTGCAGGCGAAGGAATGGTTGGGTAGAGAGGGTCATGTCTGGCGTTGCGGTCGTTGTCGCGGGGCGCGTCGCTTACTTCGTCTTGCTGTCGCGGGTGTCGACCACCTCGAAGCCGCTGTTCTTCAGGCCGTCGGCTAGGATCGGGTCGTCAGTAAAGGCGATCGTCCCCTCGTCGTTGTCGGTGATGAGCTCCGGGTGACGCGGCAGGTCGCCCTTCTTCTTGATTTCGAATCGCTTCGGCTTGAGGGCTTGCTTCGCCGCTTGCTTCGCCGTGGCGGCCGGGCCAGATTGCCCGGCCGCCGCCTCTTGCGCAGCCGCGGGGGTAGCGTGTTTAGCGTCGTTGGATTTGCTGTTCACGGGTCGGTCTCCAGTAAAGGTCTAAAAGCCGCTCGATCGCCTTTCGACAAGCGAGCGGCGGGATTACTTGCCAGCCGCCTCGGTTTCCTTCGACGGCTTGGTCGGGTCGGGTTCGACGGTGTAGCCGAGCTGCTGGAGCTCGCGGGCGACGGTGCGGTTCTCGGTCTTGCCGACGCCGTCGATGATCGCGATGCCTTCGCGGATGCCGGTGTAGCCGACGTTGGGGGTCTTGATGGTGTAGAGCATTGTCATTGCCTCTGTTCGAACTGTGTTGATCTCGGACATTGATCTCGGACGTCGATCCAGGGCGCCTTGGGGGCCAAGGCCCGCGGACGCCTTTACGCCGCCAGCACACCCTTGAGCCGCGCGGCGGCTTCGGGGTGGAACTGGGCGATGCCAAGGTTGGCGTCCAGCACGCTGTAGTGCTGCGTGCCGCGCAGGCCCTGGTAGCTCACGTTCATGAACTCGCTGCCGATCAGGCCCTGTACGTCTTCGTCGTCGGTCATGCGTCCGAAGCGCACGCAGTAGATCGAGGACGTGACGGTCGATGAGCCTTGGGTCTCGTCGAATCCGAGGATGGCATTGTTCGTCTGGCCCTCCTCGATCTCGATGATCGGAACGCCGCCGTAACTGCCGGCGGCGCCGCCGAGCTCGGCGATCGTGACGTTCGTGCCGGCGGCGACCTGCAGCTGCTTGATGCGCAGCCGGTTCTTGCGGTTCATCAGCAGCGTCTTGCCGCTGTCGTTGCCGCGCACGGCCGCGACGAGGTCGTCGATCATTGTCAGCGTCACCGCGGCGCCATTAGTGCCGGCGCTGATGACCTGGTTGCCGGTGAGCCGCACGTTCAGCCCGTCGAACTGCGTGGCGGTGCCGGCGATGTCGCCGTCGAAGAACAGCTGGTCGAAGAACAGTCCCGCCGAGCGGCTCATGCCCTCGGCCTCGCGGCGCAGGGTCTCGCCACCTTTCTTGTTCCAGATCTGGTTGTCGACCTTGATCATGCCGCCCATGATCGCCAGCGGCTCGCTGACACGGACGGGCGTGCCATTGGTCTCGGTGTACTCACCGCCGATGGCGCGCGTGGTGACGGTCGGCAGGGCGGTCCGCTTGGTCCACTCGTACTTGAAGTCGTCGGTCGGGATGAAGTGCATCAGCGGAAGCACCTTCGAGCTGTTGTCGATGATCTCGATCAGCCCTTCGCGGAGCGGGGCGTTGAACTGCGCCCGGAATTCAGTGAGCGTGATGGCCATTGTCGTTTCTCGCTTTCATTGCCGCGGTCGGCGGCGGTTCGCGTGTGACGTTCGGTCAGTGGTCGAGGTTTTACTTCGCGGCACCAGCCAGCATCTGGTCAACGCCGAGCTGCACCTTTTGCGACGCATTGAGCTTCGAGTAGTCCACCGGCTGGCGGGCCGGCGGCGTGCCGCCGTCGCTGGCAGTGCCCGGCGCCTTCGCCTTCGGCGTGGCCTTGGCCGCGAGCGTCTCGGCCGCCACGGTCAGTGCGGCGACGTCGTCGGTGGCGGGAAGGAACGCACCGAGGTCCGCGTCATTGCCGAGCTTGTCGGCGATGACCTTGTCACGGGCGGCTTTCGTGGCCGCCTGCTTCGCCGCCGCCTCCTGGTCGGCCTTGCGATGCGCCGCGAGCGTGTCGGCCACGATCTTCGCCACCGCGTCGGCCGTCACCGGCTCGGGCTTTTTGTCCTTCGTCTCCGCCTCGGCCTTCGCCGGCGGCAGCGCCGCGAAGGTGTCGGCGAGGATCTTCTGGTCGCCCTTCACCGCGGCGAGCGCTTCGGTGACCGGCTTGAGCGCAGCGGTGATGGCGGCGTTGATCGTCTCGATCGTGAGCGTGCCGCCCGTCGCGGGCGGCGTATTCGTCGCATTGGCGTCTGCCATTGCAATCTCCTGCCGCTAAGCGGCGTCGGCCTCGGGCGCGGGGTTGTCGCCTTCGGGGGGTAATGCCGCCGGCTCGCCCAACAACACGTCGGGCGTAGCGGCGGCGGTTTCGGTCTTAAGTTCGTCGAGCTCGTCTTCGATCGCGGCGTCGTCGAGGCCGAGCATCCGCAACGCCCGCCGCAGGCTGACCGCCCCGGCGCTGCGCAGCGTGGCGATGATCTCGGCGGTGTCGTGCTCGTCCTCGGGCAGGCCGTCGCGGATCTCCACGCCGACGGCGTCGTCGGCGATCGGCCGGCCGAGCTCGCAGCAAGCCGCCAGGGCCATGACCCGCTGCAGGGCCGGCTGCCAGTACGCGGTGCGGCGCTCGATCTTGGCCAGGGGGCTGCTAGCGCTGAGCCGCATCTTGCGCCCGCTCTCGGCGGTCGCGTCGTTCTTGATCCCCAGCAGCTCGGGCGTCCACTCGCACGACACGCACAGCGATGCGACCGCAAAGTCGCGGTCGGTCATCGCCGCTTGCGGGTTGCCGGCCATTTCGATGTACTCGGGCTTCGCGTCCTTCGTATCGCCAAAAAAGGCTTCGGCGCTGGCGCGTACGTTGCCGTCGCCGTCGACGCTGCCCGTCGGGAAAAACATCCGGGGATTAGCATGGATCGCCAGCACGCGGGCGAGCTGGCTCTGCTTGGCGTTGACGAGGTCCTGCAGCTCGATCGCCGACAGCTCGTACTCGCCGACCGCCTCGCCCTCGACTAGCTCATTGGGGACCCAAACGATTGTGTTGTGCGGCAGGTTAGTCTTTTCGACCGGCAACGGCGTTACGTCAGCGAACTTCGGCCAGCTTTTGAGGTCGAGAGGCAGCGACCGTTTTCCCGCGCGGTCGAGTTGCCATAACTCGCGGGCGATCTCGCCGGCGCGGTAGGTCGTCGTCAGCAGCAGCACGATCGGCGATTCGGCGGTACCGACGTTGGTTGTCGCGTAGCGGCGGTACTCGGCGTGCTGACCGTCCGGGCCGATGTCGCCGACCGGGAAAATCTCATCAACCGCCGGCGTGGTGACGTACGCGCCGCGGTCGTTGCCCGTGATGACTTCCAGATACGCCTCGGCGGCCCAGGCGCACGTGACGGCGGCATCGAACAGCACGCGACGCAGGTTCGAACGCCGGTCGACGGCTTCGGCCGCCGCGGCGACCGCCGGGTCCTCGCTCGTGATCGACGGGTGTTCGCCGAAGAGCAGGTCGGCGCCCTTGCGGGTGATCAGCCCGAGCAGGTTGTATGGCACATAGACGCCTCGCTCCTTGCCGTCGACCATGAGCGTCGCCACCGGGAACTGCGTGCGACTTTCGCCGACGAAGTACTCGCGGTGCCGTCCGCGGAAGAGCAGTCGGTTCTGGCGGATGCGCTCGACACGCGCGTTCTCTTCGGGCGTCATGAAGCCGAAGCGGTCCGGGACCAGCGGCGACACGTAGCGCCGCAGGTCGTGCCAGACGATCTTGTCGGGAGACATCGCGTTCATCGGTCAGCAGCCCGCGGGCTTCCTCCCGCTGTGTGTGATGTGGCCCATCGGCTTCGCAGCCGCGCCGGCGAGCCGGGCAAGGCCGAGGGCGAAGGCGATGTCGCAGTGGCTCTCTTCCAGCAGCGGATTGACCGTCTCGCTGATTACGACGCGCTCGGAGCTGGCGTCACGCTGCAGGGCGTATACGTCAGTTGCGACGAGCTTGTGAGGGCCGTCCAGCGGCGGCAGCGTCTGCGTCGCGTCGTTGAACGCCGTCTTGATCGCGCTGGCGACTTCTAGTTTGCCCTTAGCGCTAAACGTGTGCGGCGTCCACCGTCCGGGGAACCGCTTGGCTAAGGTCTCGTTGCTCTCCATGCCCAGGCCCGTCGCGTCACCGAAGCCCGCTGACTGGCGCGACAGTGACATCACGTTGACCACCACGCCCCGCATGTACGCGAACTCGCAGTTGCGCATCGCGACCACCAAGGCCAGGTGGGCCGGCTGGTTGGCTCGCACGACATTGCAAGCGACCGCAGAGATGTCGCCCGTCCGCGCAACGTCCCAGCCGACGGCGAGGCGTTCGCCGCCAAGGAGGTCGGCGGTGATAGGCAACCTGTCGCCGTCTCGTTTGTCGTCGAGCCGGACGTAGCGGAATCGCCCGTGCGTCGAGACGAGCGACGCGGCGCGCTCGATCTCGGCCCACGTCACCAGGGCCATCGCATCGCCGCTGAACTTGCACTCGTACTCGCGCTCGAACCCGGCGGCGTCGCCGTAGAGCCTTTTGAACGTGTCGATGTCGGTCGGTTCGCCGTCGTTGTTGCGCAGGACAAAGCCGTCCTCGGCAATGCTCCGGTGGATGTCGCAGAAGTGGACGCTATAGGCGCGGGCGTCGTTGGCGAACAGCTCGTAGAACTTCGTCTGCTTTCCACGCGGCGTGCTGATCACGATGCACTGGAAGCCGCGCGTGGTCAGCGGGAACACGACGCGCCAGTGGTCGTAGCCGCCGTTGGGGAACAACCCGAACTCGGTGAAGATCACGTTGCCGGTCAAGCCGGCGAGGGTGTCGGGGTCGCGGCCGGGCAAGCTGACGACGCGGCCACCGCCGGGCAGGCGGATCTCGCGGGCAAGGAAGGTGAACCCCTGCTTGAGTTCCTTGTCGAACTGCCGCGACTCGAAGCTGCCCTCGTCGAAGTCGATCAACTTGCCGACGAACTCGGCGAACTGTTTTACCGCGTCGCGGCACTTGGCGAAGGTCGCGTCGGCCTGACGCTGCGTGAGGCTGACGATGTACCACGTCTGGTGCGTCCGCATGGCGTGGCGGATCGCTTTGTTCGCGGCCGTGAAGTCCTTGCCCTTCTGACGGTGCCATACGACGACGATCACGCGCGACTCGTCGTCCATAAGCCGGCGCTGGGACGGGTCGAAGCGCACGACGCTTGCCGGCGCCGGGCGGGTTTCGACAGCGGGCGCGGCCATCGGCCCGACCGTCGCCGCGGCGGCGGCGGCCATGCCCGCGATGATGTCCGTGATATTGCCCATCAGCCGAAGAACGCCTTGCTCGCCTGTTCGATCATTTCCGGGGTGATGACGACGCCGCTCTTGGCCTTGGACTTGAGTTGCTCCATCTGCTCGCGGCCGATGCGCTTGAGCTCATTGAGCTTGCCCTGGGCGCTGGTCAGCGCGCTGATCGCCATCGCGCCCTTGAGCAGATCGCCCATCTCCAACCGGTCGCCGCCTTTGACCAGTGCCGTCTGCAGTCGCTGCGCGAGCTGTAAGTTGACCGCGGCGGCGACGTCGACCGTGCCGCCTTCGGCGCTGGCGGTGTGGATCGCGGCGGCGAGCTCGGCAGCCGCCGACATGCGGTCGGTTTCGTCGAAGCGATGTTTCCATCGCTGGACCGCCGACTTGCTCGTGATGATGCCCTTGGCGGCCAGCCACTCGTGGCAGTGGCTGATCTTGTGCTTCGGCTCGCGCGCGAACGCCTCGAACTGCGCGAGTTCCTTGGCGTCCAGGTGCGAGTAGAAGTCCGGCGTGCGGGGCATCAGCCTTTGTCCTCCGGCTTCGGCGAGACAAGGCTGCCTTCGACGTACTGCGCGGCGTTGCGGTTTACCTGTGCCGCCAGCCCGCGGCACGCCATGAGCGAGCCGCCGCAATGAATGCGGAACATCCCTTTTTCGCCGCCGACGATCAGCCCGATCGCGTACGCGTCGCTTCGCGCCCGCAACTCGGCGATCAACTCGTCGGCGGTCGCCTCGGCGAGCGTCTTCGATTCGCGGCCGCTCACGCGTCCCTCCCGTCGTCGATGCCGGGCACTGGATCGATCTGGCCGGCCCACCACTTCCAGCCGAGGTCGGTGATGCGGACCAGGCGGTGCCGCAGGTCCGACGCCGCCAGCGCCACGCCCGGCTGGCGGGTTTTTTCCGCGAGCATGCCGGCCTCGATCAGGTCGTCGATCAGCCGTCCGGCGTGCGTCTCGTCGGCCGCGCCCGCGCGGTCGGCGTCCCGCGCGGCGATCGCGAGCTTCGTGGCGGCGAACCAGCCGTTGTCGGCCCGATCGCCGAAAGTCTTGGCCGACCGCAGCATCGAGCCGCGGAGTTGGGCATCGCGCGTTTCAGGTTTCACGCTTGACCTCCAGCAGCACACGCTTGAGGTCTTCACGCGACAGAGTCTCGCGGTCGATCTTGTTGAGCTTTTCGCCGAGGTTCTCGATCGCGCGTTCGGTCTTGTCGCAGTGGGTGTCAAACGCCTTGCGGTCGACAGCCCGCTCCCGGACGAACTCGCGGACCTCACCGATCGCCTTCACCAGGGCCGACTCGTGCCCCGGACCCGCCTGCTCGATCTTGCGGAAGCGGTCGTCACTCTCCTTCGCGTGCCGGGTGAAGGCTTCGGTAGTAAACGCCAACGTCTGCGCGTGGTTCTTGAGCGCGTGACTGATACGGTGCTCTCGCTCATCGAACATCTTGTTCGTGATGTCGTGCACCTTGTCCGACAGCGCCTTCACGTCGCTCTCGCGACGGGCGGTCATCTCGTCGAGCTTGGACTGGAGCGACACGAGCTGTCCGGCGAGTTGCGCGTCGGCCTTGGCCCGCTCGGCCCGGCGGTCGTCATCGGCGCGGTTCCGGTCGACCTGGGCGCGGGCAAGCTCGGCATTGTCCTGGCGGGTCTTAACCTGCAGGTAGCCGATCACGACCGTCGCGCCGATCGAGAGGTACGGGATGAGGTTGGAGAGGTCAGGCATGGCGGCTTCCAAATCTCGGTCTCGCGCGGCGCTTGGATCACTGTTCGTCGGCGGCGGCGATCGCCGCTTCCCCCGCGGCCTGGAGCTCGGCGTGCGCACGCGCCTGCTCCCGGTCGAGGTACGCCTGTTCGTCGACGGTCAGGCCAATGCCGCGACTGACTTTCGCGGCCATGCCGAGTAGCTGGCCGACCGCGCGGGATGCTGATAGGGCGAGGGCAATAATTGCGGCTGCGTCCACGAGACACGCTCCTTTCGGGATTGCTGCTGGATCTGCTGTATGCGGGCGAGCGCGGCCAGTGCCTCGTCCACCCAGAAGTCGATTTGGTCGGTCAGGCCCATCACCTGCCGCTCGCGCGCCTTGCGGAGCAGGGCGTCGGCTTGGTTGTCGGCGGCAAGGACCGCGCGGATGACGTTGGGGTCGGCGATCTGCTTGCCGGTGATCGCGGCGCGGACGACGTCGGCGGTGCTGATGTAGGTCTGCTGCGCGACCGCCAGCCGCTGCTCGGGCGTCGTCGCCGCGCAGCCGCTGGTCAGCAGCGAGATCGCCGCCAACAGCCCGAGGATCTGCCGGCCATTGCCGCGGCTCGTGCCGACGTTGGCGGCTGACTCCGCGGGCGCCGGCGTGTTAAGGAGACGGCGCCGGTCGTAATAGGACCGCACGTACGTCGCGATGGCGGCGCCGCCGCCGATGACGACCGCGCTAGCCGCGAGCTCGGCGGCCTTCTGGTCGAGGCCCCATTTCACGAGGAAGCCGGCGACGAAGATGATCACCGTCTTGATCAGTGGCTGCAGGATGAGCGTGTAGGTGTCGGTTGCGGTTGTCGTGTTGGGCGTCGTCATGGTCACGTTCCTCGAAGTTAGGTGGCTTGAATCGCTGCGCTGTCAGTGATGGCCGTCGTCGGTGCCGTAGTGCGAGTCAGTGTCGTCGTGGTGGCGAGTCCCGCCGTCGGCGCGGTGCTTCGACGATCCGCCGCGCACGCGTGGGACGAAGATCACCAACAAGGCGATCGCGACCAGGACGACGAGGGTGACGTTGGCGGTC
>DASVSS010000338.1:0-8867 GCA_036387945.1 Tepidisphaeraceae bacterium | reverse complement strand
ATCGGCCAAGCCGCCGGAGAGGCACAAGTCGTCGTGCTGACGGAAGGCCTCCATCTGCCACGACCCCGCCCACGAAAGCTGCGCGCCCCATGTCACCCCCGCGGCGGTGTCGGTGACCGCGATGAACGGAAAGAACCCGCGCACCGGCATCGACCCGAGCTGCCCGAACCGCTCGGAAAACCCGCCCGCCCCCGACCATGATCGTTCGAGGTGCAATTCTTCGACGCTGCGTGTTTCGAGCCGCGCTTCGGCGCTCCACACCGAGCGAAAGCGGTGCACCTGCAAGACGCCCGGCGCGTCGGCGGGATCGAAGGGCGTCAGGCCGCCGAGTGAAAAGCTCGTGAGCATCTCCAGCGTGACCGGTAACGTCGAGCCGTTGCGGAACGTCGTCGTGATCTCGACCGCGCCGTCGCCGTCGTGCCATGACAAACAATGTTCCAGCGCCAGCCCCTCAGCCGATCGCAGCAGGGTGAGCACGATCGTGCGCGTGTCGTCGCGCCGCACGTCCTGCGACACGAACCGGAAGCGGTCGTTCGACGCCGACGTGCGCATCGTCCGTCCCTGGCTGAACGCGCCGGGGTACCAGTCGCCGACGATCTTGAGGTGCACGAGCGGATCGATCACCGTCGCCGGTGGGTCGCCCGCGCCGGGCATGGCGTCGATGTAGGAGAGGCCTTTGAGGCCGGTGCGCTTCGTCACCAGCTTCGACGCCAGCCCGGCGGGAAAAACGACAAGCCCGACGCGGGCGCTCGCGGGGTCGATGACGTAGCGAAAGACGGTGTCCCGGACGATGTGATCGGCGAGTGTTTTCAAAGGACCGCCAGCCTACCGGACGACGCCGATCGTCAGAAGCAGGTTGGCGTAGATCTTCTGCTCGCCAGTGGCGATCGTCAGGCACACGTCCGGCCCGCGGGCCGCTTCGTAAAACGCGAAGCGTTCCGTCCGCGCCAGTTCGCCTTTGCAGTCGGTCGATTTCAGAAGCGTAGTAAACTCGCCCCAGATGTCCGGGTCGGTCGTCATCGCGTAGGGGCCGGTCTTGTTCGTGGCCATGACCGATGCGGCCTCGATCGGGATGACGCGCGTCAGCGCCGCCAGCACGTCGCACACGCCGAGCATCCCCGGCGCGAGATTAAGATAAACGACCTCCGCGTTCGGCCCACGCGCCGTCGAGTGCGGATAGTTGCCGTCGCTGACGAGCACGCGGCTCCCGTGCCCGGCCCGGGCAAGGGCGGCAAGGACCTGGGGATGGGTGATGCTGCCTTGGATCATGAAACGACCTCGTGTTGGAAGATGAAGTAAACGCCCAGGCCGCCGAGAAAGAGACGAACAGAGCAGACGAGCCACAGGTGGCGCAGATGAACACGGATCGAAAAACTGCTTCCTGACTTTTTCTGATCCGTGTTCATCTGTGCCATCCGTGGCTTACCTCATTCCCCAGCGGCCTTGGCGTCGGGCCCTCGCCGTTTTTCGTCATTCGAAAACGATGCACACCTTGCCCGTTTGTCCTTTGTCCGCCAAGTCGTACGCCTTGGCGGCTTCGCTCAGGGGCAGGCGTTCGGTGCAGGTGATCTCGGGGTGTACGCCCCAGCGGTCGAGGTGCTCGACGAGGTCTTCCATGTGCTTAAGCGACGTGACCCACGAGCCATAGAGCGTGATCTGCTGGTGGATCAGTAGAGGAGAAACGTCGAACGTGACGTTGTTGCCTTCGCCGACGAACGCGCAGCGGCCCCACTGCCGCGTGCCCTGCAGGGCCAACAGGCGCGCCGATGGAGCGCCGCTGCAGTCGACGCTGACTTCGCACCCGCGGTTGCCGGTGACGTCGAGGATGTTCTTCAGCGCCGCGTCGTCGGCGGCGAAGGTGTAGTCGCACAAGCCCAGGTCCTCGGCGAGCTTTCGCCGCGCGGGGGAGATGTCGATGCCGATGACGGGCGTTGCGCCCTTGGCCTTGCCGAGCTGCGCCGCCGCCAGGCCGACGGGCCCGAGCCCGGTGACGAGCAGGCGGTCTTCGCCGCTGAGCTTCATGCGTGTCAGCGCTTCGTACGCCGTCGCCGTGCCGCAGGCGCACAGGGCGCCGTCGACGAAGGTCAGGCTGTCGGGCAGCTTCACGCACACGACTTCTTCGGCCAGCAGGTACGGCGCGTGCCCGCCGTTGCGTTGCCAGCCGTAGGCGGCGCGGTGCTCACTGTGGCAGCTGATCATGTAGCCGTGGCGGCAATCTTCGCACACGCCGCAGCCGTTGATGTGGTAGATCACCACGCGGTCGCCGGCCTTGAACTTCTTGCACCCGGGGCCGACTTTCTCGATCACGCCGCACGGCTCGTGCCCGGCGATCGTGCCGGGCTGGTATCCCTCGGGCCCTTTGCCCAGGTGCGCGCGGTAGATCGCGCGAATGTCGCTGCCGCAGATGCTGCTGGCCTTGGTCTTGATCAGCACCTGCCCGTGGCCGGGCGTGGGCACGTCGAATTCTTTGAACTGCACGGTGCTGTCGCCCGGCAGGATGACGCCTTGCATCTTCTGCATGTGAATTTCCTTCTGTGCACGTTGCCCGGGTGCGGGGTGTGTTAAATCGTCTGTCGTGAGCTAAGTCGGGATGACGCCGTCAACGTCCCACAGGTCCTCCCACGACTGCCCGTCGCGCCAGAGGAAGACGTGCCCCTTGATGAGACGGCAATTCTTGTCCACCGCCGCGATGGCGGCCATGTCCGCGTCGGTCAGCGGCGGGCTGACGGTCGCGCGCAGGTTTGCCAGGTAGTTGCGCCGGGTGACCGAAAACGGGATCGGCACCTGCCCGCGCTGTACGGCCCATTTCACGCAAAGCGTCGCCGGGTGGATGCCCAGGCGGGCGGCGATGGCGACGATGACCGGGTCTTCGATGTCGACGGTGTCGCCGGGCGTGCGATCCCGCTCCGGCCGGGCCGGCGATCCGACCGGCGAGTAGCCGATCGGAACGATGCCCTGCGAGCGCACGAACGAAAACAGCTCCGGCTGCTGGAAGTGCGGGTGCAGTTCCATCTCATTGGCCGCGGGCTTGATCCGGCAGTCGCCCAGCAGCAGCTTAAGCTTCGGGATCGTCATGTTCGACGTGCCGATCGCGCGCACCAGGCCGCGGTCGAACAGCGTCTCCATCTGCCGCCATGTCTTCATGAAATCGGCGTGGATGTACGGCTTGGAATCCGGACTGCGGCTGCTGACGTCGCAGTGTGGCGGGTGGAAGTTGGGGAACGGCCAATGCACGAGATAGAGATCGAGGTAATCGAGCCGCAAATCGCGCAGCGACTGCTCGCACGAGCCGACGACGTCGTGATGGCGGTCGTTCCAGACTTTGCTGGTCACCCACAATTCCTGCCGCGGGATGCCCAGCTCGGTCTGCACGCGCTGCAGGGACGCGCCGATCTGGGCTTCATTGCCGTATACGCTGGCGCAATCGAAATGCCGGTATCCCAGCGACGCCGCGTCGAACACCGCCGCTGCCACCGTCTCGCCGGTGATGTGGTCGGAGCCGAACGTTCCCAGGCCGATCGCGGGGATGCGTGCCCCGGTGTAGAGCGTTTGCGTCGGCACGCGATCGGCGGCGACGGCTTCGGTTTGTTGTGTCTGTTGCGACTGCACGACGCCTCCGGTTGGTTCTACTTCTACGCCGAGTCGACGGCGGCTTTCCCGCGAAAGCAAATCCCCGCGCCCGCGATCAGGTCGACCGCCGCACGCGGAACTGATCGACCGCGACGGCGACGATGATGATCGCGCCGATGGTGACTTCCTGCACCCACTTCTCCCATCCCGCCTGCTGCGCCCCGGCATTGAGTGTGCCGATGATGAGCGCGCCGATCACGGTCCCGAAGATCGTGCCGATGCCGCCCACGAGGCTCGTGCCGCCGATCACGCAGGCGGCGATGACGTACAGCTCGTACGCCTGCGCGCCCGTGGGCTGGCCCATGTTGAGCTTGCTGAATTCGAGCACTCCCGCCAGCCCGGCGAAGAGCCCGGAGATGAGATAAACGACCACCTTCGTGCGCGGCACGGGCACGCCGCACAGCCGCGCGGTGGCTTCGCTCGATCCGATGGCGTAGATGCGCCGCCCCAGCTTGGTGTACCGCAGCATGGCCGCCGCCAGCAGGGCCGCGAAGATCGTCGCCCACACCCCCAGCGGGAAAAGCTGCCAGTTGAACGTGCGCCCCTGCACGGGGAACATCAGCTTTTCGTACAGCCATGTCGAGGGCGGGCTGATTTCCTGGTTGTCGGCGACGCCCTTGGCCAGCCCGCGGATCGCCTGCAGCCCGCCGAGCGTGACGATGAAGGGCACGAGCCGCAGCGACGTGATGAGCAGCCCCTGCACCAGCCCGACCGCCGCTCCCGCCGCCGTGCCGCCCGCCACGGCCAGGAGCGTCCAGAACGCCGGCTGCGTCTCCAGCCAGCCGGCGTCCCCGCCGCCGGCGCGCAGGATCATCGCCGTCACCACCATGGCCAGCGCGATCGTCGAACCCGCGGCCAGGTCGATGCCGCCGGTGATGATGACCATCGTCATCCCCAGGCCCGCCATCGTGTAGACGGCGCTTTGCATGAGAATGTTTTCGATGTTGCCCGCGGTGTAGAACGCGCCGTTGGGGATCACCAGCCCGAAGGCGAAAAACACCACCACCAGCGCCAGGGCGCGGGCGGCGAACTGGATGGCGCTGCGCACCGTGCGACGAAAGTCGGCACGGGGGGCGGCGGCTTCGATCGGTTGGACGGGGGCGGTGTTGAGCGTCATACGTTTAGCGGTGTGGGATGGATTCCAGGAACAGTCGGCGCCGCCCGGCTTCTACGCTTTTTCAGCCCGCAAGGCCAGAACCCGCCCCGACCGCGGGCGACGGCGCGGGATCGGCAGCTTCGGTGCGAATGGCTTCGGCCATGAGCGTGTGCTCGTCCCATTCGGCCACCCGCCGCACCGGGCCGAGCACGCCGCGATTCATCACGGCGATGTGGTCGCAGATGCCCAGCAGTTCCGGCAGGTAGCTGCTGACGACGAGGACGGCGCACGGCTTCCGTCCGCCTTCGCCGTTGGCGAGTTCGTCGATGAGCTGGTAGATGCGCGCCTTGGCCCCGATATCGACGCCGCGCGTCGGCTCGTCGAGCAGCAGCACGTCGACGTCGTGGTGCAGCAGACGCGCCAGCGCCACCTTCTGCTGATTGCCGCCCGACAGATCGCCCACCGGCTGGCGCGGGGAGCGGCACTTCACCGCGAGCTTGTGCAGCCACGGCCAGGTCGCCCGTTCCTGGCGGCCCGGCAGCACGAGCCCGAGCGGGCCCAGGCCGCTCATGCGCGAGAGCGTGACGTTGTCGGCGATGCTCAGGCCCAGCGCCAGGCCCTCGGTCTTGCGGTCTTCGCTGACCATGCCCACGCCCTGCCCCCACCGGCGGCCGGGCGCGGCGGGCCCGCGGTAGGCGGCGACGCGGACGTCGCCGCGCGTCACGCGGTCGAGCCCGAAGATCGCCCGCAGCATTTCCGTCCGTCCCGCCCCCACCAGCCCCGCGATGCCGAGCACCTCACCCCGGCGAAGCTCCAGCGACGCGCTGCGCGGCCGCTTGATCCCGCCCAGACCCGAAAGCTCGAGCACGCACTCGCCGGGCGCGTGCGTCGTGCGCGGGTACAAATCCTCCACGTCGCGGCCGACCATGAGGCGGATGATCTGGTCGTCGCGCACTTCGCTCGTCACCCCGCCGCCGACGCTCGCGCCGTCGCGCAGGACGACGAAGCGCTCGCTGATGGCGCGCACTTCTTCCAGGAAGTGCGAGATGTAAACGATCCCGATGCCGCGCCCCTTCAGCCGGCGCAGCATGGCGAACAGGTTGTCGATGTCGCGGGCCGTCAGGCTGCTCGTGGGCTCGTCGAGCACGAGCACGCGGCACCCCAGAGCGACCGAGCGCGCGATCTCCACGAGCTGCTGCTCGGCGATGCCGAGGCTGCCCGCCCGCGCCGCCGGGTCGATGTCCGGCCGCCCTACTTCGCGCAGCGCCGCCGCCGCCCGTCGACGCATTTCTCCCCAGCCGATCAGCGGCCCGGGGCCCGGCTCGACGCCCAGCAGCACGTTCTCCATCACCGTCAGATCGGGGGCGATCGACAGTTCCTGGTAGATCATCGCCACGCCCGCCCGCCGCGCGTCGAGCGGCCCGCGCGGGTGGTAGGGGCGGCCGTCGAGCGTCATCGTGCCGCTGTCGGCGGCGTGTGCGCCGCTGAGGGTTTTCATCAGCGTGCTTTTGCCCGCGCCGTTCTCGCCGATAAGCGACAACGCCTGGCCGGCATAGACGTCCAGGTCGACGCCCTTGAGCGCGATCGTGGGGCCGAACCGTTTTTGCACGCCGCGCATCGACAGCAGCGGCGATTGCGGCGATGAGGATGAACCGTCGGTCATGGGCAGAGATCCGCAAGACGTTCAACGTCCTCTGCCGCGCGGAGGCGCGGCAGAGGGACCGGAAATGAAACGCCCGGAGTCTACTCCAGCGTGACGGCTTTGATCTTTGGATCGTCGATGTTGGCCTTGGTGACGGTCGCGGTGGCGGTGCTCACTTCGGCTTCGACGCTCTCGCCGCGGACGATCCTGGCCATCGTCTTCACGCCGAGGTAGCCCATCTGCTTGGGGTCCTGGGTGACGATCGCCGCCACCTTGCCGCTGCGCACGCCGGCGAGCAGCACTTCGTGGGCGTCGAAGCCGACGAACGGGGCTTCGATCTTCGTGCCTTGGGCGGTGAACTGCTCGATCTTGCGCAGCATGCCGATGGCCGTCGGCTGGTTGGCGGCGAAGATGCCGTCAACCTGCACCTGGCCGTCCTTCGTGCAGCGCCGCAGCAGCGCGTCGGCGGTGTCGGCGGCGTCGGTGGTCGAGCCGCCGCCCTTGGTGTAGGCGTTGTCGGCAAGGGTAAGGCCGACTTCTTTGATGCGATCGGCAAAGCCCTTTTCGCGGCGCTCGGTCGAGCCCGATCCTTCGAGGAAACGCAGCATGATGACCTTGCCGCCGAACGGCTTTTTGTCGCCGATCGCCGCCACCAGCGCGTCGGCCGCCTGCCGGCCGGCCTGGTAGTTGTCGGTGGCGATTGAGCTCTTGGGCGTCTTGGTGTTCAGGCTCGAATCGATCAGCACCACGGGGATGCCCTTGGCCACCGCCGAATCGACCGGCCGCACGAGGGCGTCGACGTTCGTCGGCGCCAGCACCACGCCGGCGACGCCGCTGTTGACCATGTTGTCGACCATGTTCGCCTGCTGCGTGTGGTTGGTCTCGGCGTCGGGGCCGGTCCAGTTGATCTCCACGCCTTCTTCGCCCGCCGCCTGGCGGGCGCCGGCTTCGACGGCTTTCCAGTACGAGTTGACCGTGCTCTTGGCGATCACCGCGATCTGCTTTTTGCCCCCCTCGGCGGGCTTGGCGGCGTCGGTGCTGCTGTCGGACTTGCCGCAGCCGGCGACAAATACCGTGGCGACAAACGTCGCCGTGACTGCGTTGCGGAGTGTGGACCGAATCGACATGTTATTCCTCTTCGCCGGGGTCTGGTCTGCCATCGCCGGCACCATGCCGGCACGCCTATTCTAACGTACGCGGCGATTCGGCAGTAGCAAGCGCCCGCCGGCGACAGCCGGCTCGGCTCCCGGGCGGCGCCGCCGTCACCGCACGGCGTCGACCTGCACCACCAGGTAAAGGTTCCGCGGCTTCTGCTCCCCGTCCGCCGATTGGAGCGTCATGCCCGCCACCAGCACGCGCTTGCCCACCGGTACGCGCACCGTCGTGGCGAACGACTGGCGCACCGTGTCGGGGCGCTCGACCATGCCCAGGGCATGGGCGTCGGATTCGTTCATCGGCGAATCCAATCGACCGGCCGGTTGAGAGGTGGCGGAGACGCGGATCTGCTTCTTCGCGGGCATGCGCGTCTCGGTGACGCTGCTGTGCAGATCGAGCACCACGCTCGGATCCTTGTTGTCGGACGGAATGAATTGCGGCGTCAGTTGCAGCGCGACGCCGCTGCTAGCGATCGAGATCGTCGGGTCGTACCCGACCGCCCCCGTGCCGACGATCGGCGTGAGATCGGTAACGGCTGCCCAGTCGCGGGCGGTCTGGATGCCAACGGTCTGTCCATTGAAGCACGTCGCCTGCGCCTGGCAGTAGCGGCCGGCCCGCGCCAGCAGCGCGTCGTCGACGACCGGCATCGCGCGCCACTCGGCTGGGTTCTGCGGCGCAGCGGCGTACAGGGCGTCGACGTCTTTGGGTTCAAGCAGTAGCCAGTAAAACCGGGAACTGATCATTGTGTTCATCCCGCGCTGCTTGCGCAATTCCGCCAGCACCGCCGCGATGCCCGTGTGCCCGTCGGCGGTCTGTTGCACGAGCAGCGCCGTGCCTGACGGGGCAACGCGCGCCATGCCGATCGCACCGCCGGCCTCTTTCCACGTATCGGAATTGACCGATTCCATGAGCAGATCCCGGATCGCTTCGGCGGGCACGGCCTGAGCCGCCGGGGGCGCGGCCGGTGAAGCGGGGTCGCTTTTGCCGCCAATCGGATAATCCCGCGGCGGGCGCAGCAGGTCGCCGATTTCGTACACGCGGAAAATCGTCTCCTCGACCTTGGCGGGCTTCTCAGCCGCCTCCTGCCCGCGGGCCGCGCCCGCTGCCAACAGAACGGCTGTCAGCAATGGGACCGAAGCACGCGAACGGGCCGGGGCATGGGATCGAAATGTGGACATGATGAATCTCCTTGTAAGACGATTGTTATTAAAGAAACAGCGACTTCATCTCTCCGCGCATCGCGCCGGTCTGCCGGGCGATGAGTGGGTCGCGGTCGAGGCCGCTGAGCAGTTGTCGGGCGAGCGGCGATTCGCACGCGATCAGCGCCGCCAGCGCTTCGCGTCG
>DASVSS010000337.1:0-5433 GCA_036387945.1 Tepidisphaeraceae bacterium | reverse complement strand
GGCCGGGGCCTTTCACTCTCCCGTCATGCAGCCCGCCGCCGACCGCATGGCCGAAGAACTGGAGCAGGCTACCCTGCGCGACCCGGTCGAGCCGGTCTACGCCAACGTCACCGCCGAGCGGCACGGCAACGCCGAATCCATCAAGCGCCTGCTGGTCGAACAAATCGTCAAACCCGTGCGATGGGAGCAGACCATGCGGCAGGTCGCCAGCGAAACCGAAGCACGGTTCGTCGAGCTCGCCCCGGGAAAAGTGCTCACCGGCCTATTGAAAAAAGCCAACCGGCGGGCGAACGTGCTCACCCTGTCGGCCGCCGACGCACTCTCTTAACGAAGGACCGGGAATGACTGAAAAACGCGTCGCCATCGTCACCGGCGCTTCTCGCGGCATCGGCGCCGCGATCGCCAGGCACCTCGCCCGCGACGGCGCCCACGTCGTCGCCGCGGCGCGCGGCATCGAGAAGCTCAATGCCGTGGTGGATGAAATCAAGGCCGCCGGCGGCAGCGCCGAAGCGGTGAGCGTCGACCTCGCCGATCCCAAAGGCACCGCCGAGACGATCGAACGCATCGCCGAAGCCCACGGCCGGCTTGACGTGCTGGTGAACAATGCCGGCATCACCAAGGACGGCCTGCTGCTGCGCATGGACGACGCGGATTTCGACGAGGTCATCAACACGAATCTCAAAAGCGCGTTTGTGGCAACGAAGACCGCCGCCCGCTATCTCATGCGCAGCAAGAGCGGCGGCCGGATCGTGAACATCAGCAGCGTCGCGGGCGTGGCCGGCAATGCGGGTCAGACCAACTACGCCGCCAGCAAGGCCGGCCTGATCGGGTTCAGCAAAAGCGTGGCCAAAGAGCTTGCCGGCAAGGCCGTGACCTGCAACGTCGTGGCGCCCGGGTTCATCGTCACGGACATGACCGACGTGCTGCCCGACGCCATCAAAACAAAGGTAAAGGATTTCATCCCCCTGCGCCGCTTCGGCAACGCCGATGAGATCGCCGCGGTGGTGGCATTCCTCGCCGGGGCGGGCGCCAGCTACGTCACCGGCCAGGTGATT
This sequence comes from Tepidisphaeraceae bacterium, assembly GCA_036387945.1. GTDB lineage: Bacteria > Planctomycetota > Phycisphaerae > Tepidisphaerales > Tepidisphaeraceae > DASVSS01. The sequence goes on along the minus strand of DASVSS010000337.1, from coordinate 4,378 downwards.
TGCGTGGACGGGGGGATGGTGATGTAAGTCCGTGCGGCCGGAATGGCACGGCCCGAAATCGGCCGACGGCGGGCGATTTTCGGCCCGTTTCCGGCGCGTAAACCCAGTAACCCGTTCACCCGGCCGACGCCGGGCGGGCGTTTGCAATCGGTCGACCGACCGCTATAGTTTCGGGCCTTGCTCACCGGCCATGTGGCCGCGGGCAACGCCCTATCAGGTAAGGTGGAAGCAACATGGACGAAATTGAAACGAAGGTCATTGAGATCGTTAGCGAGCAGATGGGCGTTCCCAAGGAAGAGATCACCCGCGAAACGCACTTCATCAACGACCTCAACGCCGACTCGCTCGACACCGTCGAGCTCGTGATGGAATTCGAAGACGAGTTCGAACTCTCGATCCCCGACGAAGAAGCGGAGAAGATCCAGACCGTCGGCCAGGCCATCGATTACATCAAGCAGCACGGCACAAAATAAGCCGTCGCCGACACAGCGCCCGGCCAAATAAAAAGCGTCCATTGGCGCAGAGCGACGGCAGGGCGTTAAAGTGGCGGCCGCAGTCAAAGCCGCACATGGACGGCCGGGCGCAAGTCCGCGGCCCTGAAACGGCGGCGATCGCGGACGTAAAGCGGCTGCGGTTCTGAGCATACAACGAGCCACAGATTTGACGGGCACACAGATTTGAATTCGAACTCCGATCTGTGAAATCCGTATAATCTGTGGCTCTTTTTTTCTTCGACCGGCCCGGCCTTCTGGCCCGCCGTCGCCTTCAGATGCCAGTTATGAAGCAACGCCGAGTGGTCATCACGGGTCTTGGACTGGTCACGTCGCTCGGGGAGCGCGTCGACGAAGTGTGGGATAAACTCTGCGCCGGCGAGAGCGGCATCAAGACGCTCACGCGTTTCGACTTCTCGGATTTCCCCGTCCGCTTCGGCGGCGAGTGCACGACGTTTGACGTCGCAAACTACGGCGTCGACGTGAAAGAAGCCCGCCGGCTCGACCGCTTTGGACAATTCGGTTTGGCCGCGTCGGTGTCGGCGGTGAAGGATTGCGGGATCGATTTCTCGGGCGAGAACCCGTACCGCTGCGGCGTCATCATCGGCAGCGGCATCGGCGGGATCGAGACGCTCGAAGAACAGTCCAACATCCTCAGCGGCCGCGGCGTGTCGCGCGTCAGCCCGTTCACCGTGCCGCGTCTGATGGTCAATGCCGCCAGCGGCAACGTCAGCATTCGCTTCGGCCTCAAGGGCCCCAACACGGCCATCGCCACCGCGTGCGCCACCGGCAGCAACGCCATCGGCGACGCGGGCAAGCTGATCGAAAACGACGCCGCCGACATGATGATCGCCGGCGGCAGTGAGGCGGCCTTGTGCCGCCTCGGGCTCGGCAGCTTCGTCGCCGCCCGTGCCCTTTCCACCCGCAACGAAGACCCGACCAAGGCCAGCCGTCCCTGGGACAAAGACCGCGACGGCTTCGTCATGGGCGAAGGCGCCGGTGTGATGGTGCTCGAAGAACTCGAGCACGCGAAGAAGCGGGGCGCCCGCATCTATGCCGAGCTGGTCGGCTACGGCATGTCGGCCGACGCCTACCACATCACCGCCCCCGACGAATCCGGCGGCGGGGCGGCGCGTGCGATGGCCAACGCCCTGGCGGACGGCGGCGTGAACGCCGACGCGGTCGATTACATCAACGCCCATGGTACGAGCACCGGCCTTGGCGACGTGATGGAAACCAAGGCCATCAAGTGCACCTTCGGAGACGCCGCCCGCACCGTCGCCATCAGCAGCACCAAAAGCCACCTCGGCCATCTGTTGGGCGCTTCGGGCGGCATAGAAGCGGTCTTTTCGACGATGGCCGTCATCCGCGGCGTCATCCCGCCGACGATCAACCTCGACAACCCCGACGACGGTTGCGACCTCGATTACGTCCCGCACACCGCCCGCGAAAAAAGCGTCACCTACGCGATGAGCAACAGCTTCGGCTTCGGCGGACACAATGCGAGCCTGTTGATTAAAAAGTTCGAGTCGTAGGGTGAGTTGATCTGTTTGTTGGTTGATCGGTGGCCGTCAGACGCGCTAAAGGGTCTCTCAGAGGCCGACCGGTAACGGATCAACTGCTTAATCATCAGCCCATTTACTCAAGCACGCGTTGGCCGGCGGCCGATAATGTCAGTAGCGCCATGGCCGTCGTGCAATCCCGCCAATCTTCGACCCGCAACACGCTCGGCGAACTGCAGCGCATCCTGCGCATGCAGGTGCCGGTGATCGTCAAGCTCGCGGAGCGCAAGTTCAACGTCGCCGAGGTGCTGCGCATTCAGAACGGCGCGATCCTTGAGTTCAACAAATCCAGCGAAGAGCCGCTCGAGCTGATGATCAACAACAAGTCGATCGCCGTCGGCGAGACGGTGAAGGTCGGCGAGAACTTCGGCCTGCGCATCCACCAGATCGGTGACGTGAAGGCGCTAATCCATTCCCTTGGCAAGTAACCGCGGGCCGCCGCCGATCACTGTGACTTGGAGCGGCGACAACTTGCTCTTGGGAGCCGTGGGATAAACGGTGCCCTGCGAGGAGTGTCCCGGCTCTCCGTGTCGCGCCCGCGCGATCGAATCACGTTGCCGCTGACTGGTTCGAAAGCAACGTCTTCCCCATCGCCAACGCTTCGTCTCCGGTTCGCACCCTTCCCTCAAGCTGTTCGTCGTACACCGTGTCCAGGGCGCTCTTGAACCCCGGCCCGGGCCTGTAGCCGGCGGCCACGAGCATGTCGCCCGTCAGCAGCGGCGGGGGGGCAACCTCTCCATCACCGAGTCCGTCGAGTTGCCGTCGCAGCGCCGCGATGCGCTCGGTCGCCACGCCGATGGCCGCCATCGCGTCGAGCAGCGCCAGCGCGTCTTTTGCATGCGGGCGCGCGAGGAACCGCTTCATGAGCGCGACCGGCGGATGCGCGGTGATCAGCAGGCGATGCGTCCACCGAGCAACGTCAGCCATGTGGCCGGTTTCATCGTTGCTGAGCTTGAGGGCGCCGCGAAGCGCGCCGAGGATCTTCGATACCTCGTTTGGAGACAGATTGCTCAGCAGATCGGGCCGGCGGTGCGCCGCCTGCCAGCGGCAATCGATCGCAGCGCACAGGATCGCCAGTGGCGGTGAGACCGTTGCCCCCGGCGAAAGCGCTAGCAGAAGCGACTGGTCCGCGTCGAAGGAGTAATTGCCTTCGGGCATGAGCGTTTGAAAAATTCCGCGTAGGAGTCCGAAGCGCCACAGCAGGGCGTACGCCGCGCTGCGGGTCGGGGGCGCGAGCATGCGTCGCAGCTCGTCGGCGATCCGCTCGCCGCTGATGCGCGACAGCTTCTGCGCGTCGCGTGTGATCGCGGCGGCGGTCAACGGCTCGATGGTCAGGCCGAACCGGGCCGCGAAGCGGACCGCACGCAGCATGCGGAGGTGGTCTTCGTCAAAGCGTTCTTCGGGATCGCCGATCGCGCGCAGCACGCGGTCGGCAAGGTCGCGCCGGCCGCCGACATAGTCGATGACGCGGTCTTCGCGGGGATCGAAGAACAGGCCGTTGATCGTAAAATCGCGTCGCTGCGCGTCGTGTTCGGCGTCGGCGAAGGTGACCGCCTCGGGGCGGCGGCCGTCTTTGTAATCGCCGTCGGTGCGGAAGGTGGCGACTTCGATCGGCGCGCCAAAATCATGAACGAGCACAACGCCAAAAGCCTGCCCAACCGCTTGCGTGCGGGCGAAGACGTCGCGCACCTTCGCGGGCGGCGCGTCAGTCGCCACGTCGAAATCCTTCGGCGTCAGGCCCAGCAGGCGATCGCGCACGCAGCCGCCGGCGAAATAGGCGATGTGCCCGGCGTCGCGCAGGCGGGTGAGGACGTTGCTTGCGGCTTGTTCGGCGACCGACATATTGCGCACGATAACTCCCGGCCGCGCCATCGGCGACGGCTACCGGCCCGGCAGCACGAGGCGCTCGATGAGCATGGACCCGTAGGATTTCGCCACGCCGGTCGTCCACGGCGGTAGTTCCAACACGTCCGCCGCGTCGTGGCGGAAGATTAGCTCGGTCCGGCTATGCGCGAGCCGCTCGCCGCAATAGGACGCGAATTCTCGCAGGTCGGCGGGGCGTTCGGGGACGAAACGGTAGGGCGGGTCGAAGAAGATCAGGTCGGCAGGCGGCAGGGCGTTCCCTCGGATCAGCCGGAAAATATCGCCGGCCAACACCGTCGAGTGATCGGCGACCTTAAGCGCCGCAATGTTCTTCGCCAGGCCTGCCAGGGCGGATCGGTCGGCGTCGAAAAAATACGCCTGGCGCGCCCCGCGACTGAGGCATTCCAAGCCCATGCTGCCCGTGCCGCAGAAGCAGTCGAACACGACGGCGTCTTCGATGAG
>DASVSS010000336.1:0-2089 GCA_036387945.1 Tepidisphaeraceae bacterium | reverse complement strand
AACAATTCTGTCTGGTATGGGTGGCACGGGTTGGTACACCAAGCCGTGCTCTGGCGGCCGAAGACACGGCCGAATACTCCACCCGTGGCACCCGGCCGAAGCGCACGCGCCTGAGAGCCGTTGGACGGCATCGGCCTTGGCGCTGCCGCCGGTACGCCGGTGAGGGAACCTGTGCCACGGTCCGAGGCGCTAGACGCGATCCGCTATGTACGCTGCGATCGCATCCACGTACGCACTTTTTTCAAGCTCGAACACGCGGGCGGCCAACGTCTCGGGCGTGTCGCCCGGCAGCACCGGGCAGGTGCGTTGCACGATGATCGGTCCGGCGTCGTATTCGTTGTTGACCCAGTGCACCGTGCAGCCGCTGACCCTCTCCCCCGCCGCCAGCACCGCGGCGTGAACGTGCCGGCCGAACATCCCGCGCCCGCCGTAGGCGGGCAGTATGGCCGGGTGAATGTTCATCACCCGCCCGGCCCAGGCGTCGGGCAGCCGCAGTAGTTGCAGCCACCCGCCGAGGCATACCAGATCGACGTCCGCCGCCGTGCACGCATCGAAGACCGCGTCGCTGAAGGCTTCGAGCGAATCGAACTTTTTCCGCTCGACGACCGCCACCGGCAGCCCCGCCGCCTCGGCCCGGGCGATCCCGCCGATGCCGGGTCGCGAAGCGATCACGAGAACGATCTTCGCCCGCAGCCGCCCGTCGGCGACCGCGTCGATCAGATTCTGCAGCGTCGTGCCGCCGCCGCTGACGAGAACGGCAAGATTGATCGGTCGTGAGATCATTGATTCGAGATAGGCCGAAGAATGAACGCCAGGACACCGAGGATGCCAGAGCCGCGGAGAAAAAACGAAGAGAGCAGTCGGGCCGCAGATGGCACAGATGAACACGGATAAGAAATCACCTTTGCTTTATCCGTTTCCATCTGTGCCATCCGTGGCTTACTTCTCCTCTCCGCTACCTCGGCGTCCCGGGATTTATCCAGCGGAACTGGCGCCGTCCTTCAATCGCTTGACCGCCGCGGCGTCGCGGGCCGAGAGGTCGGGGAAATCCGGGTCGCTGCCGACGTCCGGCCGGCGTTTCCAGCTGCGGGCGCAGGCCTGATACGTCTCGCGCGTGTCGACGATGCGCAACTCGTCGATCGCGTCGTCAAAGACGTGGTGCCCGCAGCCGACGAGGTCTTCGAGATCGACCCCGAACGGCTCGAGCGCCGCCCGCAGCTTGCCGGGGTAACGCGCCTCGGCATCGACGGACTTGTTCACGCCGGATTCCTTTTTCAGCCGGTCAAGCTGTGCCAGGGCCATCTCGCGCGTTTCGAACAGAGCCGCGTACGCCGCCTGCGCTTCAGGGGCGGTGGCGGCCGTCGCCGCCGCCGGCCAGAGCGCCAGGTGCACGCTCGACAGGCCGGCGTCGGCGGCGGGTTTGTGCGGGATGTGCTCCCAGGTTTCGTCGGCGGTGAAGACGAGCATCGGGGCGATCATCTTCGTCAGCGCCAGCAGCAGCGCGTGCATCGTCGCCTGGCACTGCCGGCGCGCCGCGGAGTCGGGGGCGTCGCAGTACAAGCGGTCCTTCATCGCGTTGCCGTAGACGCTGCTGATCTGCACGCTGCAGAAATCGTGCAGCAGACGGAAGGCCTTGTGCAGCGCGTAGCCCTCGTAGGCCCGCTTCACCTCGGCGACCAGCGTGTCCAGCTCGGCGAGCATCCAGCCGTCGAGCGACAGCGCCGGGGCGGCCGCGCCCTTCCCGTCGTAGTCGTACAGGTTGCTGAGCAGGTACCGCAGCGTGTTGCGGATCTTGCGGTACTTGTCGCCGAAATCGGCGATGAGCTTGGGACTGGCCGAGACGTCGCCTTCGTAGTCGGCGGCGCAGACGAACAACCGCAGCAGGTCGGCGCCGTGGCGGTTGATCTCAGCGGTGGCGGTGACGTAGTTTTTGTCGCTCTTGCTCACCTTCTTGCCGTCCGGCCCGACGATGAACCCGTGCGTAAGCACGCACTTGAACGGCGCCTCGCCCGTCGCGGCCAGCGCCGGCAGGAGCGAAAGCTGGAACCACCCACGATGCTGATCGCTGCCTTCGAGGTACAGATCGGCG
>DASVSS010000335.1:0-14886 GCA_036387945.1 Tepidisphaeraceae bacterium | reverse complement strand
CTCATCGACCAAGTGACCCATGCCGAGCAGGAGATTTCCGGCGGGACGCGAGATTCGACGAACAACCGCATGGAACTGCAGGCCGTCATCGAAGCGCTGGGCCGCGTGCCGCCGGGGAGCGTGGTGACCGTCGTCACCGACAGTGAATACGTGCGCAACGCCTTCACCCAGGGGTGGCTGAAAAATTGGCAGAAGCGCGGCTGGAAGACAGCCGACCGCAAGCCGGTGAAAAACCAGGACCTGTGGCAACAACTCGTTACGCTGGCTGCGCTGCACCAGATCCACTGGCAGTGGGTGCGCGGCCACGGCGTCGACGTGCTCAACAACCGCTGTGATGAACTCGCCGTCGCGGCGCGACGGGCCGTGCTTCGCACCTGACCGGCTGGCAATACGGCTCGCGTCCGGCGCGTTCCTGCCAGCAGATCCGTCTGCTGACGCGCATCGAACGCGACGCCGAGGATGCCGCGTCGACGGACCTTGAAATCGCGGTCAGCGGATTGACAATTCGCGGACCTTTCAGGAATCCTCATCATGCATAAACCAGTGCGAGTCGGCGTCGTCGGCACGGGCGCGATCAGTGGTGCGTACCTCGGCATGGCCAAGAATCTGCCGGTGGTGGAGATCGCCGCGTGCGCCGACATCAACCGCGAAGCGGCGGCCAAAAAGGCCGCGGAGTTTGGCATCGCCAGGGCGTGCAGCGTCGACGAGCTGATGGAGGACGATTCGATCGAGATCGTGCTCAATCTCACGATCCCCAAGGCGCACGTCCCGGTCGGCCTGCGGGCGATCGAGGCCGGCAAGCATACTTACGCCGAAAAGCCGTTCGGCGTGAACACTGACGAAGGCGCCGCGCTGCTCGCCGCCGGCCGGGCGAAGGGCCTGCGCACGGGTTGCGCGCCGGATACATTTATGGGAGCGGGCATCCAGACGGCGCGGAAACTCATCGACGACGGCGCGATCGGCAGGCCGATCGCGTTCACGGCGTTCATGATGGGCCGCGGGCACGAGCACTGGCACCCGTCGCCGGAGTTTTATTACCAGGCCGGCGGCGGGCCGATGTTCGACATGGGGCCTTACTATCTGACGGCGCTGCTCAATCTCCTGGGGCCGGTGAAGCGCGTCATGGGGATGACATCGATCACCCGCCCGGAGCGGCCGATCACGCACAAAAATAAAGAGGGTGCCCCCGGCCCGAAGTTCGGGCAGATCATGAAAGTCGAGACGCCCGACCATGTGCTGGGGATGATGGAATTCGAGAACGGCTGCTGCGGCTCGATCATCCAGAGCTTCGCCACGCGCGCCGCGGCGGGGGCCGGCTCCCCGATCGTTGTCTACGGCACCGACGGCACGCTGCGCGTCCCCGACCCCAACAGCTTCGACGGGCCGGTGGCGCTTTGCCGATTCGACGACGCCAAGCCCGATGAGTTTGTCGACGTGCCACATACCTTCGTGAAGGGGTACGGCCGCAGCGTCGGGCTGGCCGACATGGCATATGCGGTGCGCAGCGGACGGGCGGAACGGTGCAACGGCGAGCAGGCGCTGACGGTGCTGGAACTCATGCAAGGCTTCCTCGACTCGTCGCGCACCGGCACGGCGGTGACGCCGACGCCCGGCTATAAACGACCCGCCCCCATGCCCGCCGAGTTGCCGTACGGCACGCTCGACGCCTAGAGATTGATGGCGGAACGCGCTCAGGGAGCGGGCTATCATTGCCCGTGAAAATGCGACACGCGACAGTCCCTTTGCTCTGCGTCCTCTTCGCCTCGCAAGCCGCTCAGGCGCTGCACGCCAAGCCCGAGCTGATCGCCGGCGCGACCGCCGTGAAGCCGGGCGGCTCGATCGAGATCGCGGTGCGGTTCGTGATCGAGCCGAGGTGGCATTTGTACTGGACGAACCCCGGCGACAGTGGCATGCCGCCGAGCGTGACGTGGACGCTCCCGCCGGGGGTGACGGCCGAGCCGCTGCGGTTCCCGGTGCCGAAGCGCATGAACGTCGGCAACGGCCTCGTTAGTTTCGGCTACGAGGGCGAGCTCGTGCTGCTCACGCGTCTGCGCGTGCCCGCCGGATTTTCGGAGCCGAAGTTGGTGGTCGAAGCGAAGATCGACTGGCTCGTCTGCCGCGAAGAGTGCGTGATGGAATCGACGTCCGTGACCGCCGAAGCAGCCGTCGGCGACGGTGCCGCCGTGCAGGCACAGAAATTCGCGGCCTGGAACGAGTTGATCCCGAAGCCGGACGAAGGCGTTCAGGCCCGGATCATCCGGCCCGGTGACCCGGGCGGGAAAGGACAACTCCAGTTCGTCGTGCCCAAAGGCGCCAACGTCTTAGAGATTTTCCCGCCGGCGATCGACTTTGCGGTGTTTGATCCGCCGTTGCTCACCGTCTATGCCACGGAAGGGCCGTCGCCGATTTCAGTGGTGCCGTACCGAATTCTGCCCGGATCGAACAAACCGCAGACGGGCGAGGCGGTCTTGGTCTATACTACCGACGCGGGCAAGACCCGACGCCGGGCGACGGTTCCGGTGACGATCGAGTAATCACTTTGTTTCGGAGGAATTTATGCATTTGCGAACGATTCTGATTGGCGCGTTGGTTCCGTTGTTGCTTCTCGTGGGCATGAGCGTGTTCGTGCAGGCCGACGAGAGCAAGGCCAAGGCGGCGCTGGGCACCACGGCCCCGGCCTTCGTGCTCAAGGACCAGGACGGCAACGACGTGAGCCTGGCCGACTTCAAGGGCAAAGTCGTTGTTCTGGAATGGTTCAACAACGAGTGCCCGTTCGTGCAAAAGCACTATACCGGCGGGGCGATGAACGCCGTTGCGTCGAAGTACGCCGCCAAGGGCGTGACGTGGCTGGCGATCAACACCACCGGCACTGCTTCGATCAAGAGCAACCGTGAGATTGCAACCGAGTGGAAGATCGACCGCCCGATCCTTGATGACAACTCCGGTGTGGTCGGCCGTCAGTACGGCGCGACGAACACCCCGCAGATGTTCGTCATCGACGCCGCCGGGAAGATCGTTTACCGCGGCGCGATTGACGACAATGATTCCAAGGACGCCGCCGGCGTGAGCAGCGCCAAGAATCACGTCGCCACCGCCCTGGACGACGTGCTCGCCGGCAAGGCCGTCAGCCGCCCGGAGACCAAGGCGTACGGCTGCACGGTGAAGTACAAATAGTCATGGTGCGACGGGGGTCGCTTTCTGAATCTGACTGCTTTCAATCAACGGCCCTGCGGCTACCGCCGCGGGGCCGTTGCCATTGCATGGATACGCGTCGCAGCTACGACGGCGCTTCGATCGGTTAGTGCCCGGCCGCAGTTCCGAGCGTGGCCGCAGACGGCGTCGGTAGACCGCGGTAATTCTTACCCGACACCATTCTCTTTGGATTCTTTGGGGACTATTTCTGCCGGCTCATGATCAGCAGTGCGATCGTGAACGTTTGCAGAAAGATCCCGACGAGCAGCCAACTCTGAAGGACGGCGGTGTCGTTGCGGAAGAAAAAGTACGCCATCAGCATCGCACTCAGTGCGAGAACCTGCACGACGCCGGCGATGAGCTTGCTGACCGAGAAATCGTCGGCGCGGGCGTCGTTGAGTTTTTTCAGCTCGATCAGGATTTGCTGGTTCGCCAGTTCGAGCCGGCTGGTGTCGACGTGCACGCGGAGGGGCTCGGGCCGCGGGGCAGGGCGGGGCGGCGTGGGCCGCGCGGCCGCGGGGCGCGGCGGATTGGTGATCGATTGCAGCCGCCCCGCCGGCGGCGGGGCCGGTGCTGGCGGCGGAGCGGAAGGGGCGGCAGGGTGGGGCGGGTCGTTGTGGTGCCGGGCGACGACCTCGACGGCCTCGACGAGCGTGCCGACCGTGAAGTCCGCGGCCACCGTGGGCTTTTCCAGGGCCGCGGGCGACGGGGCCAGTGTCGGGTCGTCAATGAGAATCGTCCGACAACCCGCCGCCTTGCCGGCGGCGATGTCGCGCGGGGCGTCGCCGATCATCCAGGAGCGGGATAGATCGATCGCCATCGCCTCCGCGGCAGCGAGAATCATGCCCGGTCTGGGCTTGCGCAAATCGCTGTCGGACCTGTAGGCATCCACCGTGCCTTCGGGATGGAAAGGGCAGTACTCGTGCCGGTCGATGACGGCGGCGGGGTTGGCGGCCAGCAGAAGCTCGTCCATGCGGCGGTTGCAGGCGCGCACCGCGTCTTCGTCAAACATCCCCCGCGCCACGCCGCTCTGGTTGCTCGCGACGACAGTGGCAAACCCCATCGCCCGGCATTTGGCGACAGCCCCGGGCGCGCCGGCCACGAGCGCGACCTTGTCCGGCTCGCCGCAATATTCGTTGCCGATGATGAGCGTGTTATCGCGGTCGAAAAAAACGGCGGGGCGACGCATGCAGGGGCGATTGTATCGCGCACCGATGCCAAGTGGCGAATGCCGTCGCGGGCAAGCGGGCGTGGGCGCCAACGGCGGACGCGCGGAACCTGTTCGCTGTGACTGACAGGCCGGATGCGCACCGGTCACACGAGCGATCGCCCGCCATCAAGGCGGATGACCTGCCCGGTGATGTAGGTGCCTTCGGTGACCAGGAAAGCCGCCAGCGCTGCCACATCTTCGGGCGTGCCGGCGCGGCCGAGTGGCACTTTGGCGAGGTACGCCTCGCGCTGGTCGATGGGCAGGTCGTCCGGCCATGCTACGACGCCGGGGGCGATGCCGTTGACGGTGACGGCGGGGGCGAGCTGCCGGGCTTTAGCGAGCGTGATCGTCGCCAGCGCCGCCTTGCTGGCCGAGTAGCCGCTGTAGCCGCGCATCGGCCGTTCGGCCAGCACGTCGAGCATGTTCACGACGTGCCCGCGGGCGCGCGTCAGCGCGGGCGCCAGCGCGTCGATCAAGGCCAACGGGGCGTCGACGTTCACACGCGCGTGCTCTATTACCGCGTTGTCGCAGTCTCGGTCGGGCTTGAAGAGCGACGCATTATTAAAAAGTACGTCACACCGGCCGTGTCGTTCGAGCACTGCCCCGGCGAGCGACCTGCCGGCGCCTTCGGCTGCCAAATCCGCTTCAATCGCCTCGCCGCCGATCGACGCCGCGACGTCCAAAGCCGCGTCGCGGCTTAGCTTGTACGAAATAATTATCACGAACCCCGCGGCCGACAGCCTGCGCGCCACTGCGGCGCCGACGCGTTTTGCCCCGCCCGTCACCAGTGCCACGCGCCTGACGCTCATGAACAGAAGCATAACGAAGCGATTGACAAATCGCAGCATCTCGCCAACTGTTAAGGTGCCCCATGCCCGATACCCTTGCGCCCCCCGCGGCCGATGAGCTCGTACTGCCCCCCACGCTGAAAAGCCAACTCAACGGCCACCTTGCCGGTGAGCCGGTGGTCGCGTGGAGCCAGTTCGATCTCGACGCCGACAATCGACTTGCCGATTCCTTCGCGGTTCTCACGCCCACCCGCCTGATCCACCTTAACGGCGCGACGTCAGACGAGTTGAGCGTTGACGACGTAAAGACCGCCAAGATCTACGAAGGCGTCGGCATGGACCGCCTCGTCGTCGACGACGGCCAGCGGAACCTGCAGCTGCGCTACTCACGCAAGCACCGAAAGCCCGCCGTCGCCCTGCACCGGCAGCTCAAGCGGCTGATCCCCGGCGAAGACAAGCACGAAGACACCCCCGGCTGGCTCCGCGCCGCCGAGCAGGCTGCGCAGCAACAGGAACTGTGCCCCAAGTGCGGCGAGGTGATCCCCACCGACGCAAACAAAGTCTGCCCGCGCTGCTCGCAAAGCCGGGCGATCCTCTGGCGGCTGCTTGAAGTGGCCAAGCCGTATCGCAGCCGGGTCTACCTGGCGCTGGGCCTGACACTGCTTCACGCCCCCCTGGCCATCGGCGATCCGATCATCCGCAAGTTCATCATCGACTACGCGATCATACCGGTCCGACCCGCGACCGTGCCCGAGCGGATCGGGTCGCTCATCAACTGGTCGCTGGCCACCGTGGCCGTGGTGATCCTCAGCGAGCTGATCGGCGGTCTGCGCACCGGCGTGCTGTCGAATACCGGCACGCGCGTCACCGCCGATCTGCGGCACAAGGTGTACGCCCACCTTCATTCGCTCAGCCTGCGATTCTTCAGCAAACGACGGACGGGCAGCCTCATCACGCGCGTCACGAGCGACACTGACCGCATCTGGGATTTCATCGCGTTCGGATCGATCAACATCGTGCGCGACGTCGTCGTGATCGTCGCCATGATGTGCATCATGCTCTACGCCAACTGGCTGCTGGCAATCGTCGCGCTCACGCCGTTGCCTCTCATCGCGGCGGTGACGTACTGGCGCGGCAAGAAGATGCACCGGCTGTTCGGTCGGATGTGGAACTACTGGTCGCGCGTCAGCGCCGTCGTCGGCGATTCGCTCGGCGGCGTGAAGGTGGTGAAGGCCTTCGCCGGCGAGAACCGCGAGATCAGCCGGTTCGACCGCCGCAACGACGCCTTCACGCAGAAGGAACTCGAAGTCAACTCCGTCTGGTGGAAGCTGCAGCCGGCGGTGGGGGCGGCCATGCGCATCAGCGGCACGCTCGTGCTGTTCGTCGGCGGGTATCTCGTGATCGCCCATCCTGAGAACCCGCGCAACACCACGGGCACGCTGTTCATGTTCATCGGCTTCATGCACCAGTTCTACGGGCCGATCAACGAGATCGCGTCGAGCAGCCGCATGGTGACGCGAGCGGCGAGCAGCGCGCAGCGGGTGTTCGAGGTGCTCGACACCAAACCGGAAGTGCAGGAAAAGACCGACGCGATCAAGACCGGCAGGATCGAAGGCCGCGTCGAGCTGCGCAACGTCGGCTTCAGCTACGAAGGGCAGCAACCGGCGCTGCGCGACGTTTCGATTTCGATCGAGCCGGGCACGATGGTCGGCCTTTGCGGCCACAGCGGGGCGGGCAAGAGCACGTTCGTCAATCTCATCAGCCGCTTCTACGACGTCACCGACGGGCAGATCCTCATCGACGGCGTTGACGTGAAGGATTACGACCTGCAGTGGCTGCGCCAGCAGATCGGCGTGGTGCTGCAGGAGCCGTATCTTTTCCACGGCACGATCGCCGACAACGTCCGCTACGGCCGGCCCGACGCGAGCGATCTCGAAGTGATCGAGGCCGCCCGCGCCGCCAACGCCCACGACTTCATCTGTGGCCTGCCCGACGGTTACGACACGATGGTCGGCGAGCGTGGCCAGTCCCTCAGCGGCGGCGAGCGCCAGCGCGTCAGCATCGCCCGGGCGATTTTGCACGCCCCGGCGATCCTCATCCTCGACGAAGCCACGAGCAGCCTCGACACCGAAACCGAGCGGCAAATCCAGGAAGCGATGGACCGCCTCGTCACCGGCCGCACCACCATCGCCATCGCACACCGCCTCAGCACGCTGCAGGCGGCGGACAAGCTCATCGTGCTCGACAAAGGCCGCGTCGCAGAAGAAGGCACGCACGGGCAACTGCACGACAAGCCCGACGGCATTTACGCCAAGCTGTTCCGTACGCAGATGGAAATGAACCAGCGGATCGGCATCCGATGACGACCCAAGCGACGGCTGATCCGATGGCCCACGGCGGGCACCAACTGCACCAGGCTGGCCACGCTATCGATCGCAACGACATTTCGCAGTGGAAAGCGGGGAGTGCGACATGACCGACTTTCAGTTGACCGAAAACCCCAACGGCACGATGACGCTCTCCCGCCCCGGCCATAGCGACGTCGTCGACGTCCGGCTGCGGCGGTCGTTTCCGTGGTCGAAGCCGCAGCAGCTCATCAGCGTGCGCGACGATAAGGGGAAAGAAATCTTCCTGATCGAAAACCTGACCGACCTGTCCCCCGCCCAGCGCGGCCCGGTCGACCGGTGGATGGCGGCCAACGCGTTCATCCCCACCATCTCCCGCGTCCGGCGGCTGAACGTGGATTTCGGGCACCAGGAATGGGAAGTCGAGACCGACCGAGGCAACGCCACGTTCCGTGTGCAGGAGCGCGAGGACATTCGATTCCTCCCCGACGGCCGCTTCAGCATCAAGGACGTGGACGGCAATATCTACGCGCTGCCGCGGCTCGACACGCTCGACCGCGAAAGCCTGCGGGCCGTCGAGCCGATCCTGTAAGACCGGTGCTTGCGTCGCGGGGCCATTTCGCTATCATTGCCGGACTTTCGATTCAGAAGTCAGTCTAACGAGGTTGGTGCGACGTGGCCCATTCACTTTCGGCAAAGAAACGCATTCGTCAGGGCGAAAAACGCCAGGCCCGCAACAAGGCCCGCAAGGAAACGCTCAAAGTCGAGACCAAGGCGTTCAACGCCGCCCTCACCGGCGGTAACGCCGCCGAGGCCACGAAGGCCCTTGGCGCGCTCGTGAGCACGCTCGACCGGGTGAAGCTCAAGAGCACGATCCATCCCAACACCGCCGCCCGCCGCCGCAGCCGGGCGACGAAAAAGCTTAACGCCCTGACCGCCAAAGCCGGTACCAAGGCCTAGCGGCCGGGTCACAACAGGTCGCAACCAGACACGCGGAACGTGAAACGCGATCCGGGCCACCCGCCCGGGCCGCCTTTCACGTTCCGCGTTATTCGTTCTCTGTCTGGTCCCCTCCCGCGGTATTCCCGAAGATGGTTAGTGAGAGGGCCTTGAGCGTAATTGCCTTTGAAGTCGTCCGAAGGCCCCCTCCCGAGCCTTACCCCTCCCCCAGGTACGCGGGAGAGGGGAAGTGAAAATCCCGGGCCTCATTCGATAAGCCTCATTCAGCCGAGCAGACCATGTCCGATACCCCAGCCCCCACCAGCAGCGTCATGGACCAGATCGTCGCCCTCGCCAAACGCCGCGGCTTCATCTACCAGGCGAGCGAAATCTACGGCGGCCTCCGCGGCTTCTGGGACTACGGCCCGCTCGGCGTGCTGCTGAAAAACAACATCCGCGACCACTGGTGGAACTGGATGGTCGAATGCCCCCCGATCGGCCCGGACGGCGAGATCGTGGAAATGGTCGGCCTTGATTCGGCGATCATCCAGCACCCGAAAACGTGGCACGCCAGCGGCCATGCCGCGACGTTCGCCGACCCGATGCGAAAGTGTGAGAAGTGCGGTCACATTGTTCGCGCCGACCATTATTGGGACATTCTCACGACTTCGTCCAAATGGTACGAGAGCTTGAAAGATGCGCATGATCCTGCGGATTCGAGCACTCTCATTCGTTGGGCGAAGAATAAAGGACAAAAGCTCGCACCCAACCTTCCGCTGACGCGGAATCCGGAGAAAACGCTCGCCAAGGCCGCCCCCGAAGTCACCGCGAACTTGAACAGTGGCACAGAATCGCTTGTTCATTGGGTCGGAACGGATGAGAGCGCTATCGCACTTCAAGAACCGTGCGTGCTTTGCGGCGGGCCGCTCGGCACTCCGGAACAATTTAATCTGATGATGGTCTCTTACGCCGGCCTTCAGCAGACCGCAGAAAACCTTGTTTTTCTGCGCCCCGAAACCGCCCAGGGCATTTTCCTCAACTACAAAAACGTTCTCGACACCACCCGCGTCAAAGTGCCGTTCGGCGTCGCGCAAGTGGGCAAATCGTTCCGCAACGAAGTCACGCCGCGCAACTTCATCTTCCGTAGCCGCGAGTTCGAGCAGATGGAGATGGAGTTCTTCTGCGCGCCCGACGAGGCGCTGAAGTGGTACGAGTTCTGGAAGCACAATCGCATGGCGTGGTGGGAATCGCTCGGCGTGGCGAAGGAGAACCTGCAGTTCCGCGACCACGCCGCCGACGAGCTCTCGCACTACTCCAAGGCGACCGTCGACATCGAATACAAGTACCCCTTCACCGCGCCAGATTACGGCGAGCTCGAAGGCATCGCCCATCGCGGCAGCTTCGACCTCACGCAGCACAGCGAGCACAGCGGCCAGCGGCTGGACTACTTCGACCAGGATCTGCAGCTCAAGCTCAAGGCCGATGGGACCAGCGCTGAGGAAATCAAAACCAAGAGCCGTTACATCCCCAACGTGATCGAGCCCGCCAGCGGCCTGACGCGCGCGGTGCTCGTGCTGCTGTGCGAGGCGTACACGCTCGACCCGTCGCGGCCGAGCGGCGTGTACCTGAAGTTCAAGCCGCAGTTCGCCCCGGTCAAGCTTGGCATCTTCCCGCTGGTGGCCAAAGACGGTATGCCGGAAGTCGCAAAGAAGCTCTACATGGATTGCCGCGGCGAGTTCGCCTGTGAGTACGACCCGAAGCAGTCGATCGGCAAGCGCTACGCCCGCATGGACGAGATCGGCACGCCGTTCTGCGTGACGATCGACGGCGACACGCTCACCGGCAACACCGTCACCGTGCGTCACCGCGATACGCAGCAGCAGGAAAAGATCCCGCTCGACAGCGTGAAGCAATTCGTGAAGGACCGGCTGCGCTGATGCTTCTTACCGCCCGCAACCTTTCCAAGCACTACGGCCCGCGCCTGCTGTTCAGCAACATCACGCTCGGGCTCGAGGAGGGCGAGCGCGTCGGCCTGATCGGCGCCAACGGCTCGGGCAAGTCGACGTTGCTGCGCGTCTTCGCCGGCATCGAGCCGCCGGACGAAGGCGAGCTGATCGCGCGCCGGGGCTTGCGCGTCGCGTATGTGCCGCAGGAAGACGTGTTCCATCCGGCGCAGACGTGCCACGAGATCATCACCGACGCCGTGGACGAACACGTCGACGAGCACGACCGGGAGGTACGGGCGTATCAGTTGCTCGACCGCGCGAACTTCGTCGACCCGTCCGCCGAGGCCGGCTCGCTCTCGGGCGGTTGGCGCAAGCGGCTGGCGATCGTACGACAGATGGCGCGCGAGCCGGATTTAATGCTGATGGACGAGCCGACGAACCATCTTGATCTCGAAGGGATCGAGTGGCTCGAAGACCTGATCGACGCCGGAAAGTTCGCAACCCTCATCGTCAGCCACGACCGCCGATTCCTGGAAGAGACGGCCACGCGCATCATCGAGCTGAGCCGGGCCTATCCCGACGGGTTTCTCTCACATGACGGTGCGTACAGCGCGTTTGTTGAGAAGCGTGAAGAGTTCATGGCCGCGCAACAGGGCCGCCAGCAGGCGCTGGCCAGCGGCGTGCGGCGCGAGATCGAATGGCTCCGCCGGGGCGCGAAGGCCCGCACGACCAAGGCCAAAGGCCGCATCGACCGGGCGCACGAGATGATGGCCGATCTGGCCGACATCAAGACGCGCAACACGGCGCAGGGCTCGGCGAAGATTGACTTCAACGCCAGCCAGCGGCAGACGAAAAAGCTCGTGCGCCTCGAAAACGTCGCCAAGGCGATGGGCGGCCGGGAGCTTTTCCACGACGTGACCGTGACGCTGTCGCCTAAGACAAAACTCGGTCTGCTCGGTCCCAACGGCTCGGGCAAGTCGACGCTCATCAAGCTCATCCGCGGCACGCTGCAGCCCGACAGCGGCACGATCGTGCGGGCCGATGCGCTGAAGATCGTCGTCTTCGACCAGCACCGCGAGCAGCTCGATCCCGACCAACCGCTCCGCCGTGCCCTGTCGCCCAACGGCGATTCGCTCGTCGTGCGCGGCCAGCCGATGCACGTCACCGGATGGGCGCGGCGATTCCTGTTCCGCGGTGAACAACTCGACCTGCCCGTGAGCGAGCTTTCCGGCGGCGAACAGGCGCGCGTCCTCATCGCACGACTCATGCTTCAGGAAGCGGACGTGCTCGTGCTCGACGAGCCGACGAACGACCTGGACATCCCCACGCTCGACGTACTCGAATCCAGCCTTGAAGAGTTCGCCGGCGCGGTGCTGCTCGTCACCCACGACCGCTACCTGCTTGACAGACTGTCGACCGAGCTGCTGGCCCTCGACGGCGAAGGCGGGGCGTCGATGTTCGCGAGCCTCGATCAATGGGAGCGGTCACGATCGAGCGACAAACCCGCCAAGCCGACGGCGTTGCCGTCGAAGTCCCCGCCCGCACCAACGCCGCCCCCGGCCAAGCCGATCGCGGGCAAGAAACTGAACTGGAAAGACCGGCGCGAGCTGGAGACGATCGAGGCCACGATCCAGGCCGCCGAGGGTCGCCTCGCAGCGCTGCAAGCGGAATCCACCGACCCGACCGTGGTCGCGGATTTCAAAAAGTCCCGCGACGCCTTCGCGGCGCTCGGGGCTGCGCAGGCCGAGGTCGACCGCCTGTACGCCCGTTGGGCGGAACTTGAAAAGCAAAGTCTTTAGCGCAGTACGCATTCCGAGCGGCGGGCGCGCCGTGGATAGACATACCCGACGTCCCGACACTGCGTTGGGAAATCGTATGTTCCGCCGCACGCGGCCGACGCGCCCCGCGACGTGGGTTCCAACTCGTTTTCGACGCCCGCGCTTTGCAGCCGGGTTGAAACGCGACGAATCGAGCCGAAGCGCCATTACCCGCCTCGGGAAAAGTCAGCGGGATATCGGGGGCATGAAGATGTCAGGCTCCGGTCAACATGTCGTGGCCAAGGGGGTTGCGAATCATCAAACTCGAACTTAAACTGCTCGGCCCAATTGCCTCCTTAGCTCAGTTGGTAGAGCGATGCTTTCGTAAAGCATAGGTCACAAGTTCAAGTCTTGTAGGAGGCTCTTCCCGCCTGTTTTTTCAGGCGGATCGTCATTTCTGCGACGCAATCATCTAGTCGTACTCACTTGCCCGAAGCCTGCTGGAAGAAGCTTGACGCCGGGTGGCAAATCGCCCAAGCCTCGCGCTATCGAATATTGCAATCTGCCTACGACGCACCCGACTTTGCGAGCAGCTGTTTCCTATCGGGCGGACAACTGCTGCCAACGTTGCCGAAGTTCACCTGACAACAGAATGGCGTTAGTCGCCGGCACCCATCTACGCTCCTGCTCAAGGGGCGAGCGGGGATGCCGCGTGACCTTGCAAGACCTTTCACTGCATTTTCGACCGCGCTTTATTCGCGGCCAGGAACGCAAGGCTTGGATCTTCCAAATGTATGCGGTTGCGCGGGCGGAATCGCACGAAAGCGTCCGTCGGCCATTGAGGGATTTCGGCGTTGAGCCAGGTAATGCGATGCCGTACCGCGATATTCGCAACCAGTTCTAGCCGCAGCGTTTTTTCAGCTGTTCGGCCATGTCGGTCTTCTCCCAAGTGAAGGCCTCGTATTGCGATTCCTTCCCCGTGATGCTGCTCTTATACCGCACAGCGGCAGGCCGGCGGCCGAAGTGGCCGTGGGCGGCGGTGGCGGTGTAGATCGGGTTGCGCAGCTTGAGGTGACGCAGAATGCCCGCGGGCGTCAACGGGAACAGCTCGGCGATGACGTCGGCGATCTTGCCTTCGTCGGCCGTGGCCGTGCCGTGGGTGTCGATGTGGACGCTCGTGGGCTTTGCCACGCCGATGGCGTAGCTAAGTTGCACTTCGCACTCATCGGCCAAGCCCGCGGCGACGACGTTTTTGGCGATGTACCGCGCCATGTAGGCCGCCGAGCGATCGACCTTGCTCGGGTCCTTGCCGCTGAACGCGCCGCCGCCATGGCGGCCGCGACCGCCGTAGGTATCGACGATGATCTTCCGTCCGGTCAGCCCCGCGTCACCGTGCGGGCCGCCGATCTCGAAATTGCCGGTCGGGTTGACGTGGATCGTCGTTTTCTTCGGGTCGAACAATTTTTTAGGCAGCACCGGGGCGATGATGTGCTGCAGGACAAGGTCGCGCAGCTTTTTCTGCATGCGCGGGTTGCTGTATTCCGGCGTGTGCTGGGTGCTGAGCACGACGGTGTCGATCCGCACCGGCCGGCCGTTGCCGTCGTAGGCGACGGTGACCTGGCTCTTGGCGTCGGGCCGCAGGCCCTTGATGAGGCGGTTCTCGCTCCGCACCTTCGCGTGGCGCTCGACGAGCTTGTGGGACAAGTCGATCGGCAGCGGCATCAAGTCCGGCGTCTCGCGGCAGGCGAAGCCGAACATCAGCCCCTGATCGCCGGCGCCTTGCTCTTCTTCCTTGGCGCGTGAGACGCCCATCGAAATGTCTTTGCTCTGCCCGTGCAGCGACCGCATGACCGCGCAGCTGTCGGCGTCGAATTTCATGCCCGGGTCGTTCACATAGCCGATGCGGCGGATAGCGTCGCGGGCGGTCTCTTCGGCGCGGTCGAGCGCTTTGACGGCCGAGTCGTTGTGCACGGTGATTTCGCCGGCGAGGACGACCAAGCCGGTGGTGACGAGCGTCTCGCACGCGACGCGGGCGTAGTTGTCCTCCGCCAGGAGCGAGTCAAGGATCGAGTCGCTGATGGCGTCGGCGACCTTGTCGGGGTGGCCCATCGAGACGGATTCGCTTGTGAAAAGATGCCCTTCGGCCACGTGCTGCTCCTTGAAACGTTCGGTCGGGTCACTGGAAAAATCGAGCCGGGAAATGTAACCACGCGGCCCGGAGGGGGCAAGCCGCGACCGGACGCATCCGGGACACGCCCGGCGGCGATGAGCGCGACTGCGTCGGATGTAAGGGCTGGCACGGCGGCTCAGCTCGCGCCGCCAGCGGCGGGGCCCGCAAAACCGCTATAATCTGCGCAGCCGATCGCCGTCGTGGGGTGCGTCCAGTCGAACAACTTCGTCTCGTGGAGCGTCTGCCTGCGGGCGACACACGTCTTGAGCGCCTCTTCAATGCCCGGGATGACCACCGCGGACCCGGTCGATTGCTTAGCGCGCTCGGGCACGCTCGCCACGGCCGCCGCCTCGCTCGTGGCGTTGACGAGAAGAGTGTGCGCGCGCGCCATTTCGAGCGTGCCTTTCGGCGCTGTCGTGTCACCGCGCAGGTGCCGCACAACGGCCCCGATGATCGGCCAGTGATCCCCTTCGTTCATTGGTGCGGCGAAGTCCTCGCCGTCGATCGTGTAGGTAATGACGCCGTTGAGAGGCACGTTG
>DASVSS010000334.1:0-22158 GCA_036387945.1 Tepidisphaeraceae bacterium | reverse complement strand
CGCCTGGCGCCAGACGGTTTCGGACTGCGCTTCGACGCCTTCCTTGCCGTCGAACACCGCGACCGCGCCGTCGAGCACGCGCAGGGAGCGTTCGACTTCGGCGGTGAAGTCGACGTGGCCGGGGGTGTCGATGAGGTTGATGTTGTAGAGCGGGCCGTCGGTGTTCTTCGTCAGCCACGAGCCGCGACGCCACTCACAGAAAGTCGCGGCGGAGTTGATCGTGATGCCGCGCTTTTGTTCTTCGGGATCGAAGTCCATGACGGCGGTGCCTTCGTGCACTTCGCCGATCTTGTGCACGCGGCCGGTGTAAAACAGGATACGTTCGCTCGTCGTGGTCTTGCCCGCGTCGATGTGGGCGGCGATGCCGATGTTGCGAATCTTGGTCAGGTCACGTGCCATGGGGTCCTCGAAATCCGTCTGAGTTCGTTCGTCTGAAGTTCTTGCAAAACCGCGCCGGTTTAGAGCGTGACGGGCCGACGATCCTGCCGCCGCGACGGTCTCGCGCCCGCGTCCCGTTCGGCCCGATTCGGGAAGGGGAAGAATGATAAAGCAGTGGTGTGGGGCGTCAAGTGTGCGGGGGAGGCGATCGTGGGTTGAGTACCCCCGCGAAGCCTCCGGTTCCTACCCCTCCGGGGGAGGCTAGGTGGGGGCGGCCGTCCGCCCCACCACAACAAAGCGCCTCTCCGGTTCCTCCTCTGCGGGGGAGGTTAGGTAAGGGCGGACGGCCGCCTCATCGCAACAAAGCGCAATCGCGCTCAAGCCCTCTCCCTACCCTCTCCCGGAGTACCGGGCGAGGGGTTTGGCTCTTGGGCATCAGCGAGCCGCTGTTGCAAGTCGGGGGTCGCCCCCCACCGAACCCACCCGCGGCGAAGGCACCGGTCGAGCATTCCGCAGGAAGCGTGACGCACAACGGATTTATTTCGAGAAATTTACTCGTGCGCCGCCAGCGTCGGCCGGGCAAGGGCGTCTTCCGGCGGGGTGATCGACGGGGCCGGGCCGAGCAGGCGGACGGCCACGAGCGTCAGGTCGTCTTCGGCGTCTTCGTCGTTGTGGTGCGCGTCGACGGCGGCGCTGACGAACGCCAGGGCCGAATCCACGTCCGGCGGGGCGGCGGCGAAGGCGGCGCAGAGGCTGGGGATGCCGAACATCTCGCCGGCCTGGTTGTGGGCCTCGATCGCGCCGTCGGTGTAGAGCAACAAGCTGTCGCCGGGCTCGATGCGCAGGCGGTGGGTGTGGTACTCGGTGTCGGCGTCGACGCCGCACACCAGGTCCGGGTCGAGGTTGATCTCGGTCACGCGGTCGCCGCGCCGCAGCAGCGGCGGCTGGTGGCCGGCGCTGGCGATCTCGATCGCGCCGGCGTCGAGGTCCAGCAGCAGCACGGCGATGGTCACGAACTGACCGTTGTAGACGAGCGAGGCGAGCTGCTTGTTCAAATCCGTCAGGCACGCGCCCGGGTCGCACAGGCGCGGCAGGGTGTTGCGGACAATCATCTGCGTGGTGGCCATCAGAAATGCCGCGGACAAACCGTGGCCGCTGACGTCGCCGATCACCAGGGCCGTACGCGGCGTAGGGCAGTTGCTGTCGGGGCCGAGGTCAAACCAGTTGTAGAAATCGCCGCTGATGTGCGCCGCGGCCTTGTTTTCGGCGGCGATTTCCAGCGTCGGCGTGTGGCGGCGCGGCTTGGGCAGCCAGTTGAGCTGGATGCGCCGGGCCTTTTCAAGATCGCGGTGCAGGAGGTCCATCCGCAGCTCTTCGATGCGCCGCCGCCCGCGGTAGAGGCTCATCGTCGTTGATGCCAGCACCACGCCCACGGCCATGATGATGAGGGAGGCCCCGCCCACGAGCTGCCACACCAGCGGCTGCAGCGCCGAGCGGATGCGCGCCCCTTCGTCGGGCCGCCACGCCACGGCGTACCAGCGCACGTCCGGCAGCGGGTCCATCGCCTGCACGGCCAGCACTGCGGCGTCGCCGCCGTCGCTGCGCAACACCGCGCTGGCGGCGTTGTTGGTGGCGAGCATGCGGGAAAGCTCTTCGCGGGCGCGGTTGTCGGAGATGACGTCGCGGACGTTCTTCCCCACCGCCCCCGGCGTGCCGGCGAAGATCGTGCCGTCGTCGCTCATCATCGCCGCCAGGCGCGTCTCGCCGGCGCGCGGCGTGGCGACGAGTTCGCCCAGAAGCTGATCGCCGGCAATCACGCCGACGCGCACCTCGGCCTTATCCGCCGCCGGGGCCAGCAGCAGAATGAGGGCCGTCTCGCCGGCCGTGGTGACGCGCAGCACCGGGGTGCCGGCGGTGAGGGCGGCGTGATCGACGGGGAACACCTGCGGCAGGACGACGGCGGGGGGCGGCGCTTTTTCGGTGCGCAGCACCCGACCCGTGCGGGCGTCGACGACGACGACGGCCGCGAGCCAGTCTTCCGACCGCGTGCCCACGCCCGGCAGCAACAGCCGGTCCGGCACGGCCAGGTCGGTCGCGAGCTTGCGCATGCTTTGCTGGATCACCTGACCGGTCGCGCGGAGCGTCACCTGTTGCTGACTGCGCACTTCCTCGATCTGTCCGTCGCGCATCGCCTCGTACTGGGCCGACGCCGACAGGTACGCCACGACCAGCACGGCCACGAGCAGAATGCCGTGCACTATGAAAACGCGGCGAGATTGAAATTTGTTCTGACCGATCACCTGCTACACCCGTCGCCGCTACGGCAGAAATGATTCGGGTGATTCTACAGGCAGACGCCCGCGCGTGGGACGGGCGGGCCCAAAAAAATCAGGCGTGACCGGATATTCGGCCGCGAGCGTAAAGACGATTCGGTCGGCCGCTAATGAGCGGGCGATCAAGCCGCGCCGCTGAGAGCGTGGATGGTGGTGAGAAACTCGATGCCGCAGACGACTTCGCCGGTCTCGGCGTCGTCACGCGCCCACACGACCCGCGCGGGCATCATCCCGCGGCGGTGGGGCAGGCAAAGGCTGCCGGCGCTGCGGCCGACGTGAACCTGCAAGATGCGGCCGGCCCGAAGCGACACGTCGCCACGGAAGGCGATCTGCAACCCCGTCGCGCTGACGTCCCGCGTCGTACCCTGCAGCAGCCGCGAAACCAGCGGCTCGTACACCGCGGCCGGCCGCTGCTGACAAACCCGCTGCCCGTGGCGGCGCTCAAGCCGCAGTGTGCCGGCGTCGTCGGCGGTATCAAACTCGGGGTCGCAAACGAGCGTCATAAGTCGTTCTCCTGGGTGGCCGCGTCCGGTGAAGGACAGACTGCCACACTCGTTATCGGAGCGGGCCGGCGAATTTCTGAAGCCCGAATGAAGATGTGTTCACCTGCGACCTTGCAGCCGCGACGCATGCGTCGCCGCTACGTCGTGCTGCAAGCAACTCTAAAGCTGGGTCGGCAAGAGGCCGGACGGTGAGCCCCGCCGGACCGTGGTTATCGGCGGTGTGCCGCCTTGTGCCGCCGCTTGCCTTGCCGTGAGGGGGCGTGGTTAACTACGCTCTTCCAACCCCGTTCCGGAGATCATCATGTCCAAGTCCGTCCTGATCCTCGCGGCCATTCTTCTTGTCACCGGCTGTGCCTCGCGCCAAAAGCCCGCGCCGATGTCCGCGCCGCCCACGGCGGAACAGGTGATGATGATCCGCGAATCATTTATGAAGGTCAGCCCGACGGCGAAAGTCGGCGTGGTCGGCACGGTGCTGGACACCGACACGTACGTCTTCATCAATGACATGCCGACCGATGGCATCGCCGCCGGCGACGTCGTGACGTTCGTGGACGCCGACCAGGCAACGGTCGCCCACGGCAAAGTCGTGGACATCCGCGAGGGAAAAGTCGCCGCGATGTACACCACCGTCACCCGCGCCCCGGTGGTGGGGGATCTGGCCGTAAAGTTCTGAGCCGTCGTTCGGACGTATTGCCGCCCGTGGGGCCGGCGTCTCGCACGCCAGTCATTACTCTACGATAATGCGATTATGGCTGTCCGGGCGGGACGCCCCCGGCGCCGCGGCGGTTCATTGAATCGTGGACACCGAGCGGCTCATTCTCGCTTCGCGGTCGCCGCAGCGGATCAGGCTGCTGCGGGACGCCGGTTTCGTGTTCGAGATCGACCCGGCCGACATTGACGAAGCGATACACCCGAGCGACCTTCCACCAGAAGGGGTTGCCGAGTTCCTCGCCGGGGCGAAAGCAGCGCACGTCGCCGGGCGGCGTCCCGGGGCGCTTGTGCTCGGGGCCGACACCGTCGTCATTGGTGCGGACGGCTCGCTCCTCGGCAAGCCGAGGGACGCCGAACATGCCCGGCAAATGTTGTCCTCGCTGTCGGGCACGACGCACAAGGTCGTGACCGGAGTCGCCCTGCACGGCCCCGGCATCCGTCGCGTCGCTCACGTTCATACCGCCGTCCGCATGCGGGAACTGACGGCCGAGGAAGTCGCCGCCTACGTCGCCATCGGCCAATGGCAAGGCAAAGCCGGCGGGTACGGCATCCAGGACGACGACCCGTTTGTCACCGCCATTGAAGGATCGATCAGCAACGTAATCGGCCTGCCGATGGAACTTGTCGCCGATTGGCTCCGCGCCGAGTGAAGTCGCCTCGCTCCGGCTCAGCGCCGCCGGACGAAGTCGCCTCCGTCCGGTTCCTCCCCTGCGGGGGAGGTTAGGTGGGGGCGGGCGGTCGCCTCATCGCAACAAATCGCAATGACGCTCGGCCCTCTCCCTACCCTCTCTCCGGAGTACCGGGCGAGGGGTTTGGTTCTCGGGCATCAGCAAGCCGTAGTTGCATGTTGTTGGCCGCCCCCACCTAGTCTTCCCCGGAGGGGGAGGGACCGGAAAGCGACAACCCGTATAATCCTACCTCATGGCCGCAACGGACAAGAGGCGCCGACCATCGCTGCGGTGCAGACGGATGCCGTTACATCCCCGCTGGCGGATAAAATCCTGATTGACAACCTTGACCTTCGCGGCCGTCCCGTTATATTGCCCAACCCCCTGAAGCCAAAGCGGGGGCCGAACAACGAAGGGCGTTGCCCTTCGCTCGGGAACAATCTGGACTAGAAGAGAGAATTGCGATGACAGGCGAGCGGATTCGGATTCGAATGGAAGCCTACGACCACCGGGCCCTTGATCAATCGGCCAAGGAGATCGTGGAGAACGCCAAGCGAACCAACGCCCGCGTGTGCGGACCGATCCCGATCCCGACCCGCATCGAGCGGTACACGGTTCTGCGTTCGCCGCACATCGACAAGAAGTCGCGTGAGCAGTTCGAGATGCGGACGCACAAGCGTCTGATCGACATCTTCGAGGCCAACGGCCGTACGATTGAAGCCCTCAACCGCCTCGTCGTGCCCGCGGGTGTGTTCGTGAAGATCAAGACCTAGTCCAAGACCTAGTCGACGATTAGAGTCGACGTTTAGAAAATACAAAGCTGCGGCCGGTGACGGCTGCGGCTTTCAGATCGAGCCGGACGCGGGGTTCATCCAAGAACCCGAAGCCTTTTAAGAGGTCGCGGCCCGGCACAATTGATTCGTTCGTGAGTTTGTCCTTTTAAGGACAGGTCATCGGCCCCAGATCCTCTCGTTTGAGGGCTGGGACGCTCTGCCTGAGACGCAATGACGCCAGCTATTCTCGGCCGAAAAATCGGCATGACGCGGATCTACGACGACAAGGGCAAACAAGTGCCCGTCACCGTCGTACAGGCCGCCCCCAACAAAATCACGCAGGTCAAAACCGCTGACGGCCGCGACGGCTATAACGCCGTGCAGCTGGGCTTCGAAGAAGTCAAGCCGCGTTACAGCACGCAGCCGGAGATCGGCCACGCCGCCAAGGCGGGCGTCGGCCCGGTGCGGTTCTACCGCGAAGTGCGCCTCAAAGAGCCGACCGACAAGCAACTCGGCGACGAAGTCGCCGTCGGCTCGTTCGACGGCGTGCAGTACGTCGACGTCGTCGGCGTCAGCAAGGGCAAAGGCTTCGCCGGCGTCATGAAGCGCTACAACTTCGGCGGCCTGCCTGCCAGCCACGGCACGGAGCGTAAGCACCGCAGCCGCGGCTCGATCGCTTCGTACAGCACCAACCGCGGCCACAGCGGCAAGCCCAAGAAAGGCCTGAAAATGGCCGGCCACATGGGCGACGACCGCGTGACGACGCGCAATCACGCGCTCGTCCGCGTCGATGCCGAAAACAACGTATTGCTGATCAAGGGAGCCTTGCCTGGTGCAAATGGCTCCCTTCTTTATGTCCGCAAGAGCATCACAGCGAAGGTGAAGGGATAGGAGTTGGAAATCGGGAGTCGGGAGTTAGTGAAACGCACTACCGCCTGACTCTTACGCCTCGAACTCCTAGCCACTAACTCCTAACTCCTGAGCAAACAATGATCGACGTCCCCGTATACAACATCGAAGGCAGCCAGACCGGCACCGTCCAAGTCGACGAAGCCAAGCTCGGCGGCGAAGTGAACAAGGCCCTGCTCAAGCAGGCGCTGGTGTATTACCACGCCAACAAGCGCCAGGGCACCGTCCGCACGCAGGCCCGCGGCGAAGTCGCCGGCTCGACGCGCAAGATGTTCAAGCAGAAGGGCACCGGCAACGCCCGTACCGGCGGCATCCGCAACCCGATCAAGGTCGGCGGCGGTCACGCCAAGCAGAAGCGCCCCAAAGACTGGCGCCTTGACCTGCCGAAGAAAGCCCGCCGCCTCGCCCGCAATAACGCGATCCTCGCCAAGATCATCGATAACCAGCTCAAAGTCGTCGACGCGATCACGCTCGAGCAGCCCAAGACAAAGCTGTTCGCTCAGGTGCTCAGCAAGCTCTCGATCGACCGCCGCGTGCTCGTCGCCCTCGACACCGCCACCGACGCCACCGTCACCCGGGCCGCCCGCAATATTTCGTTCACCACCACGACGACGGTCGCCCAGCTTAATGCCTGGGACATCCTTCAGAACCGGACGGTTCTGATCACCAAGTCGGGACTGGAGGCGCTGCTCGCGTAAGCGAAGCAGCGAAGGAGATCACCATGCCAGCAGCCTTAGAAGTCACCGACGTCATCATCAAGCCGCTCATCACCGAGAAGAGCACCCACCAGGCGAACGTGCGCAACACCTACGCCTTCCAGGTACACCCGCGGGCCGACAAGACCGAGATCAAGGGCGCCGTCGAGAAGCTGTACAACGTGAAAGTGACCGACGTCCGCACGCTCAACCGCAAGGGCAAGG
This sequence comes from Tepidisphaeraceae bacterium, assembly GCA_036387945.1. GTDB lineage: Bacteria > Planctomycetota > Phycisphaerae > Tepidisphaerales > Tepidisphaeraceae > DASVSS01. Next base: position 14,963 of record DASVSS010000334.1, on the reverse strand, counting down.
CCCGTCGCACCAAGACCGGCTACGTGCAGAACAGCGGCATGAAGCGCGCGATCGTGGTGCTGGCCGAGGACAACAAGATCGAACTGTTTTGAGAAATAGGAATTAGGAGTTGGTGGTTAGGAATTAGTGCAGACGTTTTCTTACTAATTCCTGAATTCTGATTACTGATTCCTCCCCCGATTGCGAGTAAGCCAATGCCAGTCAAAAAATACAACCCCACCTCCGCCGGGCGCCGTCAGGGCAGCGTGATCGACTACAAAGCGGTCCTCACGAAGTTCAAGCCGGAGAAGTCGCTGACCGTCGGCATGGTGCGCCCGAGCGGGCGGAACCACCACGGCGTCATCACCGCCAAGCACCACGGCGGCGGAAATAAGAAGCTGTACCGCATCATCGACTGGAAACGCGGCAAGGACGGCGTTGAAGGCACCGTGCAGGCGATCGAATACGATCCCAACCGCTCGTGCTTCATCGCCCTGGTCGAATACGCCGACGGCGAAAAGACGTACATCCTCGCCCCCGAAGGCGTGACCGTCGGCCACAAGGTGTTCAACGGCCCGGCGTCAGGCCCCGACGTGGGCAACTGCATGCCGCTGGAAAACATCCCCATCGGCCTCGACATCCACAATATCGAAATGAACCCCGGCCAGGGCGGCAAGCTCGTGCGAGCCGCGGGTCTGGTGGCCCGGCTCAGCGCCAAAGAAGGCGACTACTGTGTCATCACGCTCCCCAGCGGCGAAATCCGCCGCATCAAGAGCAAGTGCCGGGCGACGATCGGCCGGATCGGCAATAGCGACTGGATGAACGTCACGATCGGCAAGGCCGGCCGTAACCGCCATCGCGGCATTCGCCCGCACACGCGGGCCAAGGCGATGAACCCCATCGACCACCCGCTCGGCGGCGGCGAAGGCCGCAGCAACGGCGGGCGTCACCCGGTGAGCAAGACCGGCGTCCCGGCCAAGGGCGGCATCACCCGCAGCAGCAGCAAGCACAGCGAGAAGCTGATCCTGCGTCGCCGCAAGTTCGGCAAGTTCCAGCCCCGTCCGCAGACGGTGAACGTATAAAAGTCATTGGTCATTAGTCATTGGTCATCAGCAGTGCACGATGACAAATGACTAATGACAAAGGACGAATGACCGAGGACTTTTGAAATGAGCAGAAGCAGCAAAAAAGGCCCGTACGTCGACGAGAAAGTCTACCGCAAGGTGTCTGTTCTCAACGACCGCAAGGCTAAGACGTTGATCCGGACCTGGGCCCGTGCTTGCACGATCATCCCTGAGTTCGTCGGGCACAACTTCGAAGTGCACAACGGCAACAAGTTCATCCGGGTCTTCGTCACCGAAGACATGGTCGGCCACAAGCTCGGCGAGTTCTCGCCGACCCGCACGTACCGCGGGCACAGTGGCGGGAAGAAAGACGCGGGCCGCTGATCGGCCGCGGTATCCGCCGCGTCTGTCGACGCAGCAGCAAGAGCGATGGTGAAGACAATGCCTTTTATTGCCAAACACAATTTTGCCCGCATCGCCCCGCGCAAAGCGCGGCTGGTGATGGACTTGGTCCGCGGCCGTGACGTCGACGACGCACTGAGCATGCTTCAGTTCTCCAAGAAGCGCGCCGCGGTGTTCGTCAGCAAGGTCATCAAGAGCGCGGTCGCCAACTACCAGGAACAAAACACCGCCCCGGGCCAGACGGCACTGTTCGTCAGCGAAGCCCGCGTCGATGGCGGGCCGATCATCAAGCGCTTCCAGCCGAAGGACCGCGGCAAGGCGCACCCAATTCAGAAACGCACGAGTCATCTTGTGGTGAGTGTCGACGAGCGAGCCGCTTAAGGAACAATCATGGGTCAAAAAGTAAATCCAATCGGCTTCCGCGTCGGCATCAGTGAAGACTGGCGCAGCCGCTGGTACGCCCCGAAATCGGCGTACGGCGAGTTTCTGATCGAAGACTTCCAGGTGCGCAAGCACATCGATTTCAAGCTCAACCGCCGCCCGCCGTTCGCCGCAGTCTCCGACATCATGATCGAGCGGACGCGCGAGGAAGTGACCGTCACGATCAAGACAGCGCGCCCCGGCCTGGTCATCGGGCCCAAGGGCGCCGAGCTCGACCGGTTGCGTGAAGAACTCGAAGACCTGATCCGTCGTAAGATCGCTCCGATCAAGGTCATCGAGATCAAGAACCCGGACCTCAACCCGCAGCTTGTCGCCGAAGCGATCGGCGAGCAATTGAAGAAGCGGGCGAGCTTCCGTCGCGTGCTGAAGATGCGGCTGGAATCGACCATGAGCGCCGGCGCCAAGGGCATCCGCATCCAGGTCAGCGGACGGCTCGGCGGGGCGGAAATCGCCCGCAGCGAAAAGGCCACCCAAGGCTCGGTCCCGCTCACGACGCTCCAGGCCGACGTCGGCTACGGCTATGCCGTCGCCCTGACGACCTACGGCACGATCGGCGTGAAGGTGTGGATCTACCGCGGCATGAAGGGCGAAGAAGTGCTCGACACCGACGTGCGCGTCGGCGGGCCGATGCGGCGCGTGCGGCGGTGAGTAAGAGTTTGGAGTTTGAAGTTTGGAGTTTGAAGTAAATTCCGGCTTTCGACTCCAAACGCCAGACTTCGAACTCCAAACTGATTCAGGTGTGTTATGGCATTGATGCCCAAACGAGTGAAGTTCCGGAAAAGCCACCGCGGCAAGATGCGCGGCAACGCGACGCGCGGCAACACGGTCGCCTTCGGCGAATACGGGCTGATGGCGCTGGATCATGTATGGCTTCCGGCCCGCACGATCGAGGCCTGCCGCGTGGCGGTGGCGCACTTCCTGCGGCGCGAAGGCCGGCTGTTCATCCGCGTGCAGCCCAACAAGCCGATCTCGGCCAAGCCGCTCGAAGTCCGCATGGGCAGCGGCAAGGGCGAGCCGGAATACTGGGCCGCGGTCATCAAGCCAGGCATGGTGATGTTCGAGATCAGCGGCATCGACGCCGTGACGGCCAAGAAGTGCATGGCCCGCGTCGCCCACAAGCTGCCGATCAAGTGCCGGTTCGTGGAGCGCAAGCACGCGATTGCCTGAGTAGCCTTAAAGGAATTGACGGCCGGCCCAGGCCGGGCTTCGACGGGATGAAACGAGACGAGCCATGAAGAAGAACGCGAAGAAAGAATTCCTGGACAAGAACGAAGAGGCGCTCAAAAGCCTGCTGACCGAAAAGCAGCGGCATTTGTTCGACCTGCGTAGCCAGGCGGTCACCGAGAAGCTCGAAGACCCGACCCAGCTCGGCAAGGCCAAGCGTGAAATCGCGCTGATCAACACCATCCTTCGTCAGCGCGAGCTGGCGGCGGCGAAGTAGTTTAACCGCGGGGCATGCCCCGCGCGCATTTGAAGATCGAGAAGACAATGGCAACTGAAACCGCCCCACAGCCCGCATCCACGGCCCGCACGCCGTTCAAGTCGATCATCGGCCAGGTCTCGGCGTCCAAGACCGCCAAGACGCTGAAAGTCGTCGTGCAGTACCAGACGAAGCACCCCAAGTACGGCAAGTACATGAAGCGCAGCAGCGTGTACCACGTCCACGACGAGAAGGGTGAAGGCCGCGAAGGCGACGTCGTCGAGATCGCCGAGAGCCGTCCGTTCAGCCGCACGAAGCATCACCGCCTCGTGCGCGTCGTGACCAAGGCCCCGGAAAAGCTGACGCACGACACCGGCGACGCCATCACCCGGGCCAGCGGCGCGAAGGTCGAAGAAGAAACGACGGAGAAGTAACGGCCCCGGCCCGGCGACCTGCGTCGTCCGGCAAGCGTGGCTCGGCAATCGGAAAGACCATGATCCAGCAACAAACATACGTCGACATCGCCGACAACACCGGCGCCAAAACCGCGATGTGCATCAAGGTGCTCAAAGGCTCCACGCCGCGCGGCAAGTTCAAGCGCAAGGTTGCCGAAGTCGGCGACATCATCATCGGCGTGGTCAAGAAGGCCCTGCCCAACGGCGACATCAAGGACGGCGAGATCATCCGCTGCGTGATCGTCCGCACGAAGCAGCCGACCCCGCGCAACGACGGCTCGAGCATCCGCTTCGACCGCAACGCCGCCGTCGTGATCGACAAGGACAACAACCCCCGCGGCACCCGCGTGTTCGGGGCAGTGGCCCGCGAGCTGCGTGAGAAGAACTACTCGAAGATCATTTCACTCGCGGCGGAAGTCGTCTAAAGCAGGCGTTTAGGACAGGTGAGTCATGGCACAACGAATCAAAAAAGGCGACACCGTCGTCGTCATCTCCGGCAACGACGGCCCGCAGAAGAACAAGCCGGGCAAGACCGGCAAGGTCTTGGGCTTCACCAAGAACGGCGAGCGCGTCCTGATCGAGGGCGTCAACCGCGTGTGGAAGCATGTGAAGCCGTCGCAGCGATTCCCGCAGGGCGGGCGCATCCAGAAAGAAGCCCCGATCCACATCAGCAACGTCCAGCCGGTCGACCCGTCGACTGGCAAGGGCACACGGGTGCGGTTCGAAGAGCGCGACGGCGTGAAGCACCGCGTCGCGGTCCGAAGCGGCACGTCGCTGGGCGCACTGACTTCGGCGAAGAAGGACGCGTAAGCGTAGAGAAAGTAGAGAGGATCCAGACAGCGACGCGACCGCGACTGTTCGGGCCGCGTTTCTGAAGGACAACGATCATGGCAAAGACAGACGATAAAGCAAAAACCGCCGCCGCCGCCAAGGCCAAGGGCGAAGCCCAGCGTGCCAAGGCCAAGGCCGCCAAGGAATCCGCCGGCTTCAAGGTCGCCGAAGAAGTCGACGCCGGCCCGGCCCCCGAGCCTCGGTTGTACAAGCACTACCGCGAGAAGGTCGTGCCGGAACTGAAGACGAGCCTGAAGATCGACAACCTCCTGGCCGTCCCGCGGCTGGAGAAGATCGTAATCTCGATGGGCCTCGGCAAGGCGATGGTCGCGGGCGAAAAAGCCAAGATGGACACCGCCGAGAAGGAACTAGCCATCATCGCCGGCCAGAAGCCGGTGCGCTGCAAGGCCAAGCGCAGCGTCGCGAACTTCAAAGTCCGCGAAGGCATGGAAACGGGCCTCAAGGTCACGCTGCGGGGCGTTCGGATGTACGAATTCCTCGACCGCATGATCACGCTGGCGTTCCCCCGGGTGAAGGATTTCCGCGGCGTCAGCGCCAACGGGTTCGACAAGCAGGGGAACTATAACTTCGGGTTCACCGAGCAGACGGTTTTTCCGGAAATCGCCGGCGCCGACGTGAACTTCCAGCAGGGCATGAACGTCACGATGGTGACCACCGGCAAGAATGCCAATCAGGCCCGCGAGCTGCTCAAGCAGTTCGGGTTCCCGTTCAAGACCGACGAGAAAGTTAAGGATTAGGCGAGCAAGGAATCAGGAATCAGGAGTTAGGAGTTAGTTCTCCAATTCCTAACTTCTAATTTCTAACTCCTCACCGAGAAAAAGACATGGCAACGAAAGCCTGGAAAGCAAAACAGAAACGCCGCGAGGCGCTGCAGGACAAGTTCTTCGAGCAGCGCAAGCAGCTCAAGAAGGAAGGCAACTACGCCGCCCTGGCGAACCTTCCCCGCGACAGCAGCCCGACGCGCGGCAAGAACCGCTGTGAACTCACCGGGCGCGCCCGTGCGTACCTGCGGAAGTTCAAGATCAGCCGAATCATGCTGCGGGAATTGGCCTTGAAGGGCATGATTCCGGGGATGAAGAAGGCCAGTTGGTGAGGAAGGAGACAGGAGTCAGGAGACTGGAGACAGAAGTTTACTGTCGAATGTCGATCGCCTCCGTCGTCCGTTCCGTGTGTTGAGAAGCAGAAAGGGTCAGGCAGGCAAAAGAGCGTGGAGGGCAGAGTCGAGTCGACTTCTGTCTCCTGACTCCTGTCTCCTGTCTCCTCCGAAGGAATTCCGATGAGCATGCAAGACCCCATCGCGGACCTGTTGACCCGCATCCGCAACGCCAACCGTGTCGGCCGCCGATACGTGTTTGTACCCGCCAGCAAGATTGCCGTCGGCATTCTGAACGTGCTGCGCGACGAAGGCTACATCGACAGCTTCGACGAGATCGAAGCCCAGCCGGTCGGCCAGGTGCGGATCCAGCTGCGTTACGCCCTCAGCGGTAAGAGCGTGATCCACGAGATCACCCGCGTCAGCAAGCCCGGCCGCCGTGTCTATTCGGCAGTCGAAACGCTGCCGAAGGTGCTCGACGGTCTCGGCATTACCGTCATCAGCACGAGCAAAGGCGTCATGTCCGACCGCCGTGCACGCGAAAACAACGTCGGCGGCGAAGTGCTTTGTCAGATTAGTTAATTGGTGTTTGGTGTTTGGTGTTTTGGTAGTTGGGTCTTTTGATTCATCCGCGTCCAAAACATCAAAACACGAAATACCAAAAACACCACAGTCGGGAAGCCGCCCTTCGCGGGCGTGAGCAGACCAGAAGGAAGTCGCAATGAGTCGTATTGGTAAAAAACCCATTCCGGTCGGTAAGGCCAAGATCGCCATCAGTGGCCAGAAGATCACGGTCGAGGGGCCCAAGGGCAAACTCGAATTTGACGTGCATCCGTTGATCAAGGTCGAGCTGCAGGGCTCGGAAGTGATCGTCGCCCGTCCTAACGACGAGCGACAGAGCAAGGCCCTGCACGGCCTGACCCGCGCCCTGGTCGCCAATATGGTGACCGGCGTGACCGACGGCTTCCGCAAGGTCCTTGAGATCCGCGGCGTCGGCTACAAGGCCGAGCTCAAGGGCAAGGACGTGAACCTTAACCTCGGTTACGCCAATCAGCTCAAGGTGTCGGTCCCGCCGTCGCTGACGGTGGCCGTCGAGCCCGGCGCCGCCGAGGTGGCCAACCGCATCGTCATCACCGGCGCCGACCGCCAGCAGGTCGGTGACTTTGCCGCCAAAATCCGTAAGCTGCGTAAGCCCGAGCCGTACAAAGGCAAAGGCGTTCGCTACGAAGGCGAAGCCGTCAAGATCAAGGCCGGCAAGGCCTTCGCCGGCGCGGGCAGCAAGTAAGCAGTCCAGGTTTTTGAGGACCTGGTTTTTTCAGACGTCTTTTCAGACTTCGTTTATTGAGACTTCGGGAGTCGTCGCCGGTGTTCGGGATTCGTCGTTCGTGGGAGGCACGCATCGCTTGCCGTCACGATCGATCGAACGCGGACCGCCGACAACGAACAACGACCATGGCAGACAAAAACAGAGCAAAAGCCCTTCGCCTTCAGAAGCGCAAGTGGAGCATCCGCAAGACCCTGGTCGGCACGCCCGAGCGTCCGCGGCTGTCGGTGTTCCGGTCCGACAAGCACATTACGGCGCAGATCATCGACGACTACGCCGGCAAGACGCTGGTGTCGGCCTCGAGCCTGCAAAAGGACATCCGCGGCGATGCGCCTAACGGCGGCAACCTGACTGCCGCCAAGGCCGTCGGCATCGCCATCGCCCAGAAGGCCAAGGCCGCCGGTCTGGACAAGGTCGCGTTCGACCGGGCCGGGCGTCGTTACCATGGCCGGATCAAGGCCCTCGCCGATGCCGCGCGTGAAGGCGGCCTGCAGTTTTAGTTGATATTTGATGCCCCGGGGGCGAGTTCCCCGGCGGCATTGCGAATTGAATCGAGCAACACCATGACGACCGATCCCGATAACACGCAGACCCCGACCGACGCGCCCGCTCCTGCGGCCGCACCCGCGCCCGAAAGCGCCGTCAGCGCCGACGTAACGCCCGCAGCCCCGGCCGTACCGGCCGAACCGAATCGCGCCCAGAGCGGCTTCGGCGGTGGCGGTGGCGGTGGTGGGTTCGGCGGCGGTGGTGGTGGTGGCGGCGGACGCCGTGGCGGTGGCGGCGGGGGCCGTGGTGGCCCGCGTCGCGGCGGCGGCGGCCAGCGCGGCGGCGGTGGCAACAACCGCGACGAAGGCGGCGTCGAGTCGTCGCTCGTGAAAATCTACCGTTGCGCCAAGGTCGTCAAGGGCGGCCGGACGTTCAGCTTCGCGGCCCTGGTCATCGCCGGCGACCGCGCCGGCAGCGTCGGCATCGGCTACGGCAAGGCCAACGAAGTGCCCATGGCCGTCGAAAAAGCGACCAAGGACGCCCGCCGCACGATGATCAAGGTGCCCCTCAAAGGCAGCACCATCCCGCACACGATCACAGGTAAGCACGGCGCCAGCAGTGTCACCCTCGTCCCGGCCCTGCCGGGCAGCGGCGTGTCTGCGGGCAAGAGCGTCCGCCCGTGCCTCGAACTCGCCGGCATCACCGACATCCTGACCAAGGCCTACGGCTCGACGAGCCCGAAGAACCTCGTCAAAGCCACGATCGACGCCCTCAGCCGCCTCAAAAGCCGCGACGACGTCGAACGCGACCGCGGCGTGAAGCTCGAAGCGGTGGCGGGTAAGAAGGAATTGGCCACGGCTTGAGAACAGGAATTGGGAGTCAGGAATTAGGAGTCAGTGGGAGCGCCGATTCCGTCTCACTAACTGCTAATTCCTAATTCCTAACCACATACGCAAAGGCGAGGCAGGAGGGCCGCGTAGGCCCTTCCGCCGTTAGTCAAAGGAAATCGAAATGGTCCAAGCACACGACATCACCGCAGGACTGCGGTACAAAAAGACCCAGCGCAAAGGCCGCGGCGAGAGCAGCGGTCGCGGCAAGACCAGCGGCCGCGGTAATAAGGGTTCGGGTGCCCGCGCCGGCACCTACATCCGCCGCGGTTACGAAGGCGGCCAGACGGAGATCTTCCGCCGCTTCCCGAAGCGCGGGTTCAGCAATGTCAACTTCGAGCGCAAGTTCTACGTCGTCAACGTCAGCGATCTCAACGTGTTCGATGACGGCACGCTCGTCGACGCCGCGGCCCTGATGGAAAAAGGGTACGTGCAGGACACGAAGCTGCCGGTCAAGATCCTCGGCAACGGCGAGCTGACCAAGAAGCTCACCATCACCGCCGGCTGGTACAGCAAGTCGGCCCACGAGCAGATCACCAAGCTCGGCGGCACGGCCAACGGCCCCAAGGGCGAGACCTTCGAATTCCCGAAAGAGAAGAAGAAGTTCGTCAAACGCGAAAAGGTCAAGAAAGGCGCCGCGACCGAGGCGCCGGCGGCGGAAGAAACCAAGTAACCCATCCCGGCATGATCGTTCAAGCGACCATGCCGCATACGAAAAACTTCAGTTGCGAATCGAAGGCCGGCGGCGACAATCGCCGGCCTTCTTCTTTCGAGAATCCCTATGTTCAAGACGTTTCTGAATATCTTCCGCGTGCCCGAGCTGCGGAACAAGATCCTGTTCACGCTGATGATGCTGGCCATCTTCCGCATCGGCCACGCCGTGCCGGTGCCGGGGATCGATCAAGATTCGTTCGTCGCCAAAGAGCAACTCGCCCTCGAGCGCGCCGAAGAGCGCGTGAAGGAAACCGAGAAGCAGTACGGCGGCACGCAGAGCGACGAGGCCACCGCCGCCATCGCCGCAGCGCAGCAGGAGCGGGACGCGGCGCAGGACGCCTACAACCGCAGCCGCAACACTGAAGACAACTCCGCCGGCGGGCGGCTGGCGACGTACGTGTCGCTGTTCAGCGGCGGCAACTTATCGCACGGCACGATCTTCGGGCTCGGCGTGATGCCTTACATCTCGGCGTCGATCATCTTTCAGCTTCTCGGCACGGTCGTGCCGTACTTCGAGGCGCTAAATAAGGAAGGCGAGACCGGCCGGCGGAAGATCCAGGAATGGACGCGCTACGCGACGGTCCCGATCGCGGCCATGCAGGCGTACTTCTGGCTCGGCTTCATGGGCCAGGACCAGATCCAGTCGACCTGGTACGGCCCGAGCTTCTACCTCACCGGCGTCATCGCGCTGACGGCGGGGTGTGTGTTCCTGATGTGGATCGGCGAGCAGATCGACGAGTACGGCCTGGGGCAGGGGATTTCGCTCATCATCATGGCAGGCATCGTCTGCCGCATGCCGGCGGCCCTGTACTCGCTGTATCTCAACAGCAGCTTCGACAGTACCGCTGCCGACAGCAAGATCGGGCCCGGCACGCTGCTGGCGCTGGCGGGGGCGTTCGTGTTCGTCATCGCCACGGCAATCCTTATCACCCAGGCGCAGCGGCGCATCCCGATCATGCAGGCCAAGCACACCCGCGGCCGCCGCGTGTACGGCGGGGCCAAGCAGTTCCTGCCGCTGAAGGTGAACATCGGCGGCGTGATGCCCGTCATCTTCGCCCAGTCGCTCATGCTCTTCCCCGGCCTGCTCATCAGCTGGATCTACCGCTTCGCCAGCAACGACGGCCAAACCACCGGCGGCTTCGCGGGGGTGATGGGTTACCTCAACGGCCGGTTCGCGCCGGGACAGTTCCTCTACGTGCTGACGGAGCTGGCGATGATCTACTTCTTCGCCTTCTTCTGGACGACCGTTCAATTCAAGCCCAAGGAAATCGCCAACAACCTGCGCGACTACGGCAGCTTCATCCCCGGCCTGCGGCCGGGCAAGCGGACGGCCGATTACCTTGAGAAGGTGATGATGCGCATGACGTTCGTCGGCGCGGCGTTCCTGTGCATGATCGCGGTCGTGCCCACGATCGTCACGACCTACATGGGCGTGAGCTACGAAGTCGCCGCGTTCCTGGGCGGCACGGGGTTGCTGATCGTCGTCAGCGTCGTGCTCGACATGGTGCAGCGCATCGAAGCGAACCTGATGATGCGCAACTACGGCGGCTTCCTCGGGGCCGAGGGCAAGCGGATCAAAGGTAGACAGTATTAAGAAACGCTGAGCGCTGAACGCTGAGACCGAAATCTGCGTTCAGCGTTCAGCGTTCAGCGTTCCCCCATGCCCATCGTCATCAAATCCCGCCGCGAAATCGAGATGATGCGCCGCGCCGGCCATGTGGCCGCGGGCGTGATCGCCAAGATGCGTGAAGCCGTCCGTCCGGGCGTGACGACCGCCGAGCTCAACGCCATCGCCGCCGCCGAGCTGACGCGTGTCGGGGCGATCGGGATGTGCAAGAACTACCCGACCTACACGCCCGGCGAAGGGTATCCCGCCGAGACGTGCATCAGTGTGAATGAGGAAATCGTCCACGGCATCCCCGGTCCGCGCAAGCTCAAGGAGGGCGACGTCGTCACCCTCGACGTGACGCCGATGCTCGACGGCTACATCGCCGACACCGCCCAGACGGTCGCCGTCGGCGCGGTGTCGCCAGGGGTGCAGAAGCTGCTGACCGTGACCGAAGACGCGATGAAGCTGGCGATCAGCCTCATCAAGCCCGGCAAGCTGTGGAGCGAGATCGCCCGGCTCGTGCAGCACCATGTCGAAAAGAGCGGCTTCGCCGTTGTCCGCGAGTTCGTCGGCCACGGCATCGGCAAGAAGATGCACGAAGACCCGAAGGTGCCGAACTTCGTGACCGCCGAGCAGTTGCGGAGCGATTTCAAGCTCCGCCCCGGCATGACGCTGGCGATCGAGCCGATGGTCGTGATGGGCAACCGCGAAGTGCTGCAGCTCGAAGACAATTGGACGATCATCACCGCCGACGGCCGGCCGGCGGCGCACTTCGAGCACACGATCGCAGTGACCGAGAACGGCGTAGACGTGCTGACCGACGGGCGCGCGACGTGGGGGTTGTGAGATAAAAGGTGCCGAGCAGCATGAGCGGCGATCTCCTCCCCTGTACCCGGGGGAGGGCAGGGAGGGGGCAGCGGCCGCCGCAAAATCGCGATCGTTTCACAAGGCACCGATCGCGAGCCTGTCCGAGACCGAAAAATAGTCGCGCCCACGAACGCCCCCTCCCTACCCTCCCCCGCGTGCAGGGAAGGACACAACCCACAGAGCAAGGGGCGACCTTCTATTTTCGCTCCTGCTAAGAGGACCGCCGGCGGAAGAACTCGATTCAAGCCCTTGTCAACAACGAAATCATCGCTATACTCCCCGATTCCCCTGATTTTGGACGCAGGAACGATCATGAAAGTGCGAAGCAGCGTTAAACGGATCTGTGAGAACTGCAAAGTCGTGCGCCGCAAGAACGTCGTGCGCGTCATTTGCGTTAACCCCAAGCACAAGCAGAAGCAAGGCTAAGCTTTAGCCGCAATCGGCTTAGCTGGCCCCCTGGAGAGCACAATGCCCCGTATCGCCGGTATCGACATCCCGAACGACAAGAAGATCAAGATCAGCCTGCGCTACGTCTACGGCATCGGGCCGTCGAACGCGATGAAGATCATCAAGGAAGCAGGCATCGACCCCGAGCGCCGCGCCAAAGAGCTGACCGAAGAAGAACTCGCCAAGCTCATCACGATCATCGACAACGGCGTGCTCGTAGAAGGCGCTTTGCGTCGGCAGATCCAGCAGGGCATTGGCCGGCTGAAGGAAATCGGCAGCTACCGCGGCGCCCGCCACCGCCGCAGCCTGCCGGTGCGCGGCCAGCGCACCCGCAGCAACGCCCGCTCGCGGAAAGGCCCGCGTAAGACGGTCGCCGGCAAAAAGGGCGTCAAGGAACTTGGCAAGTAACTGAATCTTCAAGACGACAGGGAAAGCGTTATTGCAGGGTGCGTTCGCCGCACCACGCAGCGCACCTTGTCCTCCCCAACCGCGGGTAGGGCCCATCGCCCGACGATCCGCAAGGAAATGCAATGGCAGATGCAGGTAAAGGCGGCAACAAAGGCGCCGCGAAAAAGGTCCGCAAGGGCGTCACGAAGGGCATCGTCCACATCAAGGCGACGTTCAACAACACGATCGTGACCATCACCGACACCAACGGCGAGACGATCTCGTGGGCGTCGGCGGGCACGGTCAACTTCAAGGGCGCCCGCAAGGGAACGCCCTTCGCCGCGGGCCGCGCCGCCGATCGCGCCGCCCAGGAAGCCCGCAAGAGCGGGATGCAGGAAGTCGAAGTCCGGGTCAAGGGCCCCGGCGCTGGCCGCGAGCAGGCGATCATCAACCTGCAGCACGCGGGGCTGAAGGTCATCGGCATCGAAGACGTGACCCCGCTGCCGCACAACGGCTGCCGTCCGCCCAAGAAGCGGCGCGTCTAACCCCGCGACGTTCGGCGTAGGGCGGGCGTCTCGCGCCCGCCAGTAATCGTCAATCGCAAATGGTGGCGGGCGAGACGCCCGCCTTACGAACTTGAGTCTGATTCTTCCCCGACGAGGCTGACGTACAGATGGCTCGCGACGGTGCGAGCGGGAACTGTCGGCAATTCGCGGAAGAACTTTCGGAGAACCAAATTATGCGTATTCGCTGGCGCGGCCTAGAGCTGCCGTCCCGGGTCATCCGGGATCACAATATTTCGTCCGACACCTACGGCCGATTCCACGTCGAGCCGTTCGAGCGCGGCTTCGGGACCACGGTGGGCAACAGCCTCCGCCGCATCCTGCTCAGCAGCCTCGAAGGCGCGGCCGTCACCCACATTCGCATTAAGGGCGCGGACCACGAGTTCAGCAGCATCAAGGGCGTCGTCGAAGACGTCGTTGACATCATCCTGAACATCAAGGGCCTTGTCGTCAAAAGCGACAGCGATGAGCCCAAGACGATGCGCCTCAGCGTCAGCAAGGCCGGCCCCATCACCGGCGGCATGATCGAGACCGACCCGTCGATCACCGTGGTCAACAAAGACCACGTCATTGCCACGCTCACTGAAGACCTACCCTTCGAAGTCGAATTCACCGTCGGCAAAGGCCGCGGGTATCGCACGGCCAACGAGAACTCGGTCGAGAGCGAAGGCGCACAGGACCTCGGCGTCATCAACGTCGACAGCATCTTCTCGCCGGTCACCCGCGTGCGCTACGCCACCGAAGACGCCCGCGTCGGCCAGAAGACCGACTACGACCGCCTGATCCTCGAGATCTGGACCAACGGCACGATCAACGCCGAGATGGCCCTCGTCGAAGCCGCCAAGATCCTGCGCAAGCACCTCAATCCGTTCGTGCAGTACTTCGAGCTGGGCAACGACCTGGTCACCGAAGACGCGATGGAAACCCTTCGTGAAGCCGCCCGCCCGACGATCGATCCCGATCTTGAGCACAAGCTGAACATGACCGTGCAGGAACTGGACCTCAGCGTCCGGGCCAACAACTGCTTGGAATCGGCGAAGATCACCGTCGTGCGCGATCTCGTGCAGAAGACCGATGGCGATCTGCTCAAAGTCCGCAGCTTCGGCAAAACGAGCCTGCGTGAAGTGAAGCGTCGCCTGGCCGACCTGGGCCTGAGCCTGGGCATGGACCTCGACGCCCTCGCCGCCGGGCAGGCCGTGCAGCAGTACACCGCCGAAGACCTCGAAGGCGATGACGACGAGGACGAAGACGAAGAAGCACTCGACGGCGCCGAAGAGACGGCGGACGAGCAGAAGTAATCGGACGGCCGAATCCCGGTGCCACAGGTCGGCGTACTCGCAGACCTGTGCATTGGTGGCCGCCCGGCGCAGGTCTCGGAGTACCGCGACCTGTGGCACCGGCATCGCAGGAATGAATCGGAGTAAGTCATGAGCAGACACCTAGTCCGCGGCAAGCAGCTCAGCCGCGATACCGAGCACCGCAAGGCCTTGCGCCGCAATCTGGTGCAGAGCCTGTTCGAGCACGGCAAGGTCAAGACGACCTTGCCCAAGGCAAAGCACGTTCAGGGATTTGCCGAAAAGCTCATCACCCTGGCGCGCACGGGAACGTTGCTCGCCCGCCGCCGGGTGATCTCGCAACTGCAGGACCGCCGGATCGTCGACGAGAACCAGGACTTCATCATCAACGAAAGCGGCTACGAGCGCACCGTGGTGCAGAAGCTGTTCGAGGAAGTCGCACCGCGCTACAAAGGCCGCAACGGCGGCTACACGCGGATCATCAAGCTCGCCAAGTGGCGCATCGGCGACGCCGCCGATGTGGTCTCGCTGGAACTGGTGACCGGCGAAGAGAAGAAGCCCACCGGCACGATCCGCCGCTCGGCCGGCCTTCGCAAGAAGCGGGTCGAGAAGAAGCAGGCTTTCGCCAGCAAAGTGCTGAAGAAGACCGCCACCGCTGCGGCGTCGACGGCAACTACG
>DASVSS010000333.1:0-6389 GCA_036387945.1 Tepidisphaeraceae bacterium | reverse complement strand
CTCATCTTCCCTGGGCAGTGAATCGACGGGCTCAGCCGACCTTCGCGGGGTAGCTCACGCTGCCCATCGACATCGGCGGCGGGCTCAGCGGGATCGTCGTGCCGATCTGGGCACGCGGGTGGGCCTGGTTGTACGTCTCCTGGACCTTCTTGGTCGTCAGGTGCGTGTAGATCTGCGTCGTGCTCAGACTCTGGTGGCCCAGCAGCTCCTGCACGCTGCGCAGGTCGGCGCCGTTGTTGAGCAGGTGCGTGGCGAAGCTGTGACGAAGCGTGTGCGGGCTGATGCCCGGATCGAGGCCGGCGATGCCGAGGTACTTGTCGAGCTTGCGGCGGACGCTGCGGGTGCTGAGCGATTCGCCGTGCTTGTTGAGGAACACCTTGCCCTCGGGCACCTGCTCCATGCGGCCCATCGCCGAGCGCATCTGGAAGTAGCGACGCAGCGCGGCGATCGCCTGGCTGCCGATCGGCGTGAGGCGGTCCTTGCGGCCTTTGCCGCGCACGCGGAGGACGCCTTCATTGAGGTCGATGTCCTGCGTCTCAAGGTCGACCAGCTCGCTCACGCGGATGCCGCTGCTGTAGAGCACTTCGAGCATCGCCTTGTCGCGGATGCAGAGGATGTCGGCTTCGCCCGGGGCGTCGAGCAGCTTCTGCACCTGGTCCAGCTCCAGGCACTTGGGCAGGCGGCGTTCCTGCTTGGGCGTGCGGATGGTGCTCAGCGGATTGGCGCTGACGAGCCCGCGGCGGATGACGTACTTGTAGAACGAGCGCAGCGTCGCGAGCTTGCGGGCCGTCGTGCTCTTGGTGTAGTTCTGGGCCGTGAGGTAGGCGAGGAACTCGCGGATCGTCAGCGTTTCGCAGCGGACGAACTTGGCGTCGAGCGGCTCACTCGCCAGGCCGACGCGCTCGGCATTGGCGAACGCCGTGCCGATGTTGCCGCCGATGAACTGGCCGAACTGCTGCAGGTCGGCGCCGTACGAGCGCACCGTGTAGTCGCTGAAGTGGCGTTCGAGCTTGAGGTAGTCGAGGAACGACTTCACGAGCGGGCAGAACGATTTCTCGTCGGCGCCCGCCGGGGCCATTGTGGAAGTCGGGAGTGAACTGGTTGGGTCGTTCATAAAAGGATCGCCATGCACCGTCAGTGTTCCAAGTGTGCGGCCCGCGGCGCGGGCCGACGAAGCATGAGCCGATCCTCAGCTCACGAAAACCGAAATGATTGCCGCCCCGACCTCCCCCGCGTCGCTTCGCGTGGCCGACGCCCGCGATGAGCGGCGTCAAGGGCGATAACTCCTACGCAGCTTTTTTCGGCAAAAGGGTCTTCAATTCTTTGGCCAAATGCTGGCCGAGCTGGTGACTGAGCACCGCGGCGTCGAACCAGTCGAACGAAAGGTCGCGCCGATGCACCATTTCGACGAGCGTGTCGAGCACGTGGCTCTCCTGTCCCGCGTCGTAGCGGAAGCAGTAATGGTGTTTGCCTTTGGAGAGCGACAGCGTTTTGGGTTCGTTCGCCATGATTTGCTCGCGTTTACTACGATCACGATGTTCGCGGTCATTCATGGTCGCTGAAGTGACCATGCCGCTCGTCGGGGGCTCGCGTCGGGGACGGGTTCGGTCCTGTCGGCTTCGTCCGGATGTTTTATTATCGACCGTTTCGGATTCGGACTAAAAGTTGTTCCGTGAGCGTGTGCCACGAAAATCCCGCGTATCGCTCCATCGACGCGAAGTACTCCCGCTCGGCCATCGGCCCCACCGGCTCGTGCCGGCCGGCGGCGTAGTCCAGGACCGCGTCGCGCACCGTGCCGTTGACCGCGTCGTACATCCCCACCACCTGCACGAACTGCGGCGCTTCGGGCAGCGACTCGGTCGGCGGCGGTGCGGCGGAATTGATCAGGTCGCGCACGTCCGGCGGCGGCGGGCGGGTGTAGCCTCCGGGCTTCTCGAACAGTTGCAGACTGCCGCCGAACTTCGGCGGGTTGTACGGGTCGAACTGCGTGACCGTGCCCACGATCAGCCCCTCGCAACCGAGCGTCTCGATCACCGCGAACGCCTGCTCCGGCGTCTGCACCCGCTCGATCCGAAGCGCCGCATACACCTGGGCGACTTTGTCGACGGGAATGACCGTCAGGCCCTGCACCGTCTGCAACTGCTGGTAAAGCAGGTCCGCCTGCAACAGCGGGTCGACGCCGCGCTGGCCGGAAAGATTGATGACCGGCGCCACCGCCCATACGCGCGTCTGCGGCCCCGGCATCGCCAGCTGCCGCTCGCGGCCGTACTGCTTAGCCTTCTCGGCGCAGCCGCCGCTAAGACAGGCGGCGAGCAGAATTGAACGGATCGCGATCCATCGCGAATTGCACATGGCTCCCTCCATGGAGCTTGGTTGTTGTTTAGGTATTTGGTGTTTTGGTGTTTTGTTCAGGCGTGCCTCGGTGGAAACGCCCGCCCAAATACCAAAACATCAAACACCAAAACACCAACCATTCATTCTTTCGGAACTGCCGCGGTCGAGAAGTTCTTCGTCGCCGCGCCCACGCTCCAGATCGCGTCCGTGCCGCCGCGGTTGCTGACGAAGAAGATTCGTCCGTCCGCCGCCCAGCACGGGGTGTTGCTGACTCCTTTGCCGTCGGTGAGGCGGTGACGGCCGGTGCCGTCGGCGGCGACCGTCCAGACGTCCTGCTGGCCCATCGGTTTGCCTTTGGCGTCGACGCTGTTGGGCTCGACGATCGTCGCAAAGGCGATCTGCTTGCCATCGGGCGACCAGCTCGGGCTCACGACCGCGGCATTGGTGCTCACGGTCACTTCGGTGATCGACCGCGCTTCGCCGTCGATGAGTTCGGCCGTCCAGATGCTGAACCACCTGCCGCCGCGGTTGCGGGCACGCTGAAAGGCGATGACGTCCTTGTCTCGCCGCGGCCCGTACGTCGGGAACAGGCCGTAGCCGATCTGCTTGCGTTCGTTCGTCGTCAGGTCGACGGTCCACAGCTCCCACTGGCCGCGGGAGTTGAGGCTGCAATAGACCATGCGCAGGCCGTCGGGGCTGAACGACGGGTGCATGTCGTGCGCAGTGCCGCTGGTGATCTGGGTGATGTTCTTGCCCGTGCGGTCCATCATGAAGATGTCCCACGAGCCGCTGCGGTTGCTGGCGAAAGCGATGCGCTGGCCGTCGGGGGAGAAGGTCGGGAAAGCGTCGTCGGCGGCGTCGCTGGTGAGTTGCGTCACGGCCAGGCCGTCGACCCGCTGGAGGTAGATGTCGGTCGTGGGCGAGTGCCGCGTGCTGCTAAAGGCGACAGCCTTGCCGTCGGGGCTGACCGACGGCTCGGCGTCGTACCCTTCGTCGACGAACGTGTGCTGCTGGAATCCGAATTCGCTCGCGCCGGCCCGCGGGTCGGTCGGCGTGTTCGGCAGTTCGCCGAAGACGTTGGCGGCTGGGAGCGGCGCGCCAATCTCCTGCTGCATGGCGACCGTCATCGCGTCGCCGCTGGGCGGCGCCGGTGCGTCGGTGGCGCCCGGCCGGCTGGTGACGGCTTCTCCGGCGCAACCCGCCGACACCGCCGCCGCGGCAAAGACGCCGAGGCACCATCGAAGTAGTCGGGGGCAGTAAGCCATGATGGGCGGCGCGAAGTCCGCTTACACGCCTTATCGGCTCATTCATTCGGAAAAATGAGTGGAGGTGGAAATCGGCGCGAACGGCGCGTGAAAACCGACGCCGGATCGGCCAAGCCGGCTCGGACCGCTCCTTGGTCTGGGTACCGAACCGTGGCACCCGTCGCACCCGTCGCGGAGAACGCCTTGTGCGCCACAAGCCGCAGGCCTACATCCCCGGCGGACCTGCCTGGCCGGGCGGGCCGCCGGGGGCACCCGCGCCGGTGCGGGATTGAATGGCCGTCACCCAGTCGGGGACATTTGCGATCCGCCAAATCCCGCCGGTGCGGCGAAAGCGTAATTCCACCTTGAGCGGCTGGTTGCCGGGCACGCGCTCCATGTCCAGTTGCGCCATGCCCACAGCCAGGCGGCCGTCGGATTCGGGGTCGTCCTGGAACTCATACAACACCGGCGGCGTGACGCCTTTGACGCTGCCGAGCCGGGCGAGGAGTTCGTTGATGACGAAGTTTTCGAACTGCGTGCCGCTGACTGATTCCTTCAGACGGCTGTCGAACGTTTCGTAAGCCGCCAGCGGCTGGCGGTCCTGCAAGTGCTTTGCGAAGGAGCGCGTGACGTCGGTGAGCATCTTCTCGTCAGCGACGCCGGCCCGGTAAGCGAGCAGCGCTTTGCCGCCGGTCGTGGCGGCGAATCCGAGGCAGAGAATCAGTCCCAGCACCGCCAGCAGCATTCCAGTTTGCGTGCCGTTCGAGCCGCGGACCTGTTGGAGCGCGATCGCAGACACCACCAGGCCGGCCAGGGGCAGGAACAGGAAAACGGGCGTAATGAGCGACAGCGCGCTCAACAGGCCGAGGATCGTCGCCAGCACGGCGGCGGTGTTGACGGCCGCGTAATCGGTGCTGCCCAGGCCGGCGGTGCGCGACATGCGGTGGAGCTGGCCGAGCCGGTCGAGATGGCCCGGGGCGGGCGGGGGGCCGACTTGCGGGGGCGTTTCACTCATGTGGGGCTCAAGATAAACGGATTATCGGTCCGATGATGGTCCGGCCGAGCGCGGCCACGGACCTGTGTGACGCCGAAAAAGCGAAAGTAGTAACGCCATGAATAAACGTCAACTGATCGACGCGATCCGCGAGCTGAACGAACACGCCACGGAGATTTTTCTCCAGCAGTTCGCGGAAAACGACTTGAGCGAGTACCTCGTGCGCCTGCGCGAAGCCTCGACGCGCAATGTCCGCTTGACGCGGTGGCGCCGGCCGGCGCGGCGCGAGTACCGGATGGTGTCGTAGGCGGGTTACGCAGCAGGACGCCGCGTTGGGTGGGACGGGGACTTGATCGTCCGCGCCTGCCCGGGCCGGCCGCTGAAGCGGGCTCGCTGATAAGCCTAGCGCATGTTCCATTCGGTGAGCTGGCTGACGGGGCGCAACAGCAGGATGTGATCGATGTCGTCCTGGGTTTGCTTGCCTTCGAGATCCCAGTTGCGGGCGATCTGGCCGAAGCGTTCGCCGGTGCTGTAGGCCGGTGTCCAGCCGATCTCGCCGGGGCGGGCGCAGCCGACGGCCGACAACGAAACCAACAGCAGACCGAGAGCAAGACTTGTCTTGGACATGGAACGACCCTGATTGAGTGCCAATGGTGCGAGAATCTCCGCCGGACTCGCGTATTAAATCAGCCCGCGCCGGCGGTGTCAAAGACCGTCCGGCCGCACGACACGCCCGCGGGGGCCCTACCGCGACGGCGGCTTCTGCGGCGCGCGGGCCGGCGGTCGCGCGGCAGGCTCTTTCGCGGGCGTCGGGCCCGGGATCTCCGGCTGCGTGGCGGGCACAAGCCAGTGTGTTTTTTCCGATTCCGTCAGCCGGGCGACGAAGTCGGCGTGCTGCTCGTTGTCGCCGGGCGTCCAGGCGCGGGTGTCGACGTAGGTGTCGGTAACTCCGAGGCGGTTTTTCGGCACGATGCCGATGCGGTCGTCGGCGTACCGCACGACGTGCAGCGCCGCGGCCGCCAGCAGCCAGCCCCCGCAGGCGAACAGCAGCAGAATGGCCCGGAGCGTCGTTCTCATGGCTCACCGATCAAGAATCAGATAATTGAAAGCCGCGCGTCCGCCGGCCTACCGCGTGCCGGCTTCTTCGTCGGCGTGCTCCGAAAGCAGGTCCGGGTCGGTTTCGATCAGCGATTCCTCGCCCGCCGCCTCGACTCCGGCCTCGACACCCGCCGTCTTGGCCGCAGCCTGCGCCGGGCCTGCGGCCCGCGGCTTGATCGGCTCGATGACCGCGTTGTAATACCCGTGGGCGAACAGGCCCTGCTGTTCCTGGTAGGGGAAGTTGATCAGCTCGCAGAAATCGCGGACCAGCGCCTGCGCCGCCGGGTCGCTGCGCTCGGACTGCTGCACCGACTGGCAGTGCTTGCGGTCGCGGAATTTCATGAGCTGCACGAACCGCCCGCTCGTTTCGCCGCCGGCCCAGTTGGCGCCGACCTGCTCGAAGACTTCGAAATGGTCGCAGCCGATCTTCGCCAGCACCTGCCGGAACCGCTGCATCAGGTGCTTGTGCTCGGCACGCTTTTCCTTCGGGACGATGTAGCTGTTGGTCTGGAGGAGCATGGCAAGTTCTTGGGCGGGGAAGTGTGACACAAATCCCGTCGCCGGGCAACGCTTTTGCCCCGCCGATCCGCGCCCCCCGCGGCCGATAACCCCCGCCCGCCGCCGCGGGGCGGGCGGGCCTCGGCTTTCCCGGCCCCGGCGTGCCCGGTAGACTTCGGCCATGAAGGCCGACATTGAACGCGTGCTGATCGACGCCGGGC
>DASVSS010000332.1:0-3788 GCA_036387945.1 Tepidisphaeraceae bacterium | reverse complement strand
CGGCCGGTGTTGCCGGGGCGCGGTCAGAACGGATGTTGTGTCGGAGGTAACGGTAATTGGATTTGCTTTCGTCACAGGAGCGCTACCCACCCGAAGCCGCACCGAGCGTGAGCCGGTGACCGGGCGGGTGGAAATTAAATTCGAAAGGGACGCGATTCGCGGGCGGGACGGGACCACAGGTCAGGCCGGACGTTCCAACGCCGCGGCTTTGGTTTGACTTATTATACGCCAAAACCTTAGGCAAGAGTTCGGACCAAATCCAATTCATCGTTTTGTCCCCATCGGCCCACTTCACTTTTATCGCCTGCTGTGGGGCCTGTCCGTTAGAAGCTCATCGCCTGCTTGAGGGCATTCCAGCGCCGGTCGATCTGCGTGCGGTCGGTCGCCTGCAGGCCGGCAAGCGAGAAATCGCCGATCGTGAAACTCGCCACGCACGTCCCATATGCCAGGGCCCGCTTCACGGTCGCCGGCGTGACGTGGCCTTGCGTGGCGAGATACCCCATCATCCCGCCGGCGAAGCTGTCGCCGGCGCCGGTGGGGTCGATCACGCTCTCCGCAGGGTAAGCCGGAAGGACGAACGGCTCGTCGCCGCGGGCGACCATGAGCGAGCCGTGCTCGCCTTTTTTGATCACAACGAACTTCGGGCCGTAACTGAGCACCTGCCGGGCGGCCCTGATGAGGTTCTTTTCGTCCGTCAGCAGGCGGGCTTCGCCGTCGTTGAGCACGAGTCCGTCGATCTGCTTGAGTAGCTTGAGCAGTTCGTTGCGCTCGGTGGCGATCCAGAGGTTCATCGTGTCGGCCACCACCAGTTTCGGGCGTGGCAGGCTGGCGAGCATTCCCTGCTGCAGCACGGGATGGGTATTGGCCAGGAACAGGTAACGGCTGTCCCTGAACGCCGCCGGGATGGTGGGCGCCCCCTCGGCCAGCACGTTGAGATCGACCTGCACGGTTTGCGCTTCGTTCAGATCCTGCACGTACGACCCGTGCCAGCGGAAGGTCTTGCTGCCCTTACGCACTTCGAGCCCGCTCGTGTCGACCTCCTGATTGCCGAAGACATTGAAGAAGCCCGCGGGCGTGTCCTCGCCGATCACCCCGACGAGCCGCACAGGCGTGAAGAAACTGGCGGCGTAGGCGAAGTAAATCGCCGAACCGCCGACGACGTCGTCGCGCCGGCCCGCGGGGGTTTCGATGGTGTCAATGCCGAGGGAGCCGGTGACTAGGAGCATGGAGGAAAATTAGGAGGTAGGAGTTAGGAGTTAAAAACCGGGTGCGGCCCCGGACGCGGCCTGGGGGTTGGGTCGTTATTTGATGCCCGGCAATTGGCGGACTTTAACGCGGTTGCCGGTGACGGTGTACAGCATGCCGGGCTTGGGGCTTTTGTACCGGGCGAACAGGCGGTCGATGGCGTCGTCCTGCTCGACTTCGCCGCCGCCGAGCTGCAGGAAAACCATCGCCCGGGCGAACTTGCTTTTTGTTTCGTAAGGCCGGGCAGCGAGCAGCTTGTCGGTGGTCATCACGTCGAGCTGTTCGCGGGCGGCGCGTTCGAGCAGGTCGTCGAGGTCGATCACTTCGACGCCGGGCAACAGTTCCGCGGTCGTCTGCACCGCATGGCCGTGCCGGGCGATCGCTTCGATCGCCGCGGAGAGGATGTTCCCGTGGGCCAGCCATCGCATGGGGCGGGGATGCTAACCGGGCCGCCTCCAAAAAACGACAGCGGGGCACAACGGAGACACGGGAGAAGCGGAGAGCAGCGCGGCGGCGCGTGGGGCGCGGCGGTTCGCGTGTACGTCAATAGAGTGGGAAACCGTTCCACTGCAAAAGGCATAAGTGCGACGATCCGTCGTTCAGCGTGTGCAGTTTCGGATAGAACTCGATCACGCGCCCGCCCTGCCACCGCCGAGTTGCTCTCCGCGCCCTCGGCGTCTCCGTTGTGCATTATCGCCGTCGTTCATTTGTCCCTATCATCGCGCGGATGATCGGCCGGATTGACGTGCATTCCCACCTGCTGCCCGGCGTTGACGACGGCTGCCGCGACGTGGCCGAGTCGCTCGCGTGCGCTCGGCTGATGGTCGGGGCGGGCTACACGCATAGCTACTGCACGCCGCACGTCTGGCCAAACCTCGACAACGATCGGCGGAACACCCCCGCCCGCGTCGCTGCGCTGCAGGTGGAACTCGAGGCCGCAGAGATCCCGTTAAAGCTCCTGCCCGGCGGCGAGATGCACCTGAGTGCGACATTCTGCCAGACCCCTGCCGCCGAGCTCGTCACTTACAACGACGCCCGGCGGTACGCGATCTTCGATTTCTGGACCGACGTGATGCCGAAGTATTTCCTGCCCTGCGTCACGAAAATCAAGGACGCAGGCATCCAGCCGATTCTCGCTCACCCGGAGCGCATTCACGCGATCCAGCACGACCCGGACGCGATTGACCAGATCGCCGGCGCGGGGGTGCTACTGCAGTGCAATCTCGAGCCGCTTGGCGAAGAGCAGTTCACCCGCCGCCGCGGCCTTGCCGAGCAATGGCTGCTGGAAGACCGTTATTTTCTGATCGGCAGCGACTTACACCGCCTCGAAACCCTCCCACGCCGCCTGCGTGGCCTTGAGCGGGCGATCGACCTGATCGGCGAAGATCGTGTATGGACGCTCACGCACCTCAATCCGATGCAACTCGCCCCGTTCGCCCCGGCGTAGGCGCCGGCCACGACAAACTTGCGGTGGGGATCGCCGGAGCTTTCCTCAACCCCGACCGCCGCGCAACCGATAATGCATGCATCGCCCTTGTCGTCGCCGTCCTGCGGCGGCGTGTCGCGGCGCGTTCGTTGTGTGGCTGCGGCCGGACGGGTATCTATGACGCAAGCTTCTATGACTCTATCATCCGCCCCCGCGGCCGTCGCCCCGTCGGTCGCCAGCGAGCCGCAATATGTCGAGACCGTCATCCGCCCCCGCAGGGGCTGGATCGGCGTCGACTGGGCCGAGCTCATCAAGCACCGCGAGCTGTTGTTCTTCCTCATCTGGCGCGACGTGAAGGTGAAGTACAAGCAGGCGGTCTTTGGATCGGCCTGGGCGATCGTCGTGCCGCTGGTGAGCGTCATCATCTATTCGGTCGTCGGGCATTTCGCCGGATTCTCGAAGCAGAAGATCGCGGGCATGGAGAGCGTGCCCTATCCGGTCTACATCTACGCCGCCCTGCTGCCGTGGCTGTTCCTGCAAGGGGCAATCAACGGCGGCGGCATGTCGCTTGTGAACAACCAGCCGCTGCTGTCGAAAATCTACCTGCCGCGGTTGTTCATCCCGACGGCGAACATCGGCTCGGCCCTCGTCGACATGTTCTTCTCGTCGCTGATCTTCGGCCTGATGATCGTGTTCTACGTCATCAAGACCGGCGGCGCCTTCACGCCGAGCTGGAACGTCGTCTATCTGCCGCTGCTGTTTGTCCTGCTGTTGGTGGCGGCCCTGGGCACGGCGTACTTTCTGTCGGCGCTGACGGTGATGTTCCGCGATCTTCGGTTCATCATCCCGTTCATCACCCAACTGGGCATCTGGCTGACGGCCGTGGTCTACCCGCAGACGATCTTCATCCAGGGCGGCCGCGACTTTCGGCCGTGGCTGGCGCTGAACCCGTTCGCGGGCATCGTCCAGAGCTTCCGCTGGGCCATTACCGGCGAGCCGCTGCAGGTGATGCAGCTCATCAGCTCGATCGTTATGTGCAGCGTCCTGCTCATCGTCGGCCTGTTCTACTTCAAGCGCGTCGAACGCCGTTTCGCCGACATCGCGTAGGAGGGTTCAG
>DASVSS010000331.1:0-7560 GCA_036387945.1 Tepidisphaeraceae bacterium | reverse complement strand
TGCAGCTGATCTGGCTCGCGAACCAGATTCGATTCGAAAAGTCATGAAGGATTCTACGACCGAAGCGATGCCGCAAGTGCGTCAAAGACCGCCGTCAACGGCGCGCGCATGATGGACACGATGATGATCATCGCAAGCGGCGAGCATGTCAAATCGAGGACCCTGAACGCCCCGCTCGTCAATCACCAGCTTCTCGTCTTTAATCTTCAGTTGCTTGATTTTGCGGGTCGTTACACGCGCATCGGAAAGCGACGCGACAGCGGCGTGGGCCAGCGCAGGTCACATCGCGCAGCGCGGCGCTGCGCACCTCCCACTTGGAAAAGCATGCTCCGCCGACGGCGGGAGGCGTACGCCGGACAGTCGGAAGTGACTGCGCCCAGGGAACTGTGGCAACGCGAAAGCCGCCGCAAACTCATCAGAGTTCAGGCCGATTTGAGACGGGGCTCTCGCCCGTGGCATGGACAATTTTCGGACTCGAGACCGGGCTAAGCACGGCCAGCTTCACAAGCTTGGCCTCCACGGGTAGTCATTGACAGCCGCTCGGCCGATACATACTGGCTGCTGCGATGCAACTGAGCGGCGATCATACCTTCCCATGAGTATGACTGCTGTTAACTGACCGGAATCGCTAACATTTGGTAAGTTCGAGCTTGTCAGTTCCGGCAGTAAGGGGGTGCTCCGACATGGAGCATGGCGGGGGGCCGTCGTTTGGTCGG
This sequence comes from Tepidisphaeraceae bacterium, assembly GCA_036387945.1. Classification (GTDB taxonomy): domain Bacteria; phylum Planctomycetota; class Phycisphaerae; order Tepidisphaerales; family Tepidisphaeraceae; genus DASVSS01. The sequence goes on along the minus strand of DASVSS010000331.1, from coordinate 6,844 downwards.
GGCGGCAATGCTATCGAAACGCTGTTCCTGCCCTTCACCACTGGGCAGATCGGCGGCAGCCACATCTCGGGTACGTTGCTAGGGGCGGGTCAGGCGGCTCAGTTTGGGGTACGCGTGGTGGTGGCCGCGCCCCGCAGCGCCAAGGTGCACGACCTCGCGCGCGATTTAGGTCTGGAAACGCTGGCGCTGCAGGATCCGGCACGATCACGAAATCCGCCCTTGTACGATATTATTCGTACGCCGGGCCGAGCCCAACTGTTGAGCCGGCTCGGACCGCGCCTTTTGGTTCATACTAATGACTTGGCGGCATTGCAGGCCTGGGGGCCGGCGGCTCGGCTGGTGGGGCGGCCGATCGTGCATCATAATCGCGCTTTTGACCGGTCGGGAACGGGAACGCGCGCCGTTCTTCGGCTTGCTCATCACGTAATCTGCATTTCGCAGGCATGCGCCGACAATCTTTCGTTCCTACCGGAGAGCCGTCGCACGGTGCGCATAAACGATTTCATCACGCCCACCACCATCGACGCAGGTCAGGTGCGTGCCGGGCTGCTAGGCGAGCTCGGCGCACCGAAGGGGTCACGATTGATCGGGTTTGTCGGTAACTTCTGGAGCCGCAAGCGCCCCGACTTTTTCTTGGAAGCGGCGCGGCTGATTGCCGACGCGCGGCCCGAGGCGCGCTTCGTCTTGTTCGGGCGTGAAGGTGACATTGGCGAGCATGTGCTCAAAATGCAGGCCCAAACCCTGGGGTTGAGCGGGCGAGTGCTGTTTGCCGGCTTCCGGCTGCCACCCGAATCCAACTTGGCCGCGCTGGACGTGCTATTGATGCCCGCGCTGGACGAACCGTTCGGCCGGACATTAGTCGAAGGGCTGCTACTCGGTGTACCGTATGTGGCGTCCGACAGCGCAGGCCACGGCGAGATTCACGAACGCTGGGGAGGGGGACTCCTTGTTGCGCCGGAGGCTCCCGCACGGGCCTATGCCGATGCCTGCCTGCGCGTGATGGAAGCGCCGGAACGAGTGGCGCTTCCCGAGCTTGAACGCGACGTTATTGGCTCCACCTTGCGTCCGGAAAAACAGGCGGGTGATTTGATGAATTTATATCGTCGGGTCGTCCAAGGGCTTCTACCGTGACCAGCTTCGGAATGCCTGCATGAAAGCAGAAGTTGTACTGTGACGGCTCCACGTGCGGATCTCGCATTGACAAAGCCTCGTCTGCTGGCGCGTAGAAAGTCGATCTGCAGCATGGGCATAGCCACGAACCTAGAGTATCCGTTGTGATCAAGCCATCTTTTGGTGCCAGGGTCGGTTAGCCCTGAGGAGTGCATTTGCGAGGATGACGAGTTTCCGGATAACGGTGGTGATAGCGACCTTGGCGGGTTTTCCAGCGGTCACCAGGGCTTGATATGTGGCTTTCATGTCGGCGTTGTATCGTGTGGCGACGAGGGCGGGCATGTAGAGCGCCTGCCTGAGGGTCGCCCGACCACCGCGGATATGACGCCGTCCGCGATGTTGGCCGCTGTCGCGGGCTTGAGGGGCGAGACCGGCGAGGCTGGCGACCTGCTTGTTGTCGAGCTGGCCGAGTTCGGGCATTTCGATGAGCATGGTGATGGCGGTAAGTGCGCCGATGCCGGGGATTGAGATGAGTATCTCGAAGCGCGCCACCAGCTCGGGTTCGCTTTGCAGCCGGGCCTTCAACGCAGCGTCGATGGCGGCGATCTGGCGATCGATCTGCGCCAGGCGCTGGGCGGCATGACGCTTGAGCAACGGCGAGCGGCAGGCATGTTCGCGGTTCTTCGCGGCGGTCCGGTCCTTGACCAAAGCGAGCCGGGCGATGTGGAGTTCCTTCATGTCGTCGATGGCTTGGGCAGTGATCGGCCGAACCGGCGGCGTCAGCAATGCCCCATGCGAGCGAGCATGGCGGCGTCGATCGCGTCGGTCTTGGCGTGGGTGCCGGCCGCTTGGGCAAAACGCCGCGCCTGCATCGGATTGATCTTGGCGAGCTGCAAGCCGGCCTCGCCCAGCCGACGCTCGAGGCGATGATGGTAGGGTTCGGTCGGTTCAAAGACGATGCGGGCGATGTCATGGCCTCCAAGCCAGCCGAGCAGCGCCCCGATGCCCTTGGCGTCGTTGGCGAACTGGCGGGCGGTGCCAGCGGGGTGAAGATGCACGTCGAGCGTCGCTTTGGAGATGTCGACTCCGACGTTCTGGGCTATGATGGTCTCCATCTTTTCCAAGTCCTCTGCTTGTCATGCGGGCCTTCAAGCCCGCGTATCCGTTCAGGCCACAGGAAAAGAGAAGGGCGATCCATCTCTAGCTCGGCCCGTTACGGCCAGCGTTTTTGCGATCCGTCCCTTCCCGCTGCCGGCAAGTCCGCGGCTCGCCGGCAGCGGTCTTCCTTCGCAGAAAGACCGGCACCTCCATAAGAAAAGCATTTTCGATCAGTAAGCATCATAGCCGGTTGCGGCGAAGTAGTTGGCGCACTCTGCAGGTGTGAACGCATCGAGGCAGTCGCCGATGACGCGCCAGAGGTGATCGACGGTGCGAGCAGCGGCTTTGCGCAGGAGGGTCTTGAGCTTGGCGAAGGCGTTCTCGATCGGGTTGAAGTCCGGCGAGTAGGGCGGGAGGAAGAGCAGCTTGGCGCCAACGGCCTCCACCGCCTCACGGACGGCAGCGCCCTTGTGAGCCGGCAGGTTGTCGAGGATCACGATATCGCCCGGACGCAGCGTCGGCACGAGCACCTGCTCGGTGTAGGCGAGGAACCACTCGGCCGTCATTGGGCCGTCGAGCACCATCGCGCGGTCATGCCGGTGAGCCTGAGCGCACCGACGAAGGTCGTCGTCTTCCAGTGCCCGTGCCGGATCGCGCCCCCCGGCGCTCTCCGCGCGGAGCCCGCCCATGCAGGCGAGCCATCTTGGTGCTGGCGCCGGTCTCGTCGATGAACACCAGCGTGTGCGGGTCGAGATCGAGCTGACCCTCGAACCATGCCTCGCGCCGGCTCAAGACATCGGGACGATCCTGTTCGGCGGCATGCCCGGTCTCTTTTTGAGCGTGATCCGCCGGCGCTGGAAGAAGCGCCACAGGCCCGCGACGCTGACGCCGATCCCTCGTCCGGCAAGCTCATCCCGCAGGTCGGACAACGTAATGTCCGGCTTCCTCTCCAGCGCACCCAGAATGACCGTGGCATGTGCCTCGATCCGCGCCGAGCGGCGGTCACCGCCTTGCCGCTTGGGCGTCGCGTTGCCCACCGTCTTCGAAAGCGCTTGCCAGCGGATCGCCCTGGACGCGCTAACCCCAGACCGCGCCGCCGCCTGGCGACACGACGCCCCGCTCTCAACCGCCGCGATCACACGCCTGCGAAGATCAATCGACAGCGCCCTGGTCATGCATGCCCGCCCCCTTCGCCGGCACGCAGCTTGAATCAGCGGCCGGCGCATCCGCATCCTGGCGGTCGAGTGGCACTACATCGCGCCGGGCAAGCCGCAGCATAACGGCTACGTCGAGAGCTTCAACGGCCGTCTGCGTGACGAATGCCTCAACGAGACGCTGTTCGTGTCGCTCGGTCACGCCCGCTCGGTGCTGCGGCTGTGGCACGACAACTACAACCACGTGCGACCGCATAGCGGGATAGGCGGGCTGACGCGCGCCGACGCTGCCGGTGCGGTTGTGCAACACCGCCCCGAGAGGCACCATACCAACCCCGGACTCCAGTTATGACTGGTAGAGCTTTGGGGAACACGTCAACCAATTTCGCCGAGCAAGTACCGGATCTGCCGAACCCATTCGAAGCGTCCGCTCAAGTCGGAATCGCCGAACCGTCCCGAGGCCCATAACGAGCTCGCGTCCCGCGCACTTCGTTTGACAGCTGCGATCGCCACTGCTAATTCCCAGTGATAACGGCGGCATGCGCGAACCCGCGGCTCAGGAATAGTGGCCGCAGGGGGCAGACATGGACGGCGCGAGCACGATGGATAGCCTTCCGTTTTGGGCGCTCCTGCCGCTGTGCGGCCTGGCAGCCGTGCTAACGGTTGTTCAAGCCTCCCGAAGCAAAAATGCTGCAGCTGCCTTCGTGCTGATGGCGATTGGGCTTCGCAGCATCTTGTCATCCTGTCATCAGTACACGTATAGTATTTCGCCGTTGGGCTTGAGCTACAATGCGCTTGCCTCCGTTCTGGTTGCGGTAAGCGGGTTGCTGGTTATCCGCCGTAATCACGGCATGCGGTATATAGTTTGGCCGGCTGTGCCATTGATTGTAGTTATGCTTGTAAGCACCTTAGTAAACTCGACACCTGCGCCCGCGGCAAGCGCGATGATAAAGTTGGTATATTTCATAGTGCTTGCGACCCTCGTCGCTCAGTCCTTGAAAGCGGTAGGGCCTTCTAGGTTCTTTGGCTTGTTACTTCCTGTTGCTCTACTTCCCCTTGCTTACCAGATTGTTTCCATTTTTCTAGGGGCGGCAAAGCGGGGTGAGAGCGATGGATCAGCAAGCTACATTGGGGGCTTCAATCATGAAGCAGCATATTCTCTATTAATCGTTGGCGCGTTGGCTGTCGTCTGCTTTGCCGACTTCTTACGCTTGCGATCTAAGTTACTCCTGGTGGCATGGTGCACAGGTGCACTCTTCCTGGCCAATTACAGGACATCTATTCTGGCTATTGCTCCACTTCTAAGCGTTACGCTGTTTAGCGCAATTCCGGGAGCGTTCGTTAATCACCACCGTGCATTGATTAGAGTGCAGTTGGTCGTGGGCTTGGCTGTTTGTGTGGGTGTCATTGCGATTACGCAAGGTGACCGATTTAGTGATATTGGCTTAGCATACGATTATGGGTCCGAGCTCCTGCAGCCGCCCGGTGAGCACTCTATGGAGTACAGGCGGCTTCTATCTGGTAGACCTGGCATTTGGAGCAACTATTACTTTGGCTGGCTAGACGGCACACCGACCCAAAAGTTAGTCGGTTTTGGTCCAGAGACGTGGACCCAGTACTTTGATTTGTATGCTCATAATACTTTAGTATCAGCTCTTTTTGAGATAGGTCTGCTTGGCGTATTGATAACTTGCCTCTTCTTTGCATTGAACGCGGCTGTTTCCTTAACAAGAGGCGGGCTTGCCCGAGATTGGCGCCTCTTCGCCGGCCACATTTCCTTCTTTGTCTTAAATATGGCGACGATGCCAATGTGGATGATCGAAGGACTCATATTCTACTCGATCATCTGCGGCTTTTCGGTTTACCGCCTGCGTATGACGCTCGCCCTCAAGAGCGGGTAGGGGTCTTAAACGCTGACATTTGGTTTTTTAATAAGGCTGGCATTCGATTAACGTGTGGTCAGTGGGCTGGTGCCGCTCCGGGTGAAGGGAAGGCCATTAGAGATTGGCTGTGAGACCGTAACAGATCTTCAGCTTACGCAACGTTATAGTTCAGGCTGCAGCAATTATCGCATAGGTGTTCGAGAGCGCAGCTTTTTACGTTATGTTAGACGCGGTTCTTTCATTCTGAGGATTATAAGTAGATGAAGCTGGTCTGGCACGCTCCCCGCATCAGGGTTGGGAACTGGATTAGAAAACTGCTAGGTGATCTAGTTACTGAAGAAGTCGAGGACTACGCTGACACCGACCTGAGTAGCGACAGTATTCACGTTGTTAGTATCAACCATCGGCCCCTCGCGGAGTATAATAGCTACTTCGAAAAGCTCAGGGCCAATGCTGATAACATTACCCTATTCCATACTGGTGACGAGTGGTTCTCGGGAGGGTACACTAACTATCAATTCTTCGATCGGGTAATTCGATATCATTCATTTAGGTGGGCGAGGGGTAATGGGATTTATACGATCCCATTAGGCTACCCTAATACAACTCGCACCGGCGCCTACTCGATTCGCTCAAGTTCCAGGAGCATCAGCTGGTCGTTTGCAGGTGAGATTAAGTCGTCTCGCACTCAGATGGCCCGGAGCATGTCGGAGATAGCTCATCATCTCCTGATTGACACAATTGGTCCAAACGCCAGAAAGTTGAACGCGGAGGACTACATGCGGACGTTGTTGGACTCGGTGTTCTGTCCGTGCCCAATGGGTAACGTAAACATAGAGACGTGGCGTCTGTATGAGGCTCTCGAGTATGGATGCATTCCGATTGTGGAGCGTCGACTGACACTAGACTATTACAATGAACTTCTTGGGCCTAATCCTATCCCTTCGTTCAACAGCTGGTCAGACGCTGCACATTGGTCGTCGCAAATCATGCGCGATCCGGAAAGACTAGATGAGAAGCAGATCGAGATTATGCGGTGGTGGGGGTCGTTCAAGGAGATCCTGGCTGATGACCTTAGGAGCTATATGCAGGGCCCTTCGCGCGCCGCAGAGCTGAAATACTATGGCCAGCACTTAAGCACAACGCTAGGTATCGTTTCGCAGCCGCTCCGACTAGCCGAACTGATGCGGCACCAAAACTTGTCAAGTCTCCGTTGGCGTATTCAGCGGTACGCAAAGCGGATTGCTTCGAGCTAGGCTCCGCACCTGTTTACTTGGCTGTGGAAGGGCTGATTGGTTGATCAGTTTCAAGCTGGCGCGCTTGCGTTGGGCTGCCGTGCGGCGACTTAGCCGACGCAATGATCGACGCCGCTACGGTGTGGCCTGCCTCCGCGATCGCAAGTCTGCTCGACGCCTGCATAGCTGCACGAGGGTTCGCCGAGCGGCAGGCGATTGTGGGGTCGTTTCTACTGGGGGCGGTCCGCTCGCGTCCGGACCGCGACGCTGGGCGTATCGGTGCCATCCGGCAATGGCTGGAGTGTCCCGGCGCCATTTCGCTAGACGCGCTGCCTGGTCACGTTGGATTGTGCCCTCGGCAGGT
>DASVSS010000330.1:0-3948 GCA_036387945.1 Tepidisphaeraceae bacterium | reverse complement strand
TACCAGCGCGGCGAGATCACGTACGACACGGCGGTCTCGTACGCGCGCGACCCGAACCATTTCCGCAAGAAGACCACTTAGTCATGGCTTAGTCATGGCCTGAGCACACATCGGCTAAGCGATTCCTTTCGATCGCCCACTCCGGTCCCCTCTCCCGGTATTCCGGGAGAGGGTTAGGGAGAGGGCTTGGGCTAGACAATGCGTTGTCTGCGTAAAGGCCCCATCCTAACTCTCCCCCGCGGGTACGCGGGAGAGGGGACCAGCACTGCTTTACCTACCCGGCGACGCTTTCATGCGACGGCACCTTGTCGTAGAAGAAAGCGGGCGTTTCGCCGGAGTGGTGCTGCGTGTCTGATGACCCGAGTCTCTCAACCTCGACCGACCCGCCCCGGCGGCGGGCGATTACCTTGCGAAGCGTGCTGCTGGGGTTCGGCGGGGCGATCGCGATCTGCGGGCTGGCGCCGTACAACGATTACCGGCTCGGCAATTCGCCCCTCGTCGGCAACAACCTGCCGGTGGGGGCGGTGGTGTTCGCGATGGCGCTGGCGCTGCTGAACGCGCTGATCGCGCGGCGTTTCCCGCGGCAGGTGCTGGGCACGGGGGAGATGACGATCGCTTTTTCGATGACGCTCGTCGCCTGCTCGGTGCCGAGCTCGGGGCTGCTGCGTTACCTGCCGGGGATGCTGGTCTCGCCGTACTGGGCAGCGCGGGGCAATAGCCAGTACCGCGCGGTGGTGGATGCCGTGGGCATCCCGGCGTGGCTGCTGCCGAGCTTCACCGGGGATACGCCGGCGGAGTGGTCGGGCGACCCGCTCGTGACGGGGTTCGTCGGCCGCTGGTCCGGCGAGCTCGGCGCGGCGCCGTTCTTGGGTTGGGTGCGGCCGGTGCTCGTATGGGGCGTGTTTCTCCTGGCGCTGGCGACGGCGCTGCTGTGCATCGTCGCGCTCGTGCGCCGGCAGTGGGCCGAGAACGAGCGGCTGGCGTTCCCCTTGGCGCAGGTGGGGATGGCGCTGGTCGAGCAGCCGACGCCGGGGCGGCGGTTCAACGCGGTGCTGGGGTGCCGCTCGTTCTGGGTGGCATTCGGGGCGGTCTTCGTGCTGCACGTGTTCAACGGGCTGGCGAATTATCACCCCGACGCGGTGCCGCGCATTCCCACGAGCTTTGATCTGTCCGGGCTGATGTCCGAGTCCCCGTTCTTCTACGCCCGGCCGGATCTGTACGTGGGCAAGATCTATTTCATCGTCATCGGCGCGACGTATTTCATTCCTTCGGGGATCGCCTTCAGCTTGTGGGCGTTTTTCGTGCTCGAGCAGGTCTTTGCCATGACCGCCGGCGGGTTCACGGGCGATCCGATGCTCGTCGGGACGTACGACCGGCATTGGGGGGCGATCCTGGCCTTTGCGGGGTCGATCGTCTGGGTGGGGCGGCGGCATTGGGCGATGATCCTGCGGCAGGCCGTGGGCGTGCGCCGCAAGGGCGAGCCGATCGACCCGTACCTGCCGTACCCGATCGCCTTCTGGCTGCTGGTGGCCTGCACGGGGGTGATGATCGGCTGGATGGTCCTCGCCGGCTGCGGCGTGGGGCCGGCGGTGGTGACGGTGCTGCTGCTGCTGACGCTGTTCCTGGTCATCACCCGCGTGGTGGCCGAAACCGGGCTGGTGCACGGCATGCTCATCGGCCATCTCACCCGCCCGTGGGAAATTCTCGCCATCGGCGGGGCGGGGAAGCTGATTTCGCTCAAGAGCTTTTATCTCACCGGCATGGTCGATACGGCGCTGTTCGATTTCCGCGAAGTCAGCAGCGTGTATGCCTCGCACGGGCTGAAGATCGCCGACGCCACGGGCTCTTTCGCCGGGCAACGCCGGGCGGCGGGGCAGTTTTTGGGGCTCATGCTGCTGACGCTGGTGGTGGGATATTTCGTCGGTTTCGCCAGCACGATCTGGACGGAATACACCTACGCCTTCACCGCCAACGAGGCGGCTATCGGGCCGATGAACCTTTGGGGCGCAGAAATGGCGCCGCAGTGGTTTTTGCTCGACCCGTCGGCGCGGTACCAGCAGGGGACGTTCCACACGGTGCACAACCCGCTCCGCCAGGCCGGTATCGGCTTTGCGATTACCGCGGCCCTGACGGCGCTGCGGCTGACGTTCGCCGGCTGGCCGCTGCACCCGGTGGGGTTCCTCATGCTCGGCACGTTCCCCGCGGCGGTGCTGTGGACGAGCATTCTCATCGGCTGGACGGTCAAGCTGCTGCTCGTGCGCTTCGGCGGGGCGAAACTGTACTCGGCGGCGCGGCCGTTCTTCCTGGGGCTGATCGTGGGCGAATCACTCTCGGCGGGGTTCTGGCTGATCGTCGGCATCGTGATCGCCGCCTTCGGGGGCGCGTATCGGCCGATCATGATCCTGCCGGGCTAGAACAAAACTTCTGTTCTCTTTGCAGGCGCGGTTCGTGGTGTGGGCGTCCCGCCCGCGTTCCGGCGCAGCCGGAAGAATGATTCGCCGCTTCGCAGCGAACGCGGGCGAGACGCCCACGCCACGAGAATACGCGACGTCAACGATGTTTCGCTCGATATGTTCCGAGCCCGTCCCCGGTTGGCGGCGCGAAAAGACGCCTGTCCGTTTGATAAAAGTCCCGCGCCGGCCTATCAATCGCGTCGCAAGTTCGCCAAGGCTGGCGGCGGCGACGCGGTTGTCCTTCATTTCGAGTGCGAACGATGCCAACGCCATGGACACGGAAGCGGGCGAACGATTGGTACGCGGGCCATCCTTGGCTCGTCGGCTGCAACTACGCCCCGCGGACTGCGATCAATCAACTCGAGATGTGGCAGGGCGACACCTTCGACCCCGCCACGATCAACCAGGAACTGAAGTGGGCGGCGTCGCTGGGGTTCAACACCGTACGGATTTTCCTCCACGACCTGCTCTGGCAGCAGGAAGAAAAAAAATTCCTCGCCCGCATCGATAAAGTGCTTGGCATCGCCCAGAAGCACGGCATCCGGGTCATGCTCGTCTTCTTCGACAGCGTATGGCACCCGTTCCCGTCGCTCGGCAAGCAGCGCGAGCCCGAACCGGGCGTGCATAACTCCGGCTGGGTGCAATCCCCCGGCCTGACCGTGCTGCGCGACGAAGCACGCTTCAACGCGCTGGAAAGCTACGTCACCGGCGTCATCGACCGCTTCAAGGACGATCCCCGCGTACTGATCTGGGACGTCTGGAACGAGCCGGACAACCCCAACAGCCTGTCCTACGGCCCGCGCGATCTCGGGTTGGGCAAAGAGCAACTCGTCGCCAACTTGCTGCCCCGCGTGTTCGACTGGGCCCGTGCCGCCAAGCCCACGCAGCCGCTGACGTGCGGCATCTGGCTCGGCGATTGGTCGAGCGACGAAACCTTCAAGCCCCACGAAAAGTTGCAGGTCGAGCTCTCGGACGTCATCAGCTTCCATAATTACGGCAACGCCGACGACACCGAGCGGCGGATCGAGCAACTGCGGCGGTACAAGCGGCCGCTCCTGTGCACCGAGTACATGTCGCGCGGGACGGGCAGCACGTTCGAAACGGTGCTGCCGGTGCTGAAGAAGTACAACGTCGGGGCGTACAACTGGGGATTCGTCGCCGGGCGCACGCAGACGAATTACCCGTGGGATTCGTGGCAGCGGCCGTACGTCGAGGAACCCGATCCGTGGTTCCACGAGATTTTTCATCCCGACGGCCGCCCTTACCGGCAGGCGGAGATCGACTGCATCACCGCCCTCACCGAGCGGGGCCCCAAGCCCCGGCCCAAAACCAGCGCAAAGCCCAAAGCCGGGACCAATGCCAAGGCCGCCAAGCGCCGCCGGTGACGATCGCCCGCGCCGGATCGCCGGGAAAGAACGAATTGTTCGATTCGTGACGGGTTTTTGAATGTAGAGGCGTCGCTCATCCGATATGGAAACCATGTCTCGGCCGGGAG
>DASVSS010000329.1:0-10037 GCA_036387945.1 Tepidisphaeraceae bacterium | reverse complement strand
CCCCCCCCGACACCGGAGACGCCAGCTGGTTGATCCCTCAACAATCGCAATGTACTGGCGAGACGCACGGCGATCGTCTGGACGCAGCCGATCACGATGACGAGGCACGTCCAGTCGAGGATCGTCCAGTGACGGATGCCCGGACCGTAGGGCGTGACGGCGTCTGGCAATTCCCACCTAACCTCCCCCGGTGGGGGAGGAACCGGAAGCGCTTCGATATTATCTGCCGCCAGCCCTTCAAGCGGGCCGCGGTCGTCACCGACATTGGCGAAGAAGATGACCGCGAACGTGATCCACGCGCCCGCGTGCAGCGCCACCATCCGCCACGGCTTGGACATCACGCCGCCGAACTCCCGGCGGGCGCCCACGGCCTGGCCGAGCGTGCCGACGTACGCCGTCAGCAGCGCGAAGATCGCTGCCCAGTAACCTGCCGGCATGTGCGCCAAACCCGAGTGCGCCACGCCGGCGAAGATCAGCACGTCGCTGGCGCGGTCGGGCAGTTCATTGAGAATCTCCCCGCGCCGGCTCGCCTTGCCGCTGGCCAGGGCGACCATGCCGTCGAGCATGTTCAGCCACAACCGCAGGTAGCAAAACAGCGGCGCGATCAGCAGCAGCAACGGCTCGCGGCCGGCATGCCAGAAGCACCAGGCGGCCGCGGCGCTGACGATGATAGAGCAGTACGACACCGCGTCCGCGTGGATGCCCAGCCGCACGCAAAGACGCACGGGCATCGCCGCGCTGCGACGGAATGCGTCCGCGATCGGCCGGCGGGCAGAAGGTTGATAAATCGTCATAATCCCGGCGTCTCCCCGATACACACAGCCCCGCCGCACGATACTTCCCCGGCCGGGCGGCAACAATCGAGAGGCATTTACGGCGGGCCGTGACGTGAAGGGTGTGCGGATCGTGGCGCCGCGCGAAGTCGTCGGTCGAGCACCACGGGTTTGACCGGATGCACAGGGCGTTCTGAAAGCATTGAAACGCCGTTCGCGTATCGTGCGCTCCATGATGGCCAAGCGATTGTGCATCGCCGGGGGAAGCGGGTTCGTGGGACGGCGCGTGCGCGATTACTTCGCGGCGCTGGGGTGGGAGATCGTCACGCTCTCCCGCCGTCCGGCCGGCGGAGGTCTGCACTGGGACGGCCGCACGGCAGGGCCGTGGGCGGACGCGCTGCGCGACTGCGACGTGCTGCTGAACCTTGCCGGCCGCAGCGTGAACTGTCGTTACACCGCCGCCAATCGCCGGGCGATTTACGACTCGCGGCTCGAATCCACCCGCGTCCTCGGCCGGGTCCTGCGCGATCATCCCGGCCGGGTGCGCGTCTGGCTCAACGCCAGCACCGCCACGATCTACCGCCACGCCGAAGACCGCCCGCAAGACGAGATCACCGGCGAGATCACCCGCACCGCCACGTCCGACGACGCCCACCCGGCCCGCGCCGCGGTCGGGTGGCAGGAGACATGGGCGTTCAGCGTCGACGTCGCGCGACAGTGGGAAAGCGCGTTCCTTGCCGCCGGCGAAGGCGCCAATAGCGCCGGTGCTGGACCCGGCGTGCGGCGCGTCGCGCTGCGGATGGCGATCGTCATGGCCCGCGGCGCGGGCGGGGCGTTCGACGTACTCGACCGGCTCGTTCGCTTCGGTCTCGGCGGCACGATCGCGCCGGGCACGCAACGGGTCAGCTTCGTCCACGAGCGCGACCTGTGCCGCGCGATCGAGTTCCTGATCGACCACGACGAAATCAGCGGGCCGGTGAACCTCGTCGCGCCGAACGTGCCGACGATGCGCGACTTCATGGGCGCCTTGCGCCGCGTCCGCCGCCGCCCGATCGGCCTGCCGACGGCGCGGTGGCAGATGCACGTCGGCGCCTTCTTCCTGCGAACCGAAGCGGAACTGATGCTCAAAAGCCGCTGGGTTTATCCCAAGCGGTTGATCGACGCGGGGTTTGCATTCGAGTTCCCAGACTGGGCAACGACGTCGCAGGCGCTGACGCGCGATTAGCGGAACAGGCCCGCGACGAACGCGCGACCGGCAGCACGACGGACGGCGCGATCCGCTAGGCGTATAGACGGCCCGATGATCAGTCCGATTCCTTGTACGCCTGGCGCTCGAACGGATTATCCCGGTACGCCGGCCGGCCGCGGAGCCATAGCGCCAGTGACGCCAGGCCGTATGCCGGCAGGAACAGCGGCCCCCATCGCTCGCACTGGCGCACGTGAACGCGCTCGTGGGCGCGGGTCGCGTCCAGGCACGCGCGGTTCTGCCCGATGACGACGTGGCCGAGTGTCATCGCCGCGGCGTGGATGGGAGTGAGTCGGTTGAGGAAGAACGTCGCGAACCCGCCGTGCGCTTCGAGCACGCCGTCGACGCATCGCACTCGGCCGCGCGTGAGCAGCGTGACGGCGACCATCGCCAGGCCGATCATGGTCGTCGGCGCCGCCCAGGCATACGCCGCCAACCGTTTCATGGCGTCCCGGCCACCGGAAAATCGAGGCCGCGGTAGATTTCGGCCAGCGGGATGTCGATTGCGACGGCCTCAATGTGCAGCGTCTGCTCGAGCCCGTCGACGAAGGTAAACAGCCATTGGCCGTCGTCGCGGCGGTAGTACGACTCGATTCGAGCCGACGATTGATTCACGAGCACATATTCGCGCAGGGCCGGCAAGGCGAGATAGCTTTTGAACTTCTCTGACCGGTCGTACTTCTCAGTCGAAGGCGACAGCACCTCGATGACGACGGCGGGGTTGGACGCGGTGGTCTGGTTCTTGTCGTCCGGATCGAACTCCGGCGGGCCGCAGACGATCGAAATATCAGGATAAGAGTAATGCGCGTGGCGCGACACGCCCACCCGCAGATCGCCGCTATAGACGTTGCACGGCTTGCCCTTGAGCGCGTTGCCCGCTTCGCGGATGACATTGGCCGTAATCAACGCATGCCGCATCGACCCGCCGGCCATGGCGACGGCTTCGCCATTGACCTCGATGAGCTCGCCGTAGTAGTAGTCGTGCTTCGTCAGCGACGTCTCTTCGAACGCGAAGTATTCCTCGGGCGTCATGCGGCGGGGCGTGTCGGGGTGGGCGGTCGGCGGCGGGAACGTCACGCCGCGGTAGACCTCCGCCATCGGCAGATCGACCGACAGCGACCGCAGCCGCAGCGTCGAGTCCAGGCCTTCAGTAAAAGCGAACAACCACTGGCCGTCTTCCTGTTTATAGAAGGCGTGGACGTGCGGCTTGTCCTGCGACACCAGCACGTACTCGCGCAGCGACGCCAGTTTCAGGTAGCGTACGAATTTTTCGGACCGATCATACGCTTCGGTCGAGGGGGAGAGCACTTCGATGACGGCAACTGGGTTGATGGCAGTCGTTTTGTTTTTGTCGTCCGGGTCGTACTCCGGCTTGCCGCAGATCACGGCGATGTCGGGGTAGCTGTAGTGCGAGCGACGGGACACGCCCAGTCGTAAATCGCTGCTGTACACATGGCACGATGTGCTTTTAAGGGCCTGGCGCGTTTCTCCGCCGACGTTCATCGAGATCAACGCATGGTCGGACGTGCCGCCGGCCATGTCCATCGGCTGGCTAAGAGGGATCAGGATGCCGTCGAGATAATCGTGCTTCGTCTCCGACGTGGCCTCGAAGGCGAAGTATTCCTCCGGCGTCATGCGGCGGGCGAGCGTCTTGGGATCGACGGTCATAACGACAGCCATTCTACCGCGGATGGTCGACCACCGCGCCGGGCGCCGAAGGTCGGCGTACTCGCAGACCTGTGGCGGTTCGAGCCATGCGAGTACAGAGCGAACCATCTATTCGTCACGTAAAACCAAGATCCTCAATCAGCCGGCTCGTCGGAGCAACCTTATCGGGCGGGATCGAAACAGTGTCGGCAATGCAGGATCGGACGCGCGGCCACACGCCCACGGGTGCTTCTTTGCCTTGGGCGACAATAGATGATTCCACCCATCGGGTGACGTCCGACGCTGTAGCACCGATCAGTGTGCCTTTTTCGTTGCGTGGGACATCGAGTTTCTCAATGTCGAGGTCAAGCCGGGAAAGTCCGAATTCCTCTTCGATCCGGAAGCAACAATCTAAAAAGTCGATGCCCATGGGTGCTCTAAGGCATTGCCATGAAAACGTGGGCTAAAACTTCGATTCCGTCAACGAGTCGGTGATCGACGGGTCGGGGGCCCAGTTGGGGTCGCGGCTTTTGCGCAGGACGTGCTTGCCGAGTTCGAGGCGGTGGACGACCGCGTCCATCTCCGCGGGGCGCTTGCTCGCGGCGGTGCTGACGCAGTCGAGGATCAGGTTGCTCACCGGCAAGGGGCACTTGGGGTTGAGCTCCATCGGCGTGGGGATGGTGGCGTCGAGCAGGAAACTGTTCTCGCCCTTTTTGTTCACCGTATACAGCGTGGGGATGTGCCGGCCGGTGATGGCCCAGTAAAGAGTGGCGCCGAGGTTGTAGATGTCGGTCTGGATCGTCACCGGGCGGCGGTTGACCTGCTCGGGGGCGATGAAATCCGGCGTGCCCTGGATCCGCTCCTTCACCGTGCCGACCCGGCAGCTCTGCCCGAAGTCGATCACCTTCACGCGGCCGTGACGGTCGCGCAGGATGTTGTTCGGCTTGATGTCGCAGTGGACGTACCCGAGCTGGTGCATCGCCTTCAAGGCCGAGGCCGTCTGCACGAAGGTGTCCAGCACGTCCAGCAGATCGGTGGGCAGACCGATCTCCAGCGGCAGGCCGTCGAAGTATTCCATCACGAGGAACGCCTCGTGCACTTTGAGAAGCAAAGTCTTGACGATTTTCAGGTCGTACGACCGCCGGAGATTCTTGTGCCCGAAGGCGCGTGAGATCTCGTATTCGGCTTCCATCTGTTCGATGAAGCGAATGTCTTTGGCGTCTGTTCGTTGAACGTGCTTCAACGCGAACGTCTGGCGGGTCGTGGGGTCGAGCACTTTGTAAATCGTGCTTCGCGCACCCTCACCCAGCTTCTCCAGGACTTCGTAGTGGAGGAGTGTCTGTGCCATGTAACTTGTCCCACCGCCGCTCTTTACGTCACTTCCATGTCGGTGGCCCATTGGAAGCGATCGCTCGGTCGCGCAGATTAAGTAAAATGAATAATAAGCATGCGAAACCGATGAACGAGCTACGAACGTCCCCGAGGAACAGCCCCCGAAAGGGCCAATAAACGGGTTGAAAACCGGTGCCCCTGTGGCCGGCCGAAGCCGGTATCGGGCGGGTCGGGTGCAACCCTTGCCTGGGGGCAACAGGCTTATCCTACACCAAACTCCAGTCCCTTGCGCGCTAACATATTCCACACGCCAAACCACTGCAAGAAAATAGCAGCAAATCCGGGCGTCACGCGGCCCTGGCCGGCCTGCCTTCCTGCCCCGCGGGGCCGCAAGCCGCTTTTCGCCCGGCCCCGGCCGGGTACCATGCGGCAACGTGCCGCCTCCCCCGCGCATCCTCGTCACCGCCGGCAACACCCGCGAGGCGATCGACCGCGTCCGCGACTGGGGCAACGTCTTCACCGGCAATACCGGCTTCGCCATCGCCCGGGCGGGCCTTGCTGTTGGCGAGGTCCACCTGCTCACCAGCAACGCCGCCCACCGCGCCGAAGCGGCCGCTTTGGGAATCAAAGTCGATGCGTTCTCGACCCACGCCGACCTGCTGGCGCTGCTCGAAGCCCGCGTCCGGCCGGGCACCTACGACGCCATTTTCATGACCGCCGCCGTCGCCGACTATCGCCCAACCGGCACCTTCGCCGTCGACGGCCGCGAAACCCTGCCCGACGGCACCGAGCGCTGGACGGTCCGCAACGTCCAGGCCGGCAAAGTCAAAAGCACCCACAACGCCATCGCCGTCCTCGGCGAGCCGACCCAAAAGATCATCGACCGCTTCCGCCACCCCTGGGGCCACCGCGGGCTATTGGTGAAGTTCAAACTCGAAGTCGACGTCCCGACCGAGACGCTGATCGAAATCGGCCAAGCCAGCCGCCGCGCCAGCGGCGCGGAGTACCTCGTTGCCAACTCCCTCGACATGGTGAGTGGTGAAGCGGCCGGCGCATTCCTGCTCAGCGACGCCAGCAGCGAGTGGGTGCCGCGAGGTGAGTTGGCACAACGATGCGCGCGATTGATCGAGTCCGTAGCAACTCCCGGCTCGGGTTAACGGACCAACGTTCAGCGACCGGGCCGGGCACCGGACGTACTCTCGAACGACGAGAACCGTGACGCCCGCACGGTCCGCTGCAGCGTGTGGTTGAATGGCCTGCCGGATGGCCGTCACTCGAACGAGTCGTCGTACCCGAAGTACTCGTCGTACGTGTTGCCTTCGGAAGACTCGACTTCCACATCCTGAAACACGCCCAGCCGGGCCTTGGGCGTCGAGAGTTTCATCGCCTGCGCGAACTCAGGGTGCGCGAAGAACTTCGTCAGAATCGCCTTTACGTTCTTGTTGCCCTCGGGAGAGAACATCCCGAATTCCTCGGGCAGTTGGTAGTCCGCCTGTGGCTCGACGAGCGTCTTGTACACCGCGTCATGCATCTGTTCGCGCACGTCCGTGTCCGTCACCTCGTCGTGGCCGCCTTCGGCGAGCTTGTCGAGAGCGTTCAAGAGCTGCTTGAGTGCCTTCTTCATCGCGCCGGTTCCTCGGGCTGTATAAGGCGAATCTGTTCAATTTGCAGGATGTGATTCGTCGCACCATGACGGCCGATCGCCAAACAGGGTGCGGTGAACCGCACCCTGCAAAATTGCGATCCATCACGCCCTTCGGGCGTATCAATCAGCGACTGCAGCCGCGCGGCGAGGTCGGCGGGAAGGTGGGCCGTCCATGTGGAGTCGACCAGGCCCACTTCGAGCATGTCGCGCAGGTGCATGTTGTCCTTGATGCGGAAAGACATCAGTTTCATCCGAACGAGGTTCTCAAGCCCGATGACGCGGAAATCTCCGGCTTGACCACATCGGACACGTCTGGCGTGGGGGCGGTGTATTCGGGCCTGACTTTTTCGTTCTCGATCAGCACGCGCACCGCGTCGCGCGTGCCGGCGTCCGAGACGTCAAGGAACATCTCCATTCCTTGAATCTCGTAGCGGATAAATCCTGCTGCCGACAGTGCCCGATCGTCGCGACCCACGCCGCCACGGCGTTGCCGTCAACGACTGCATACAGTACGCCGGCGGCTTCGAGGGCGGCGGTCGATCGCCGGAGTCGGTCGCGCACACGCTCCATGGCGGTCACCATCCGATCCAGAAGCGATCGGTCCGCCCACGTTCGAGGCATCGAGGCAGTGTAACCGATCGCAATCCGACGATCACCCGAACGCCGCGATCACGCTGAACATGATGATCCACACCGCGTCGAGGAAGTGCCAATAGAGCACGCAGTTGCGGACGCCGGCGTGGTGTTCGTGGTCGTACTTTCGGCGGTAGCCGTTGTAGGCGACGATGCCCAGGGACACCATGCCGCCGACGACGTGCAGGGCGTGGATGAGGATGAGCATCATCACGAAGGCGTAGAACGGCTGCGAGCGCGGGACCTTGTACATCTCGTCGGCGTCGCTGCCGGCGGTGTGCGGGGGGATGACTTTGATCTCCGCGGCGGCGGCTTCGCGCTGGGCACGCAGGGCCTGCTGCTTGTGGAGCAGATCGGACATCGCAGGCGTCTGCACGACGACGAACAGCGCCGCGAAGGCGAGCGTGAACGTCAGGTAGGTGCGGAACGTCTCCTGCCGCTCGCGGCGGACGGCCAGGAGCGCGCAGTGGATCGTGTAGCTCGCCGCGAGCATGAGAAGCGTGCTGAGCCACAGGACGTTGGGCAGCGCCAGCCGTTCGACGCCGGGGCCGTCGCCCTGCACGCGGATGACGACGTAGCCGAGCAGGCTCGCGAGAAACAACACCGCCAGCGACGCCAGAAACAGGTAAATGCCGATGGTGTTGGCGCGGCGGGGAATGGGCTGGGTGGAAGACAACAGGCAATTCTAGGGGGCTGGCGCCGCGGGGTTTCGAGAGAAGTGAAAGGAAGGGTGAAAGGGAGGGGTTAGGGGTTAGGGGTTAGGGGTTAGGAAAAATACCCACCGCTTTCCCTAACCCCTAACCCCTGACCCCTAATCCCTCCACTTCAACTCGTCGCCGCCTGCACATTGGCCGGGGCGAGGATGGGGTTGTACTGGTCGCTGTCGAGGCAGACGGTCAGGATGAACACGCCGATGAAGATGATCGAGAGCACGACGATGGCGGTGTAGAACAAGTTGTCGTACCGCAGGTGCATGAAGTAGGCGACGACAAGAACGGCCTTGACGACCGCGATGCCGATGGCGATGGCAAGGTTGGCGGTGTAGCCGAAGTCGGCGTAGCGCGCCATGACGGTGATGCCGGTCAGCACCATCAGCACCGCGAACACGCCCACGAGAATGAGCGGGCTGACGGCGTGCGGGGCGTGGCCGTGCTCTTCGTGATCCGCGCCGGCGGGGGTCGCGCCGAGCGCCTGCACGCCGGTGACTTGCTGGCGGAACACGCTGGGGGTGGATTCGGTCATGGCGATTCCTATTTAGTCGGCAGCCGAGAGGGAGTTAGGAATTGGGAATTAGTGAGCGAGAGTCGTTTCACCAACTCCCAACTTCCAACCACCAACTCCCATCCTCACGTTCCGGGCGTTCCGTGGATGAGATACAACAGCGGGAACAAAAAGATCCAGATCAGGTCGACCAGGTGCCAGTAGAGGCCGACGAGGTCGACGGGGGCGTAGTAGCGGTCGCTGAACTCGCCGATCGCAATGGCGCGGCGGCGGGCGGCGGCGATGCGGACGGCCATCCACACCAGCGACAGGACGCCCAGGACGATGCCGGCGATGAGCAGGCCGTGGGCGATGTGGATCAGCCCGCCGACCTTCGGGATGGCAAAGTCGATGCCCCACAGGAAGATGAAGTACGCCGCCGTCGCCAGCGGCACGAGCGGCGGGATCCACGCCCGCTGGGCGGTATTGGCGGCGCGGTAGGCGATCCAGAAGATCAGGCCCATGCCCACGAGGACGTGAATGCCGTGCAAGCCGGTCATGCAGTAATAGACGCCGAAGAAGGTATTGAGGCGCTGACGGCTGAGCTTGGATTCGATGTCTTCGAACTTCAGCTGGCCGTGGCCGGGCTGGGCGTGGGCGGTGTTCTGCAGGCCGGTTTCCTGCGTGCCTTCGGAGTCGGCTTTTTCGGTATGCCCGCCCGATCCGGTGCCGACGGTCCCCACGCCGCCGTGGGCCCCGCCCGAGGGCTGGGTGTAGGTGCCGGTCTGCTTGGCCGGCTGGCCGTCGGGGGGGGCGGCGCTGGTGTTGATCGTGAACTGGCTCGAGAGCTGCCCGCTATGGCTGTAGTGGGGGACGTGGTCGACTTTGACGGCGTCGCCAGTGCCGGCGTGGGGGTCGATGTACGCGAACGGCTGGGCCGGGGTGGCGGCGACGCCGCTGGTTTTGAAGGTGGCGGCGTTGGCCTTTTCGACCTTCTCGAGCTGCTGCTTCAGGCCCTGCGGGTTGTTGTAGCCGACGTGGTGCTCGAAATCGGTGAAGTTGGTGTTGTAGGCGTTGGTGATGCCCGGCCCGAGGGCTTCGTGGAATTTATGGCCGTACTCGACGGCCTTAATCATCATGAAGCCGGCACCGCCGAGCAGGGTAATCAGCAGGCAGATGACCAGCCCGCGCGGCTTGTTGATCTGCGCACACCGCACCGCCCAGGCCATCGACAGGCTGCTGGCCAGCAGGATGGCGGTGTTCACCGCGCCCAGCTTGGTGTTGAGGTTGTTGGCGGCGTTGATGAAGACTTCGGGGTTGTTCGAGCGGTACACGGCGTAGCCGCAGAACAGGCCGCCGAACATCAGCAGCTCGGTGGCCAGGAACACCCACATGCCCAGCTTGCCCGTGTCGAACTGCTGTTCCATCGTGTCGAAGTGATGGGCCAGGTGCGGGTCATGGTGGGTATGACCGGCGTCTTGCGCGCCGTGGGCGCTGGGGCCGTGATCGGGGATGGCTGCGTGGGACATAGTGGTTTGGTGTTTTGGGGTTTGGTGTTTCG
>DASVSS010000328.1:0-7987 GCA_036387945.1 Tepidisphaeraceae bacterium | reverse complement strand
TTTCATTCGTGTTCATTCGTGCGATTCGTGGCTCGTCTGCGTCTGCGAACATCCGTGAGCATCTGCGGCTTACTCCTCCTGAGCGGCTGCGCGACCGCTGTCGAAAAAGGGGAGACGACCGCCCTCACGGGGTTTGATCTTGTCCGCATGACCGACAGCATGGCCGCGGGCATCGGCGGCGACCCGGACGTAAATGGCGTCGTTGCCGCGGGGCCGGTGAGCATCGTCGTGATGCCGGTCGTGAATGAACTGACCGCCGAGGTGATCCCGCGCGGGCAGGCGGTGGCGTTCACGGGGCGCGTGCGGGCGCTTCTGGCCAAGAACACGCCGGGCAAATACACCTGGGTGATGAACCGCGACGCGTTCTATGATTTGCAGAAGCGCGAACGTGACTTGAAAATCGACGCCGGCCCCAGCCCCGACCGCGTCAACCCGCAGTACGCCCTGACGGCGCGGTTCAGCAACATCCTCAGCGAGGACAAAAAACGCCGCGACAGCTTTTACGTCTGCGTCTTCGAACTCAGCAGCGTGACAGACGGCAGCATCCTGTGGACCGGGTCGTACGAAGTAAAGAAGCAGGCCGTGAAGGGATTCCTTGACTGATGAGTGCAGTCGGGACAGGCAAAGTGGAGCCGCGAATGAACGCGAATAAAGAAAGGCGTTTGCCGTTCGCGTCCACTCGCGTCATTCGCGGCTTTTCCGCGGTCCGTTCGCGCACGTGCGTCTGCGGCCTGTTGCTTCTTGTCGGGTGTGGGACGACGAAGGAAGTGAAGCAGGCCAACCGGGGCGTGGAAGATTACTTCAACGGCGACTTCCCCCGCGCCATGGCGATGCTCGAGCCCGTCGCCCGGAACACCGACGAAAACTACGTCCTGAACAACCTGCGGCTCGGATCGGCAGCGCTGACCGCGTACGACCTGGCCGAGGCCGAGGCGGCGTTCCTGCGGGCGTGGGAAGTCATCAACGCCGGCGGCGTCAACAGCGGCGGCCGCAGCGTGGCGGCGGTGTGGATCGACGAGAAGCTCAAAATCTGGAAAGGCGAGCCGTACGAGCGCGCGCTTGCAAGCTTTTATCTCGGGCTCACCTATTACATGCAGCGCGACTACAACAACGCGCGGGCGTCGTTCGAGAATTCACTCTTCAAGCTGCGCGACTACGCCGACGATAAGCGGCGCGTCGACTACAGCGAGCAGGAGAGCACGTTCGCCCTTGCTTACGTAATGCTCGGCCGCTGCTGGCAGAAGCTCGACCGCGAAGACCTCGCCGCCGCGGCGTTCGGCGACGCGGCGCGGCTGCAGCCCCGCTTGCGCGGGCTTGCCGATCCCGGGAAGCACGCCGAGGCGAACGTGCTGCTCGTGGTGGATTTCGGCTTCGGCCCGCGGAAGGTGACCGACTACGACGGGTCGATCGTGGGCTTCTCGCCGGCGCCGGCGTCGGCGCGGCGACTGCCGCTGCCGCGCGTGATCGTGAACGACGCCGAGTACCCCCTCGGCAACGCCGCGGAGCCGACGATCGACACGGTGATGATGGCCGCCGACCGGCGGTGGCAGAGCATCGACACGATCCGCACCGTGAAGACGACCGTCGGCACGGGCCTGATCGCCGGCGGCGCAGGGTACGGGTTGTACAAAGCCGGCCGCGGCGATTTTCGCGGCGAAGACGCCGCCGTCGTCGCCGGCCTGATCGCAGCCGGCGCGATCCTCAAGGCCACCAGCACCGCCGACGTGCGGCAATGGGAAATGGCCCCGCGCACCGTCTTCGTCCTCCCGCTCGCCCTGCCGCCGGGCACGCACGACATTACTGTCAGCTTTCCCGACGCGGGGAATCTGCAGCAAAGCTGGCGCGGCCTGGTCGCGCCGGAAAGCGGCGACGCGACGTACTACTTCCGCATGAACCGCTGGTGGCCCGGCCCGTTCGAGTGGCCGCCGGCCGTGATGCGATAGCGTCCGGCCCGGCGGTCGATGTCGGCGCTGCGTGGCACGGGTTTCCAACCCGTGCCACGAAAAGTTTGGGCTGCAATCTCGCGCCCGCGCCTTCGGCGTTCGATTAAACTGATGCCATGCACCGCCCCGGCATTGCGCGCACGATCGGTCTGTTAATCGTCGCGCTTCTCGTCATCGCCACTGTTTTGTACGTCACGCTCGGCTCGGTCGTCGGTCGGCCGAGGGAGGCGGATCGCCTCCGCCACCCCGCCGGCTTTTCCGCCATCGGCCCGCCGGGATGGACGCAGGTCGTGAGCTATTCCGGCGCCGACCCGAAGGCGCGCGATTCGCTCTTTTTCAGCCCCCCGAAATCCGAAGGCCGGCCGATGGCGATTTCGTTCGCCCGCCGGCCTGCGGTGGATGAGGCCAAGTTCCTGGGCGAAGGGTACGTCGCCGAAACCCTCGCCGGCCGTCGTACGCTGCACCGCCAGATTACGACGCGCGATCGGCGCGACGTCTTTCTCGTTGCAATCGATGCGACGTGGTTCGAGGTGGTGATCGTGCGTCACCTCGGCGACCGCGACGACGCGCGCTGGCGGCAATACGTCGCGACGCTGCGCGTTGATTCCGCGCCCGCCTCGCTCCAAAGCACCGCTACGCAGCCGCAGGCCGCGGCGGAATAGACCGCCCCCGACCGCGCCCGCGCGTTCGCCATGCGGGTGCGATCGAGCGTTGCCATGTCGCGTGCACCGCGCCGGCGTGCTTCGCTGTGTGCGACGTGTTAATATCGACGGCGCATTGGCGGGTGTGACCTCAAATCTGTTGCGATCTGCGATACGTCTTCTTGTCGTGTGCGCCGCCCTTGCCGCTGCGCTATGGGTTGTGGGCTGGCTTTTCCGCCCGGATGTGACCACGGGCCTGCCGCCGGCGACCGAAGACGTCGCCGCGCTGATGCGCGCCCGTGACACGCATTTCGATCCCGACAACACGCCGACGCTGCACCGACAGGAGAAGGTCACGCCCGTCGGACAATCGCCATTGCTCGACGAACTCGTGCGCGGCGGCAAGCTGCCGGCCGTGAAGGACCGCCTGCCCGACGAGCCCATCGTCATGACCGGCGGCGACGGCATCGGGAAGTACGGCGGCACCTGGCTGCGGCTGGCCAATGCACCAGAAGACGTCAGCATCATTCATTACCGGATGAGCGGGTCGTTCCTCGTGCGCTGGTCGCCGCTGGGCTACCCGATCGAGAACCACATCGCCAGGAGCGTCGAGGCGTCACCGGATAAAACGGTCTGGACGGTCACGCTGCGCAAGGGCATGCGCTGGTCGGACGGCGCGCCCTTCACGGCCGACGACATCATGTACTGGTGGGACGCCGAGACGAACAACAAGTTCCTCAGCGGCATCCCGCCGACCTGGATGCAGATCGGCGGCAAGCTCGGGCACGTGGAGAAGGTCGACGATTACCAGGTGCGATTCGTCTTCCCGCAGACTTACGCGCTGTTCCGCGAAGTGCTCGCCAGCGCCGCGGTGATCTGCGACACGCCGAGGCATTATCTCGGACGCTACCACCCCGACCCGGCGATCGGCGACGAGGCATTGATCAAGCGCGACATGGAAGCCTACAAGATGCCCAGCAAGCGGGCGCTGTACGCATTCATGAAGCAGTGGAGCAACCCCGAGCACCCGCGCCACTGGCCGTGGGTGTACCGGTCGTTCAAGGGCAACCCGCCGCAGGCGTTCGTTCGCAACCCGTATTACTACGTCGTTGATACCGCGGGCAATCAACTGCCTTACATCGATCGCGTGCAGTTCGACGTGCAGGACGCGAAGATGCTCGCCCTCACCGCCGCCAACGGCGGCGTGTCGATGCAGGGCCGGCACATCCGCTTCACCGACTACACCGAGCTGATGAGCCGCCGCGAATTCGCCGGCACGCGCATCCTGCACTGGTACCCGGCGACGCGCAGCGCCTTTGTCATCAACCCCAACCTCAACCGCCGCGTCGATCCGGCAGACGCCTCGACGAAGTTCAAGGCCGAGCTGCTGGCGGACAAGCGCTTCCGCCAGGCGATGTCCCTGGCCCTGGACCGCAAACAGATCATCCGCGCCGACCAGGTGGGCATCGGAACGCCGTCGCAGGTCGAGCCGGGGCCGGAATCGCCTTACTACAGCGAAAAGCTCAGCAAGGCGTTCGTCGAGCACGACCCCAGGCGCGCCAACGAGATGCTCGACGCGATCGGCCTCTCGCAACGCGACCGTGAAGGGTTCCGCCGGTTCAGGGACGGCTCGCGGATGACGTTCTATCTCGACGTCACCGGCTTCACCGGCACGGGCCCGGCGCAGTTCATCATCGACGACTGGTCCGCCGTCGGCGTGCGGGCGATCCTGCGCGAGCGGGCACGGCCGTTGTTCTATGCCGAAAAAGATTCGATGGATTTCGACTTCAACGTCTGGTCCAGCGAGAGCGATTACATGCCGCTGCTGCAGCCGCGGTATTTCATCCCGTTCAACACCGAATCCTTCTACGCCGTGGGCTGGGCCCGCTGGTACATGCGCGGCGGCTTCTACGGCAACCCCAACGCCGCAGCGGCGGGATGCATCCCTGTTCCGCGCGATCACCCGATGTATGCCGCGATCGTCCTGTACGAGCAGGCGCTGCAGGCCGCCGACCCGGCGAAGCAGAAGGAGCTGTTTTCGCAGATCACCGACATCGCCGCGGAAAACCTGTGGACGATCGCCATCGCCACCGCCCCGCCCGTGCCGATCGTCGTCAGCAAGGACATGCGCAATGTGCCGGAATTGGCGCTGTGGGGCAACGTCTTTGCGACACCCGCCAACGCGGGGATTGAAACCTACTACTTTCAGAATCCGCGAATGTCCCCCGGCGCCGAGGCGGAGGTCGTCAAGTCGATCCAGACGCCCACGCTCCGTCCGGGCGCGCAGCAGCCCAAGGACGCGCCGCAGACGTCCAGGCTTGCCACGGTCGTGCGCGTGCTGGTTATCTCCACGGTCCTGCTGGGGCTGGCCCTGGTGGCGCTGCGGCATCCGTTCATCGGGCGGCGCGTGCTCATCATGGTGCCGACGCTGGCGATCATCTCGGTCGTGGTCTTTGCGATCATCCAACTGCCGCCCGGCGATTTTCTCACCACGCGCCTCATGCTGCTGCAGGAAAGCGGCGACCCGTCCAATGAGCAGGCGATCCTCGATCTGCAGCAACTCTTTCATTACGACGACCCGCAATGGAAGCTGTACGCGCGGTGGTCAGGCCTGAAATGGTTCACGAGCTTCGACGCCGCCGACGAAGGCCTGCTGCAGGGCAATCTCGGCCGGTCGATGGAGACGACGCAGCCGATCAACAACATGGTCGGCGATCGCATCATACTCACCGTCGTCATCTCCCTGGCGACGATCGTCTTCACCTGGATCGTCGCCCTGCCGATCGGCATCTACTCGGCCGTGCGGCAATATTCGACGGGCGACTACGTGCTCACCCTGCTGGGCTTCGTCGGCATGTGCATCCCCGCGTTCCTGCTGGCGCTGGTGCTGATGGCCGTCAGCGGCGTCTCGGGGCTCTTCTCGCCGGAGTTCGCCGCACAGCCGGAATGGAACTGGGGCAAGACCAAAGACCTGCTCAAGCACGTCTGGATCCCCATCCTCGTTCTCGGCGTCGGCGGCACGGCGGGGATGATCCGCGTCATGCGCGCCAACCTGCTCGACGAGCTGAAGCGCCCCTACGTCACCACCGCCATGGCCAAGGGCGTGCGGCCGATGAAGCTGCTGATGAAGTATCCCGTGCGCCTGGCGCTCAACCCCTTCGTCAGCGGCATCGGCGGGTTGTTCCCGCAGCTCATCAGCGGCGGCGCGATCGTGTCGATGGTGCTGGCCTTGCCGATGGTCGGCCCGCTGCTGCTGCAGGCTTTGTTCAACGAAGACATGTACCTCGCCGGATCAATGCTCATGGTGCTGAGCCTGCTCGGCGTGGTCGGCACGCTCGTGAGCGATCTTCTCCTGCTGTGGCTTGACCCGCGCATCCGCTTTGAAGGAGGTGGCCGATGACCACCATCACCGCCCCCGCGGCCCCGCCAAATACCACCGAGCCGTCGCCGGGCCTGGCGCGGGCGTCGCAAAAGCAGGACGTCGCCCGGCTCAGCCAGTGGCAGCTCATCCGCATCAACTTCGCCAAGCACAAACTGGCGGTGTGGTCGCTCAACCTGCTCGTCCTGCTTTATGTGATCGCCGCCTTCAGCGAGTTCGTCGCGCCGGCCACGTCGGTGCATAGTGATTTGAATTATCAGTACTGCCCCCCGCAGTTGCCGCGATTCAATTTTACCGACGGCCTGCATGTGCGGGCGATGGAGCAGAAGCTCGACCCCGTCACGCTGCGCCGCACATACATCGAGCAGCCGAGCGGGATCATTCCCATCGGCTTTCTCGTCAAGGGCCAGCCGTATCACCTGTGGGGCCTGGTGCCGATGGAGCGTCACTTGTTCGGCGCCAAACCCGTCGGCGCCGTTACGCCGCCGACCGTGCATTTCCTTGGCGCCGACCGCTACGGGCGCGACTTGCTCAGCCGCATGGTGTACGGCGCTCGCATCTCACTCAGCGTCGGACTGATCGGCATTTTCTTCACGTTCCTGTTCGGCATGGCGATCGGCGGGATCAGCGGCTACGTCGGCGGGCGAACGGATACCGTCATCCAGCGCGTGATCGAAGTCATCAACGCCCTTCCGCAGCTTCCGCTGTGGATCGCGCTGGGCGCCATCCTGCCGACCGACTGGTCGCCGTTGACGGGATACTTCGCCATTACGATCGTTCTCAGCCTGCTCGGGTGGACGGGCTTGGCGCGGGTCGTGCGCGGCAAGATTCTCTCGCTGCGCGAAGAAGATTACGCCATGGCCGCCCGCCTCTTGGGCGCCAGTCACACCCGCGTGCTGTTCCGCCACCTGCTGCCGGGGTTCACGAGCCACATTATCGTCGCCCTGAGCCTGAGCGTCCCGGGCATGATCCTCGGCGAAACGTCGCTCAGCTTCCTCGGCCTGGGCCTGCGACCGCCGATCGTGAGCTGGGGCGTGCTGCTCCAGGACTGCATGGACGTGCAGGCCGTCCGCTATTACCCCTGGCTGATGACACCGGTGCTGACGATCGTCGCCACGGTGCTCTGCTTCAACTTCGTCGGCGACGGCCTGCGCGACGCCGCCGATCCGTACGCATCGCGCTAGAAATTTTTGAACCACTAAGGGCACCAAGAGCACCAAGGAAAAGAAGACGAAAAAGAAATCGAAGAATTGGAACGACGTCTCTGAGTTCCATTTCTTCTTCGTGCCCTTGGTGCTCTTGGTGGTTTATTTTTGGATCGAATGGCAGACCAACCCGACAACGTCCTTTCCGTCCGCGACCTGCGCGTGGTCTTCGGCGGCCTGCAAGGCGAAACGCAGGCCGTGCGTGGTGTGAGCTTCGACCTGCCCCGCGGGAAGACGCTCGCCCTCGTCGGCGAAAGCGGTTCGGGCAAGAGCGTGACGAGCTACTCGGTGCTGCGCCTGATCCAGCCCCCCGGCCGCATCGCGGGCGGGCAGATCCTGTTCACGTCCAAGAGCGGCAAGACCGTCGACATCGCCGGGCTCGACGCAAGAAGCGACGAGCTATACCGCATCCGCGGCGGGAAGATCAGCATGATCTTCCAGGAGCCGATGACCGCTCTGTCGCCCGTGCACACCGTCGGCAACCAGGTCACTGAAGCGATCCGCCTTCACCGCAACGTCAGGCAAAAAGAAGCCGACGACATCGCCGCCGACATGCTCACCCGCGTCGGAATCACCGACGTGCGCCGGCGGTTGAAGCAATACCCCTTCGAGTTCAGCGGCGGGATGCGGCAGCGAGTGGTGATCGCGATGGCGCTCGTCTGCCGGCCGGAAATCCTCATCGCCGACGAGCCCACGACCGCCCTCGACGTGACCGTGCAGGCGCAGATTCTCCGCCTCATCAACGAACTGCGCGAGCAATTGAACACGAGCGTGCTGTTCATCACCCACGACCTCGGCGTCGTGGCCCAGGTGGCCGAC
>DASVSS010000327.1:0-2067 GCA_036387945.1 Tepidisphaeraceae bacterium | reverse complement strand
TGAGCCCATGTCGTCGCGCAAACACGTGTTTCGTAGACAGGCGTGCGTTCAGGCTGGGCCAACAAGCGCCGCCGGTCGCACCGGCCCGCCGGAGGCCTCCCGTCGTCTCCCTCTCCCGCCGGTTCAATGTCCACCGCTTGCAGACGCGTCGCGGACCCTGCTACCCTGCACACTCCAATGACCGCTTCGCGCTACTTCGCGTTTTATTACCGCTACTACAGCTAGCGCGGGGCAAACATACGCCCCGACGACGAAGGGGCGCTCCACGGCAACGGCCATCGACACCTCTTCCCGTCCGGGCAAGAGGTTTTTTGTTGATGAACGAGATCGATGCCGAAGCCGAACTGACGCGCCTCCGCGAAGCCATCGACCGCGTGGACGAGGTGCTCGTCAAGCTCCTCAATCAGCGTGCGAAATACGCCGTCGAGATCGGGGAGATCAAAGGACTGCTCTCCCTTCCCATTTACGCGCCGGAGCGGGAAAAGGAAGTGCTGGCCCGTGCCGAGCGCACCTCTGCCGGCCCGCTGCACGAAACCGCCATCCGCCGCCTCTTCGAACGCATCATCGACGAGTCCCGCCGTGTCGAGCGCGAGACCGCACAGGAGAAATCATGATCATCGTCATGCAGAAACATTCCCCCGAGCCGAACATCGAGCACGTCATGTCCGAGCTCATTACGCGCGGCTTCGACGTACATCGCTCCACGGGCGCCGACCAGACTGTTCTTGGCGTCGTAGGCCGCGTCGACACGATTGATCCTCGCGAGTTCGAATTGTTCGAGGGCGTGCAGGAAGTCGTGCGGGTCAGCGAGCCGTACAAACTCACCAGCCGCACGTTCAAGCCGCATAAGACCGTCGTCAATGCGCGGGGCGTGGAGATCGGCGGCGACAAAGTCGTGGTCATGGCCGGCCCGTGCACCATCGAGAGCGAGCACCAGCTCTTCGAAACCGCAAAACGCGTGGCCCGCGCCGGAGCGCGCGTCCTCCGCGGCGGCGCCTACAAACCGCGCACCTCGCCTTACGCGTTTCAGGGGATGGGCATCGAAGGATTGAAACTTCTGCGCGCCGCCGGCGACGAAAATGAAATGGCCACCGTATCTGAGGTCATGGAGATGGGGCAGATCGAAGGAATGCTGGAGTACGTGGACATCCTCCAGGTCGGCGCCCGCAACATGCAGAATTACAATCTATTGTCCGCTTTAGGACAGATCCGCAAGCCAATTCTGCTCAAGCGGGGCATGTCCGCCACCATTCAGGAATGGCTGCTGGCCGCCGAATACATCATGGCCGGCGGCAACTACGACGTCATCCTCTGCGAGCGCGGCATCCGCACCTTCGAAACCTACACCCGCAATACCCTCGACATCTCCGCCATCCCCGTCCTCGACAAACTGTCGCACCTACCGATCATCGCCGACCCGTCCCACGCCGTAGGCCGCCGCGACAAAGTCATGCCCCTGGCCCGCGCCATCGTCGCCGCCGGCGGCGACGGCGTATTGATCGAAGTGCACCACGACCCCGAAAAAGCGGTATGCGACGGCCCGCAATCACTTTACCCAGATCAATTCGCCCGCCTGATGGACGAATTGCGCATTATCGTGCCGGCGGTGGGGCGCAGTATTTGACAGCGCGGCCCTGTTGTAGCGCCGGAACACAAAATAATTATTGACGGAGCTTCTGGACCGTGCGACCCTGCGCATCGCAGGTCCAATCGATCCAATAGAAGTTCGCGACGAGCCAGTTGACACCAGCATGCCGGCGGTCTTTTGACAGCCCGTGTGCCCCCGGTCCGCCCAAGTGCGGCGGCAGGTCTTCGGCGCAACAGGAGGCATATATGCGTGTCGGAATTCGGCTGTCCGCGGTCACACTCGTTCTTTGTCAAGCCATGGCAGCGGTGCCGCTGAAGGCTGCCGAAGTCGGCACCACTGCCCAGGAAGAACGTTTCATTGCCATTGCGCCGTGTCGTCTCGACGACACGCGTTTCAGCTCATCGGACAACCTCGGGGGCTCGGCATCGCACGTTCTGCAAGTGGACATGGCGAAGAACCGGTGCGGCCGCATCGTCCCT
>DASVSS010000326.1:0-9326 GCA_036387945.1 Tepidisphaeraceae bacterium | reverse complement strand
GAGAACGCGATCGCCGCGCTGGAAGTGATGAGCCGTTTCGCGGCTAACCCGAAGTGGCTGATCTACCTGCCGCCGACGATGTCGCCGACAGAGACGACGCAGGAGCCGGGCCTGTTGGAACACCCGCGCGAGGCGTTGGCGTATTTCCGCAACGCGGGCGTCGCTCGCGTGGTGTGTGAAGAGAAACACATGGGCTCGCGCGCCGTGGCGGTCGTCTGCCGCGACGAACAAGTCGCCCGCCGGCGCTTCGGTGTCGGCAACGACGAGGCAGGCATCGTCTACACCCGCACGGGACGGCGATTCTTCGAAGACCGGAGCGTCGAAGCCGCCCTGCTCGATCAGGTGCGCAGCGCGTGCAGCGCCGCGGGTTTTTGGGACGAGTTCGCCAGCGACTGGTTCTGCTTCGACTGCGAGCTCATGCCGTGGTCGGCCAAGGCGCAGGACCTGCTGAAGAACCAGTACGCCGCGGTCGGCTCCGCCGCCAAAGCCGCGATGAATCTGACGATCGACGCGCTGGAGGCGACGGCGGCGCGCCTGGAAGATCAAGACAACCCGGCCCGGGCGATGCTGGATCGCTATCGTTCCCGCGCCGAGCGTGCCGGCAAATACGTCGACGCATACCGGCAGTATTGTTGGCCCGTCGAAACTGTGAACGACCTTAAACTCGCGCCGTTTCACTTGCTGGCCAGCGAAGGGAAGGTGTATGCCGACAAAGATCACCCCTGGCACATGCAGACGCTGTCGCGCCTGACGGCGCGCCCGGACTTGGCGCCGTCCCTTTTTACGACCCGTTATGAAAGCGTCGACGTCACCGATGCCCAAAGCGAAGCGACGGCCACCGGGTGGTGGGAAGAGCTCACCGCCGGGGGCGGAGAGGGGATGGTCGTCAAACCCGTCGACTTCATCGCCCGGGGCCCGCGCGGGATGGTTCAGCCGGCCGTGAAGTGCCGCGGCAAGGAATACCTGCGCATCATTTACGGCCCCGAGTACGACGCCCCCGAACACCTTTCGCGCCTGCGCAACCGCAGCACGCACGGCAAGCGATCTCTGGCGCTGCGCGAATTCGCGCTCGGGATCGAGTCGCTCGAGCGCTTTGTCCGCCGCGAGCCGCTGCGCCGCGTGCACGAGTGCGTTTTTGCCGTTCTCGCCCTTGAGAGTGAGCCAGTCGATCCGCGCTTGTGATCGCGACAGGCACGGCAATGAATAAGGTTTTATCGTTCCAATTCGCGGTCCACCTCGCCTACCGTTCGACGACACCAGATCAGGAGTACCGTGATGTCGAAACCGAACCACAAGAAAGCCCGACTCGAGACAGGCCCCACCGGATCCGTCTCCGAAGGCGTGACCGGCGGAAGCGCGCCGATCAACGTGCGGGCGCAGACCAACCGCCCGGTCGGCAGCGGCGGCGGAAATATTCACCGCGGCGACCGCCGCGATACGCACCCGTCGTACTCGACGGGCAAGGTCAACCGCGACGGCGGCCGGGCCGGGCCGCTGGGGGCGTCGACACGCAAGAGCGGCCCGCGCACGAGCAAGAAGCCCGGCGGCGGGGACTAGCGCCGGGAACTAGCGCCGCGAACTAGCGCCAGGAATCAGGCGTGCCCGACGGGTCGTTCACGCAGGCAACCGGTTCCGTGGCAAGACCTCTCAATTAGTTGTTCGCGTCAGCAGACGCGAGGCGATTACGGACGCTACGCGGCAACACGCGTTGAAGAAGCAACTGCCACGATTCTGAGGTTGATCCGTGCCGGATTATCTCGAATAAGCGCTGCGCCAACTTTTGGGATGGCCTTGTTGTGCGACGCGGTGTGCGTTCTTCGGGCCGCTGACGGACATGGCCTCAGCCCTGCTGATGGAACCGCGCATCGCCGAGCGGCGCGTGCGCGTCGTATGGGTGGGCGGCGGCGTCCGGCCCCGCTGGGGCATTGAGTACAACCTGTCGAATGACATCCACGCCGCCAACGTCGTGATGCGCTCGAGCATGGAATTGTGGCAGATCCCGTACCGCGGTATTCGCTGTTCGCCGTCTCGTACGCCGAGCTGTCTGAGAAGGTGTATCCACACGGCCCGCTCGGGCGCTACCTGGTCGAGCAGCTCGTCGAATGGAACGCCGCCCACCACGACACCGCCCTCGAGTACCGCTCGCTCGGCGACTCACCGGCCGTGGGCGCGATGCTCTACCCCGACGGCGGCAAATGGGCTTGGCAGCCCGCCCCGGAGTACGACCCCGTTTCCGGCGACACCCGCCACACCGGGCGAAACCGCCCGATCCGCGTATACGAAACCTTCGACGCGCGGTTTTTGTTCGAGGATTTCTTCGCCAAGCTCGCCCACTTCGCCTGCCGGGCCAGGTAGCGGCCGAGCAGCGGGGCCTTCGTTTTCGGGGGCCCCGTCAACCACGCATAGCGCCACGGAGCTCCATGGAGCGCCGCCATATGGAGCGGCGAATGACGAGCGACCTTTCCGCCGTCACTCCGCCAGCGGCGCGACGCAGTCGCAGTCGTCGTTGCGGGGGGAGTTGCAGCGCGTGGAGACTTTATCGGCCACGAAGCCGTCAACGGCGTGGGGGCGCAGAAGATCGAGCACGTCTTCGCCAGGCACGTCGCGGCTGAGCCAACGGTTGTAGTCGGCCGACGACAGGATCACCGGCATGCGGTCGTGGATCGGCGACATCAGCGCATTGGGCGCGGTCGTGATGATCGTGAACGTGTCCACCGGCTCGGCATCGGCGTCGGGCTTCCAACGCTCCCACAAGCCGGCGAAGGCGAACACGTCGTCGTCGTCGCGGTGCACGTACATCGGCTGCTTCGTGGGGCGCTTCGGGTCGCCGAGCTTCTGCCATTCATAGAACCCGTCGGCCGGCACAAGGCAGCGCCGCCGGGCCAGGGCCTGGCGGAACATGCCGCTTGTGGCGACAGTCTCGGCCCGGGCATTGATCGGCTGCTGCTTCGGCTTTTCCTTCGTCCACGACGGAATCAGCCCCCACCGCACCATCTTCACCGCCGCGACGGCTTCCTTATTCAGCCGCACCACCGGCACGGACTGGCTCGGGGCGATGTTGAAGCGCGGCTCGATGCGGATCTGGCTGAACTCCTCGAAGCTGCTCTGGTAGACGAGCTTTTTGATCAAACCCGGGCGACGAATGGTGTAACGGCCGCACATACCCCTGATGATACGCATCGGGCGACGCTCTCTCCCGACCCTCTCCCAAGATCGCCGGCGAGGGATTTGGTTCTGAGGCGCCATGGCCGGCCGTGATTGCCTGGCTTGGTGAAGGCGAAGGCGAACCTTGGGGGCGGCGTCCACCGCGTTAAAGCGATTCCGCCGTCATCATCGCCGCGGCAAACGCCTTCGGTTCGGCCGGCGACTTCGGCAGGGCCGGCATCAGCGGCAGTTCCCACCATCCCACGTCGCGCCACGCGCCGAGCTTAAAGCCCACGGCCGGCAGCGTGGCGACGTGGCGGAAGCCGAGCGATTCATGCAAGCCGACGCTCGGGGCATTGGGCATGGTGATCACCGCATACGCCTTTGCATAACCCTGGCGCGCGAGCACGGGGATCAGCCGGCCGTAGAGCGCCGTTCCCACGCCAGTGCGGGGCGCGGATTCATCGACGTAAACGGCGGTGTCGATCGACCAGCGGAACGACGCCCGTGACCCGCGCGGCGAGGCATAGGCAAACCCCACGACGCCGCCGT
Organism: Tepidisphaeraceae bacterium; assembly: GCA_036387945.1. Lineage (GTDB taxonomy): Bacteria > Planctomycetota > Phycisphaerae > Tepidisphaerales > Tepidisphaeraceae > DASVSS01. The sequence continues at coordinate 5,630 of DASVSS010000326.1, read as the reverse complement.
CCCGCTCGGCGACGAGGAAGGGGTCGCGCTCCAGCGTCTGGCGGATGCGCTGCGCGAATGCGTCGGGCGAGGGGGGCGTTTCGTCAAAGGTCAACGCCGTGTGCGTGACGTACGGCCGGTAGATCCGCGCCACCGCATCGGCATCGGCGGGCGTGGCGATCCGGACCTCGATCGGCAGACGCGGCACGGCTGGCCCTTTCGGCGGCCCGAACGACGAGCCGGCAACCGCATCATGCCCGACAACCGGCTGGTCCGCGAACCGGGTCGGCCCCCGGGGCGTAACGCTGACGCGGGATGAGCGCATGACACGGCCGTTGAGTTACGCGACTGCGCACATCCTCCCCCGTAAGCGGGGGAGGTTAGGTGGGGCGGGCGGACGCCTCACCATGGTCAAGCCCATAGAGCGCGTTATGCACTTTCAGCTGATGTGCTGCACTTGGCTGCTCCGGGTGCCACGGTCTGGTAAGCCAAGCCGGGGCGCCTGAGCCCTGTTTCGCACCCAAAGTGCATAACAGGCTCTAGACGCGCCGGCCCTCTCCCTACCCTCTCCCGGCATACCGGGGCGAGGGGTTTGATTCTCGGGCGGTTGCAAGCCGCTATTGCAGGCAGGCGGCGGCGGTCTGCGGATTGGGGTCGGGCGGGACATCAGCCACCGAGCCACTGAAGCGCAAAACACGGCGGAGTCCGCGGAATGTTATTGGTCCTCCATGAAAGTTGCTTTATATTGCCCGTGGCGAGGGTTGTTGTAGGTTCAATCCGTAGACGTTCTTTGCGGTTTGGATCAGGAGAAAATGCATGCCGGTGACGCAACGATGGGTCCATGGGGGGCTTGTCCTGGCGATGGCGATTCTGTCGCTGTCGCTGACCGTGCTCATTCTCGGCGGCACGCGGCGCGGCGTGTCCGACGCCGGCCTGCCGGGTTCGGCGGCGATTCCGTTTTATCTCCCCGACTCCGCCGGCAAGCTTCTCAGCGTCGACCACAAGATCGGGCGCGTCACCGTGCTCGTTTTCGCCGACCGTGATCGCAATGACGTTACCGCCCATGCCCCCGGCATCCGTGAGATCAGCGGGTTGTTCGCCGGCGACGGCACGATCGACTTGATCGGCGTTAATTACACCGCCGTAGGTTCGCTGCTGGGGCCGTCGAACGAGAAGCAATCGGACCTGGCGCGGGAGTGCCCGCAGCTGCGCGTCGTCCATGACCTCGACGGCTCGGTTTCGCGGGCCTACCGCATCAGCGGCCCGCCGGTGGTGATCGTCGTCGGTCCGGACGGCGTGATCCGCGGGCGCATCGACCTGCGCCGCCAGGACGCGGTTCCGACGGCGTCGGAGATCATCAATAATCTCCGCGGCACGCCGCTGCCGGTGGCGCCGATGGTGGGCACGCTGCCCCACTGATCCGGCGCGTGCGGATTTGGCGTTGTTTGATCTGCGCGATTCCTTGTGACGGGCGGTCGCGCGGCGGGGTCAGTGAACTGACCCCGCCGCGGAGAGAACCGTGGCGCGAAAAACGCCTGTGCATTTTCCCCATCAATTGCGCCGCGCCGGCGCTGCGCAGGTGTACACTGTGCGGCGATGCACGTCGTCATTTATGAAGGTTCGCTCTGGTCCGACTTCCTGCCGCTGACGCTCACGCGTCCCGTCTTCTGCATGCGCTGCGGCGCAACGACGCTGCTGGAAAAGCAGATACGCTCGACGAAGCCGACGCGGCTGAGCCTTTGGGTTCGCCCGGAGATGGTTGATTACGTCCGCCGGCACGTGCTGCCGGGCCTGAGCGTGCCGGTGACGGTCAACGAGCCGCTCGACGACGCCCCCGCCCTGCTGCTGGCCGGCCGCACGCTGCACCTTTCGCCGTTCGAAGAGCCGGAGCAGGAATGCGTCGTGCTCGAGGAAGACAACCTCATCCGCCTCGCTTATGTGCGCTCGCGGGGGCTGACGCACGACGACATCCACGACCGCACCCCGCGCTGGCTGGAGATCGCCAGGCTGCCGCAGACAATGCCGCAGACGCGCTTCCCGCGCAACTGGGCGGACTTGATTTCGTGGAATGAAGAGTTGCTCGTGTGCGACTCGATCTTCTGGGCCCAGCCCCCGCCCGCCGCGGGCGACGCCGAGATCATCAATGCCGAGGACGTGCACGCCGAGGAGGGCGTGACGCTGGGGGCCAACGTCGTTCTCGACGCCAGCAGGGGGCCGATCCTGCTGGCGCGGGGCGTGAACGTCGGCGCCGGCAGCGTGGTCGAAGGCCCGTGCCATCTCGGCGACGGCGTGCGCGTCGCGCCGCTGTCGCTCATCCGCCCTGGCACGAGCGTCGGCCCGCACTGCCGCGTGGGCGGGGAGATCGGCAACTGCATCTTCCACAGTTACAGTAATAAGAGCCACTACGGCTTCATCGGCGACTCGGCAATCGGCAGTTGGGTGAACCTCGGCGCGGGCACGACGACGAGCAACCTCAAGAGCACTTACGGCCTGATCAAGCTGCGCATCGCGGGGCGGGAAATCCAGAGCGACCGCGTGCTTCTCGGCTGCGTGATCGGCGACCACGCCAAGACCGCGACTAACTCAATGCTGCAGGCCGGCGGGTACATCGGCGTTGCGTCGATGATCGCCCTGGGCTGCCGCGTGCCGCACGTCGTGCCCAGCTTTCAGTTCTGGACCGAGGAAGCGCGCGAGGCGATGCCGGTCGACAAAGCCATCGACGTCGCCGGCCGGGTGATGCCCCGCCGCTCCGAGACGCTCGACGACAGCGACGTCGCCGTCCTCCGCTACGCCGCCGAAACCGCCAGACGGCTCAACGCCTGAGGCGCCTGAGGCCACGAGCAGAGCCGGTCGCACATGACGAGGCTTCGCTTCAATCGGACGAATCGGCCGACGCACCCCGCAGCACATCGTCGGCGACGCGCGTCGTCGCGGGCGGTCGCAACGCCTGCGTCGCCGCCGGCGAGGACGACGCCCGCGGCAGCAGGGTGAAGGCGTAGCGGATCGCGCCCGTCCGCACGTTGCCCGAATCGTCGGCGAATTTGCGCCGCTCGACCCGAAGCTGGTACGGCCCGGCCCGCGCCGAGGCATTGATGCGGATTGTTACGTCGGTGAAGCCGTTGCCCTCGCTCAGGGCCATCGTCCACAGGTTGCCGGCCAGGTTCGCGCCGGTGCGACGGTTGCGCAGCCGCACGTCGTCGCGCGTGAAGGTGCCGCCGGTGTTGTCGTCCAGGCGAAAACGCAACACATACGGGTCGTTGCCCGTGCCCTGGTCGAAACCCGACGACGCCACCGCCGGCGGCGCGCGGTCGCTCGCCCAGTTGAACAGATTGCTCACCAGCTGCGCGTTGTTGTTGCGCGACAAATCCGTGCCCGCGCCGTTTTTGTTGAAGAACGTATTACGATCGAAGAACGCCGCGAAGCGCCCGCTGCCCACGGTGCCCAGCACGAGCGACGCGTCGCGCGCGTCCGCCGTCCGCGCCGTGCCGCGGAAACCGTTGGCGGCACTGCTACCGTTGTTGTCGTACGTCGTGCCCTTGGCCCGCGCCAGCGGCGTGAGCGTCACGCCCGCGGGGGCGGTCGTCGGCAATCGGATGGGGCTCACGCCCTCGCCGTCGAACGCGTTCACGCCGATCAGCACGGGGTGATTGGGCGTCGTGAAATCCCCCGCGTCGCGCCGCACGGCGTACGTGCCGTTGTCTTGGTTGACCGCCAAGCCGTAGCGCGAAAGGAACTGCGTGTCCGACGCCGGCGCGTCGCGCCAGTCCGACCCGAAGTTGCCGTCGCTGATGAACAGCCCCGCCCCACCGCCGCGCAGGTAGGCGTCGACCGCATCGATCGAGGTTGTCGAATAAACCCCATTGTTAGAGGCGAACACAACCAGGTCGTATCCGCGCAGGAAGCCCGCCGTCAGGTCCAGCCCCCGCCCGGTCGTCTGCCCGCTGGCGGGCGCGCCATTCTCGAGCGGCTCGTCGATTTCGGTGAGCGTATATCCCTCGCCCCGCAGCCGATCGGCGAGCTGCTTCCACCCGTGATTCCCGCCGGCCGTGGAGGCATTGGTGATGCTGGCAAGCTGCTCCGTGCGCTGGGCGTCGTTCGTGGCTTCGATGAACCCGCCGGAGCGGTCGGCGCCGTGGACGAACAGCACGTCGCCGGCGAGGTGGTAGCGGGGGTCGAGGGATTCGATGAACATCTATTTCTCTGTCGCTGGTGTACCTTTGATATCGCGTTCTCGCTGCTCAATCGCTTGCTTCTACGCTTCGACGCTGCCGAGCTTGACCGCCACATCCGTGCCGAGATTTTCCAATAATAGTGCGAGCATGGTAAGCCGCTCACTGTCGGCCCAGAATAACTTCCCGTAAATGGGTTCGATTTTCCGTGGTGCCAGATCGAAGCGCGGCAGTGCGACGCCTTTAGGCCACGCGTACCCTTCGCGACGAATGTCCCATTCTTCAACGGCATAAACGTTTACCAAAAAGACATCTCTGCTATGCCGAATTGACATAGGGTTGATTAATGAACTTTATGGTCAGTTAAAATTGCATCGTCGAGCCGCTTTTTACCTTCGAGCGCGAGAACTCCACGTGCTTCGATAAACCCATCGATCAAAACGTCTTGCACACTGATCGTGTATGACTGCATCAACGCTTGCAAATCGACGTACTCCTTGCCACCTCTCGGGTCTACGACAGGCTTCCCGCCATTGAATGCGCGGTCGAGCGATCGGATTCTGTCGAACGATTTGGCAACGGCTGCGTCAAACGCCTTGGAGGTCCGGTCATCGGCTCCGGCGGCGGTAAACATTTTTCGAAGTTCGGCGGGCGAACGGTACATCAGCTGACTGCCAGACATGATAACAAGGGAGGTTCGGCTGAATTCCTCGTATGCTGGTCCCTGGAAGGTTACTTTTAATACTAATCGCGTGGCATTGATCGCCTCTTCGGCCTTTCTCCCGTGCTCGTCCTGCGTGATGTCTACAGGATGATCAGGTAGCAGCTCTATCGCGGCTTCCGCTTTTTTGATCGCCGCTTCGATCGCGTACCTCGCGGTCGCACGGAACTTTGGATCGAAGTCGCCGATACTCAGGATGGTCAACGATCTGCGAGCTTGCCAAAGCTGGCCGTGAGCCAAGTCTCGCGTCAACGGCACAGCAATGTGTGATTGCTGCCCGTAGGACGGCTGCAGCATGCAGACGCACAAGCCGATTGCTGCCGATGCAGACAATGCAAATTTCGCGTTTCGCACTACATTGCCTTTTACTCTACGGTCACACTCTTAGCGAGATTTCGCGGCTTATCCACGTTGCACCCGCGGGCGACGGCGGCGTGGTACGCAAGCAGTTGCAGCGGCACGACGCTTAGCAGCGGCTGCAGCGCCTCGTGGGTGTCGGGGACGTAGACGACGTGGTCGCTGTAGCGGGTGATGTTGGTGTCGCCCTCGGTGGCGACGGCGATGATGACGCCGCCGCGGGCGCGCACTTCTTCGATGTTGCTGATGACTTTTTCGTACTGGTGCCCGCGCGTGGCGATGAACACCACGGGCATCCCTTCGCTGATGAGCGCGATCGGCCCGTGCTTCATCTCGGCCGCGGGCATGCCCTCGGCGTGGATGTAGCTGATGTCCTTCAGCTTCAGCGCCCCTTCCAGCGCCAC
>DASVSS010000325.1:0-2445 GCA_036387945.1 Tepidisphaeraceae bacterium | reverse complement strand
TGGGCACGCCGGCCGGGACAACCTCTGCTTGATGGGCACCTCTCCGTTCCCTCCGTGTCTCCGTGTGCCTTCTCTGTGTCCCCTGTGCCTCTGTGGCCAATCCAGTTTCCCAAACCGCAGGCAACCCAACCGCCGCCGCGTCGATCTCCGCGCTGCTCCGCGTCTCCGCGGCGCCCTATTCCGATCGCGTCCGCCACCAGAGTTCGAGCATCAGCAGCGCGTACAGCCGCTGCGCGTGATTGGCCTGGCGTGATTCGTGTTGGGCCACGAGACGCTCGACGGCAGGCATCACCAGATGCCCGCGCGCGAAGCCGCCGGCGGCGAAGAGGTGGTCGCGCAACATCGCCCGCAATGGCCCGCGCAGCCAGTCGCCGACCGGGACGGCGAAGCCCATCTTCGGGCGGGCGAAGACGCTTGCCGGCAAGTCGGCGGCGAAGGCCTCGCGCAAGGCGCGCTTCTTCCCCCCGCCAAGCAGTTGCTTGCGCGTCAGCCCCGCGGCGGCGGTGACCAGGTCGTGGTCGAGAAAGGGGCTGCGGACTTCCAGCGCGTGCAGCATGCTGCAGCGGTCGGTCTTGTACAGCAGGTCGCCCGGCAGGTAGGCCACGCGGTCGATGGCCAGCGCGGTCTGCGTCGCGTCGTGGTCGAAGCTCAAGGCATCCCATTCGCGGGCGAACCAACGCGCGTGCGGCGTTTTCACGTCCGGCAGGACCGCGGTTAGCCCGGGCGTGGTGAAGATTGAAACGTAGTCGAGATACCGCGCCGCACTCGGAGCGCTCGCCGAAGCCAATAGACGGCCGACGCGGGTGAGTGTCGATTTCGGGTGCCCACGCGCCAGTCGAAGCCCGAGCGGCGCGAGCGGCCGCAGCCAGCCGACGCGCAGGCCGATGGCGCGGTAGCGGTCGTACCCGCCGAACAACTCGTCGCCGCCGTCGCCGGAGAGGGCGACCGTCACGTGACGCCGCGTTTCGCGCGACAGGTAGTGTGTCGGCAATGATGACGAATCCCCGAACGGCTCGCCGAACGCCGCGGCGAGTTTCGGCAAGTCGTCGGCTGCCGCGGGCGTAACGTGGAATGCGTGATGATCGGTGCCTAAGTGCTTGGCGACTTCGGCCGCGTAGATCGACTCGTCGTACCGCGGGTCGTCGAAGCCGATCGAGAAGGTTTTCACCGGCCCATGTTTTCGGGCGCACGCCGCGATCACGCTGCTGTCGATCCCGCCCGATAAAAACACACCCAGGGGCACGTCGCTCACGAGTTGGCTTTCGACGGCGCGCTCGATTCGCGTACGCCACGTTTGCCCATGCCGGGGCGACGTCGCGGATTCTATCAGCGCGTCCACGCCTGACCCGTGGCGTTGTCCCGTCGTAGCAGGACCGATGGCGTTCGGATCAAAGTAAGGCGTCTGCACCCACGCGTCCCGATCCGTATTATTGATCCGCAACGTATGGCCGGGCATGACCTGGGCGATGCCCGTTTCGATCGTACCTGGCGCGGCGACGTAGCCGAACCGCAGGTACTCCGCGAGAGCCGCGTGATCGATCATCTGATCCCAGTCCGCCCACGGCCGCAGTGCCGCCGGCTCGCTGGCGAAGGCGACCGACCAGCGGCCGAGCGTGAAGTAAAGGGGCTTCTGGCCCATGCGGTCGCGGGCGAGTAGGAGCGACTTCTCGCGTTCGTCCCAGAGCGCGATGGCGAACATGCCGCGCAGCTTCGGCACGGCGGCTTCGCCCCATGTCGCCAGGGCGTGCAGCAGCACTTCACTGTCGCCGGTGGTTGTCCACACGTGTCCAGGATCGCGTGTGGACAACTCTTTTCTGAGATCCCGGAAGTTATAAATCTCGCCGTTGAAGACGAGCGTGAAGCGGCCGTCGAGGGTGGTCATCGGCTGCATCGCGCGCTCGTCGCAATCGAGCACCGCCAGGCGGCGGAAGGCCATTCCCAACTGCGGTCGTGCGGGGGTGATTTGTTCTTGATGGTTGAGGTAAAACGCCTCGCCGTCGGGCCCGCGGTGGGCGATCCGGGCGGCCATGCGGGCGAGGACGTCGCGGGTGACGCGGTGGGCGTCGTCGAAACTGAGAATGCCGCCAATCCCGCACACGCTGCGATTGTACCGCCCCGGCGGGCTCTGCGGCGGCGGGGCTTTCCAATCGCGCCGCGGGCGACGATAATCCCCCCACTTCCAAGGAAAGGGAATTCCGATGCGTTTTGCTCCGTTTGCAGTATTAGCTTCCGCCGCCCTGTTCGCCGGCCTGCACACCGGCTGCGCCGGGCGGGCCGAGTTGATCCCCAACAGCGACCCCGCGCTGCGCAAGACCGCCGCCGAGTTCGCCGCCGACGCCGCCAAGCGCCACCCGTACAAGGCCGACGCCCCCAGCGGCGGCCAAGCCAAGGCGACCGCGGAGATCGGCTACGTCCTGGACCGCATCGACCTGCTCAACACCGCCA